>DASUKX010000080.1:0-52609 GCA_036278495.1 Nitrosotalea sp.
TTCCTTTCCGGTTTCTACTGGTTTTGGGCTGTTATCAAAACTTCTACCGCCACCGCCGCCGAATCTTCGACCGCCGCCGCCGTAACCTCCGCCTGATCGTCCGCCGTAACCGCCGCTGCCTCTATCGTTGTAACTCATCGTTGCACCTCCTTCTGATCGTAGATCTTATGACACTCAATAAAAATGCTCGAAATTTGTTTTTGATGTCAAAAATTTGACTCTTTTTCGATCATTCGCTCATTTCATTATGCTTAATACCGATAGCGGAAGCAATTATTCATGGCAAAAGCCAAAGCAAAACCAAAAGCAAAATCAAAAGCAAAAGCAAAGAAGAAATAAAATAATCGGACCTGCAAAAGGTCTTTATCCTTTTTCTAAATTTGTTAATTTTTGTTTCACATTCTCCTTTTTTACAAATACGGCACAATTCATTTTTAATTTTTAATAACAAGGCGGTAGAAATCATACTATGACTACATCCCAAAATATTGCTAAAAAATCAATTGCACTACACAAGAAATTAAACGGTAAAATACTCTTAGGTCCAAAATCACGCAAGCTCAGCATCAAGGAAATTCAGCTCATTTACACACCAGGTGTTGCAGCAGTATCAAGAAGAGTGTTTGAAAACCCAGAAGAAAAATATGTTTTAACTTCAAAAAAAAATAATGTTGCAATTGTAACAGACGGTACAAGAATTCTAGGTCTTGGAAATATTGGCCCATATGCTGCAATGCCCGTAATGGAAGGAAAGGCAATACTGTATAAACAATATTCTGACATCACAGCATTTCCAATTTGTCTTGGTACAACAGACAAGAAAAAAATAATTGAAACTATAATTGCAATTGAACCAGCATTCGGAGCAATAAATCTAGAAGACATTGAATCACCAAAAGTTTTAGAAATATCAAAAGAGTTACAAAAAAAGATTTCAATTCCAGTATTTCATGATGACAGACATGGTACTGCAGTAGTGACCCTAGCAGCACTGCTCAATGCATTAAGGCTTGTTAAAAAACCTCTGCAGTCAGTCAAGATAATTGTTGCAGGAGCAGGATCTGCAGGCGTAGGCATTACAGACTTGCTAAGATTTGCAGGATGTAAAGACATCATTTCAGTGGATTCGGTAGGCGCAATCTATAGCGGAAGAAAGAAAAACATGAATTCATACAAAAGCGAGATTGCAAAAAATACAAATCCAAGAAAGGAAAAAGGTACTCTTGCAGATGTGATAAAAAACGCCGATGTCTTCATCGGAGTGTCTGGAATAAGCAATCTAGTAACAGAAGAGATGATCAAAAGCATGAAAAAGGATTCCATAGTTTTTGCACTTACAAATCCAGAGCCTGAGATAAATCCAGACTTGGCAAAAAAAGCAGGTGCAAGAATTGTTGCAACAGGAAGCTATCAATTTCACAATAAAGTAAACAATGCGTTGGTTTTTCCATATATTATGAGAGCAATCTTGGACCATCGCATATCTAAGATAGAGACCAAGATACTATATGCTGCAGCAATTGCAATTGCAAATACCATACCTAGAAAACAATTGCATTATGACAACATAATATCAAATATCGGAGACAAGAAGATCCAACAAAACATAACCATGGCCTTGAAGAAGTTTTATAAAAAATAGTAAAAAACACGCGTGGCGCACCTGCAAGTGATCAAGTATTCATCACAATTGCATCATTGGATCATGATATGGTCATAACAAAGACAATAAAACTAGACCTCTCTGCAAGTCCATATTAGATACTGACAGAAACATTCGCTCTGTTGCCATACTTGACAAGACAGGAAAACTTTTACACAGTATAACTCACAGGGTACCATACAACCAAGTCTTGATAAATGGAATGACATTCACTAAATGGAATACACATTTGATATTTCAATGGGATCAAAATTAGGCGACCTTTATGGACCAATCAGATATCATCATTCAGACAAGGAGGATATCATCATGTTTAGTTTCCCATATAGAAAATATGTGATCATAGTCACATGTACAAAAAAGATAATCCCAATTGCATTTGCAACAATGACTGCTCAGATGATAAACAATTTCAAAGAGATCTAAAATACGATCTGTTATTTTAGAGAATCCATTACCTTTTGCAGATCATTTAGAGGCACAATCTTTATGGTACTTGTCGTAGATATTCCCACTGTTATGCACATCTGTTCTATATCATGTGCGCTTTTCGCATCCAGAATTATTATCCACTCATGCTCAAGAACTGACATGTAAAAGCCCATTACTTTTTGTATGTTGAATTTTTTTTGAGTTGTCTTTATTTTTCCTTGAATTCCAAGGAAGATCTTCTTGCTATCTTTATTGTTCAGGGGGCACAGATCTGGACTGTGAACTGCAAAGACTCCAAATAACATAGAGATACTGTAAAATAATATTCTAATAAATCTTGACAAATGCTCGAACTGCGATCAAATCTACAATTTCGATAAACATGATATAACGAGTTTTAAAAATCGTTTAAATCACATACAGGTCAAATAATTTTATGATAAAACACATAATGGTACCACATGACAAGTCAGAGTCTGCAAACCATGCATTTGAGTATGCAATAGATCTTGCAGAAAAATACAATGCAAGTGTCAGCATAGTTACATGTGTTTTGATGCAGGTTCCAACAGAGCCATATTTCGGAACTGCATACATTGAGACTATGAAATTATTAAAAGAAGATGCACTGAAATCATTATCATCTCTAGAACCAAGATTAAAGGAACTAAAAATACAATACAAAATTGATGTATTAGAAGTAAGATCAGTTCCAGATTCATTGGTAACATATGAGGATGCTCACAATGTGGACCTAATCGTAATGGGTTCACGCGGCTTTGGCGGATTTAAAAAAATGTTGCTTGGAAGTGTTGCAAACGCAGTATCTCAGCATTCCAAATGTCCAGTCTTGATTGTAAAATAAAAACATGCAATGATAACAACAACAATTTTGAGGCTATTTTCTATACCTAGATGCAAAGGTAGTGCTAGAATCGCCCAAGTCTTTTACAAACTGTTGGCGCAAGATATTTCCATAAACAACCAGATCTCTTGCCAACATGTCAAGTCTTGATTCTAGTTTTGGATTTATTTTTCCATCAATATAATCATCGCTGTCTATGACAGAGACTCCATATGGCATACTCCATCCATAACATTGTCTTACTGCAGTTCTCATCTGATCCATTGCGGTCAAACCTTTTTCGTGAGATGAGCAAATATACCCAAAAGTTTTCCCTGCAAATTCTGCCCAAAAATAATCAAGAAAGTTTTTCATTACACCAGACATTGAACCGTGATAATCAGGTGTTGAAAGAATTAAGGCATCTGCCCACAGTACATCATCTTGTGCTTGTTGTATATCCTGAGTTGACTTGTTTTCAACTGGATCATACAATGGTAACCTAGTTTGCCTAAGGTCTAACAGTCTTGTCTCTGCACCATATTTTTTTGCAAAGTCTAGTGCGGTAGACAATGCTCTGGTACTAGAAGCATTGTCACGAAGACTTGAGCCAATACCAATAACCCGAAACGCCATACACATTATTCTGCCACAGGGGGATAAAAAATAATCTAGTGTTATATACGATCACCTGGTGTGACCAAGTTTTGCAATCCACAGTCAAGTAATAATGGTCCGTTCCAACATACCATGAGAGCGTAAAATATGAAATTCTACATAGAGTTTAACCCATGCAAAGAATGTAAGGATTTGATCAGAGAATTAAATGAAAGCTTTCCTACAGATGAAGGATCAAGGAAACTTTTACGACACATAACATATAACCACACTGAAGTGGCCCAGGCAATCATAGAAGAATTTCCAAAGGAAGCAGATAAGGAAAATTTTCCCTGGTTTAGATAGAAAGATATCTTCCACTAGAACGTAGGCAAACACATCATAGTAGAGATCGGGTAAAGATTCAACTAGTTTGCATACCACTCTTTTGCTATTTTTTTTACATCATCAATTGATTTACGAAGATTTTCAGACTGAATTTCATCCCCTGCATTCATGCCCTCGCTCAGTATTCCTCTGATGTCTGAGAATCCCATGAATTGAAATTCAATCTTGGCAAGAGACAGAGCATGTTCCCAGGAAATCATGGGCGAGTCAGTGTAAAAACCTCCAGATGAGACAAGTATCAGAGCTTTTTTACCACCCATCAGACCAAAATATTTTCCATCAGCAGCATCCCATGTCTGACCCTTTAACATGACAGAATCAAACCATGCCTTTACAGGAGCAGGTGTGGAAAAGTTATGCATTGGAAAAGCCATAACAACTACATCTGCAGATTTTATTTGCTTGGTCATGGCATCCATTTTTGCTAGAACTTTTTTTTGTTCAGTAGAAAGTTCTTCTTTTAGATAGTTTCTGTGTATATATGCACCTATGCTTTCTACATTGAACATATCAGGAACATCAATATAAAGATCAATAACTTCAATTTCAGAATTTTTTATTTCACCTCTAAACGCATCCAACAATTTTTTGCTGGTAGACCTTTTCTCTCGTGGAGTATATTTTACAAGAAGCGTCTTCATTGGTCATGATATGAAATAAAACCAATATAACATGATCTACTCAAAGATACGATATGTTTTGAGATGGATCTATACCACGTTCTATTGCAGAATAAATCGGAGTTTCTAACCTACTCAAAGTCTTTTTCTTGATAAAGCCCACAGTCATTATATCAGCACGGAAGATCAAACTCAACAACCAATCAAATCCAACTTTGATTTTCTTTTCACGAGTTGGCAAGTGCGACCAATAGAATGTTCTCCATAAAACCCATGCAACAAATCCATGCATTTTCATTCCATTAACAAGTGCAACACCAGTGCGTTTACCAATTGTAGCCATCACACCTTTGTTATGATATAGAAATGGCTTCATCGAACTTTGCTTGCCAGTTACATCTGCAATCAAATTCTCTGAAACTAGTTTAGCCTGTCTTATCGCAATCTGTGCAGTTGTAGGGTATACAGTATTGTTCTTACTGTCAACCAGATTAGCACAATCTCCTAATGCAAAGATATTGGGATAGTCTTTTAGCCTCATGTATTGATCTACAACCAAGCGTCCTGATTGACCATGCTCACATTTGAGTGAAGATATCAACGGGTCAACTGTAACCCCACCTGCCCAGATCAATGTAGCACATGGAATTATCGTATTATCACTTAGAAGCACGTGATCTTCTCCAGCATCTACTGCCTTGGTGTTTGTTATGACATCAATTCCAGATTTTTTTACATGATCAAGTGCAAACTTGCCAAGTTCTTCGCCAACTTCTGGCAAGATTCCATCCCTTGCAGATATAATCATAGTTCGAATTTTTTCGGCATCGATATTTTTGTAATAGCTTTTTGCTGCATCCAGTAAAAAGTGATGTATTTCAGTTGCAATCTCCACTCCAGCAAATCCTCCGCCCACTACAACAAATCTCAAAAGTTGTTCTTGGAGAATTGGATCCCTTTCTTGGTCTGCACATTCCAAAACACTCACTATATGATTTCTGATTGCTATAGCATCTTCTAGTGTCTTGATTGTAAATGCAAATTCTTCTATGTTTATATTTCCAAAAAAGTTATCTTTACTACCAAGAGCAAGTACAAGATAATCATATTCCAATACAGTTTCCTTTTGATCAAATATTCGGATTACAGAAACATGTTTGTTGTCCACATCAATTGAACGAATTTTTGCATGACAAAAGTTTGCAGTCTTGCAAAAAGATCGTATCGGATTTGTAATATCGCTTGCATGGAGCATACCAGATGAAATCTCGGGTAGCATAGGAGTAAACAAGAAAAAGTTATCCTGACTTACCAGAGTAATTTCAATGTCATTTTTCTTGAATTGTTTTTGTATTTCACGTAGTACATTACTTCCAGCAAATCCTCCGCCAAGTATGAGAATCTTAGTTTTTGCAGGGGGTTTTGTACTGAATTTTCGTATCATTCTAATCTACTATATAATTTCCAGCAAAAAGATAAAAAGAAAGCGTATCATGTATACAGAATTTATCTATAATGTATCAATAAACTAGTAGCTTCTGTGGTATGAACAAACCTGTAGAAAATATTTACTTTCCAAAAGTTGATGAATTTGTGCCCAGTTTGTTCATTAAAAATAATACGGATCTAATATAACATGAAACTTATACCAAAGTTTAGTGCCAGACATAACCCAAGAACAACAAAACAAGTACAATACCAGAATCAGTGCCATAGTCATTGATGACAATAAGGAATTACGAGATCTTTTCGTAGAGATTCTCGAGATTCGAGGAATTCGAGTAGCAGGAACGGGAGCAGATGGAGAAGAAGCAGTATGGCTGTACCAAATACATCGACCAGACATTGTTTTTCTTGATGCAAAAATGCCAGGGCATGATGGATTTTATGCATTAAGCAAGATTAGAGAGTTTGATCCATATGGAAAAATAGTTTTGGTCACAGGTTCAAACCAAGAAAAGGCATTATTAGATAATTGTAAAGCAAACATAATTGTTGAAAAACCAATTGATGTGGAGGAAATAATGGATATTACATGTAAGTTGACTGGGAAATACCTGGAAAATATCCAGTGAGAGGCAATTTTCAAAATACCAAATGTTTATGATCAAATCATGATAAAAAATTAATTTTAACATTTAATGAAATTCTTTAGACATTGAGCATATGCAAGGTAAAAAAATATCATTACGACATGATTACGTGTCCAAATTGCGAAACCATCACCTAGTAGACTCCATCCAAATCTGCCTAGATTGCTGCCTTACAATAGAATAGACAAAATCAAATCAATGCATGAGAATTTATTCTGCCATGCTAAGAGTTACCTATGAACAAAGACAGAGGTATTTGTAAAGAAATATGCAAGGAGTATAAGGTTAGAAAACCAAGAGATGGCTCTAGTCGTTACCTGTCAGGCCAAGTGCGATGTCAAATCTGCGGAGTCTTCATGTCACGGGAAGCATGTCATGACAAAGAAAACAAACCTGCAACCGAAGATACTGTTGATTTGTATTGCAACTGTTGTGATTGCATGGTAAGATCAAGGCCAAGAAACAAACCCGGTACCAAGTCAAGCAAAAAGACTCCTCAAGAAGAATATGACGCGCTAAAAGAACTAAAGAAAAAATATTAAATTCAGACGTTACAATAATGTACTTTTCCACTCTGATGTAGACTTTCAAGGTTCAATAGTGCATCATGGTAACTCGCTCTATTTGCAATTTCATGTTCTAACTTATTGATTCCTTTTTTCCCAATTACAGAATCATGTATTTTTGAAGGATGAATTGCATGCAATAGGTGATGAACAAGTATGATTGTCACCATTCTGCGATTATCCCTAGTATTGCTTCGGAATAGATCATGAACACATATCTTGTATGATGGTTGACTAGGTAGATCCCGTATCAGATTAATGTCACCTGAAGCATTTCCGTTGTTTTGTATTTTCACATCAAAACTCTTATTTGCAAAAAATTTTGCACAGTCCACAAAATTCACGTCATCAGGTTTTTCATCATGATATTCAACTATAACATTTTGTGCATCATTCAGACAGTCAGATAACCAATAAGATGAATCTGCCATGGGAGAGGTAGTCAATACATTTACTTTTTCAACATTAGATCTTGCAACAGAATTTACGTCTATAGACATTTCTTGTGACTTGCTATCAGATGTGAGTTGAGCATCATTTTGAAGTAAGTCAGCTTTGACATATTCCACATTTTGAAGCATCGTACACTTGTGCCTCTGGGGCAAGAGATGATCTTGGCAATACACATATCCGCATAATTTACAGAGTTTGCTCAGAGAGTCGTCTACTTTACTACCATCATATGTACAATATTTGTCCGTAGTTTTAGAAAATCATACATTGAAAATAAAGTTGGGTGTTTGTAGATTTGACTAAAAGGTATATGACATCTGAGTGTTGAAACAAACTCAATCACAATAACAATAAAACTCCAGATTTGGCTCATGCCATATTTTGCCAAGTACCGTACCCAATATTATATTTTTGTCAAAATTCTTTTCATGGATTGATCCAAAAAACTTCCCCTATACAATTTATCAACGATAAAAAACAAGATTATGATATTGCTGGGACTTGATAGAGATACTGAAAATTATCAAAAAGGCCATTTTGTAGACATACTAGTAATATCTGTAATACTTGGGACAAGCGTTATCTTTCTTTTTGGGCAATCATTTGCTCAAACCATAGAAGCACCAGACCAGCCGGTAGGAGTTACAGCAGTTGCAATATCCCCTACAAGCATTAGCCTAAACTGGAGTCCTCCCCAAAACAATGGAGGGTCGCCAATTACTGGATACAGAATTGATTACAGGATTGCCCCAAACATATCATATTCTACGGTTGCAACGCTAAACAATGTTACAACATACACTCACGCCAATCTCATCACAGATAAAACATACATTTACAGGATTTATGCCATAAATTCAATCGGTCCTGGAAGTCCAGCACCTGAAGTTTCTGCTACACCAAACAGCAACTCGGCACCACCAAAAAATGTAACTCCAAATCCACCACAAAACCTTGTTGCACTAACATATTCATCAACCCAGATAAATCTCTCATGGGGTGCACCAGTATCCAATGGAGGACCAGCAGTATCAGGATACAAGATAGAATATAGTTTAGACTCGGCAAATTTTACAAACATAGTAGCAAACTCTGGTAGTTCATTTACGGCCTATTCTCACACAGGACTACAAACAGGCCACACTTACACTTACAGAGTTTTTGCGATAAATTCTATCGGAACAAGTGATTCATCAAACACTGCAACTAATACACTTACACAAGTGATCACAGTTCCAGGCTCACCTACACTTAGTGCAAATCCATCATCTGACACAAGTGTAAGCTTATCATGGATACCACCCTCAAATGATGGAGGATCTGCAATTACTGGATACAAGATAGAATATGCAAATAACACATCTCAATATGTTATACTCGTTGCAAACACTGGAAATTTGCAAACAGGGTATATTCATAGTGGACTAGTTACAGGTACAACCTATTCATATCGTGTTACAGCCATAAATTCAATCGGCGCTGGAAATCCATCCAATATTGTAACAGCACAACCTCAAGAGACAAAAACTCCAACAGTTACAACGGCAATCGCAATATCTCCAACCAGTGTAAAAATATCATGGATTCAGCCATCACAAACATATGGTCAGATTGTAAGCGGATACAAAATTGATCAAGTGATAAACGGCAATTTTCTTCCAGTAGATGATACCACAAGTGGTGTTACAAGTTACACAATTCCAAACCTGACAACAGGTAAAACATACACTTTTGCGGTAACTGCGTTATTATCAGGAGGATCTCAGACCAATCCATCCCCCCTTGTTTCAGTTACACCTACAAGCACATCATCTGCACCAAGCTCATCAGATCAACTGCCACAAACCTCAACACCCCCACAAAATCAAGCCATACCTGATCCTCCATCAAATGTAAATGCCACATTAATTTCTCAAAATACAGTACAGATATCATGGGTATTACCATCAAACAATGGAAAACTTCCAGTTACAGGATTTAAAATCGAATCAAAGACAGGGTCAACAGGTACATGGTACATCGTTACTTCAAACACAGGAGTTCAAACTTCATTTATCAAGTCAGGTCTTCAGGCTGGTACAACGTACTATTATCGAGTATCATCCATAAGCAATGTAGGTACTAGTCAGCCTTCAGATCAAGCCGTGGTAACCACTCAATCTGATTCTAGCCAGCCACCAATACAATCCCCACCACCAGTTCAGTTACATTCTCAAGGTATGATTCCAGTATTCAATACAACCTCAATGATTAGCTATGACATTTCAGGAGGTCAAATATTAGGCATTAGTGTAAATCCTGACACATATTCACTGAATATCAATATAAAGTCTGACAGTCAAGGAATACTTTCCATACAGATTCCAAGAGAGATGATAGATGCAAAGAAACTAGATGGTACCGATGACACATACATAGTTACAAATGACAAGAGCATTGCCCAGTTTAGTGAAACCAAGACTACGTCATACAGAACACTTGCAATTTCGTTTCCTGCAAACACTTCATTCATTTCAGTATATGGAACAACAGCAGTGCCAGAATTTCCAATTTCCCTGATTGTCTTCATCATTGCATTTATTCCTGCAATTATATTCTCAAAAAGAATTACCAAATACTAAATTCATTTGGTGCAATTTTGACACATATTACAGTATCATGTTTCAAGTACTGAGAATTTATTTATCGGATAGCATACGTGTATTGTATTATTTCACATACTAAAAATGTCCAATTGGTACATGTACCGCATTTGCAGTTTAAGGCAACCGTGGAAATATTTTTTCAAATTTTGGATATTATGGGATTGATTTGATAAAAAAATTCTACGTAAGACTTATCAACTGTACCGGACGAAGTCAAGTATGCCTCGAAAAGAGTATAAGACAATAACAGTCAAAGTTGGCGCTTTTGAACAATTTGCAAGAGCAATGAAAAAGGCAAAACAGGAAGATCCATCACTTGACAACAGCATATTTCTCATGCAACTCATAAGCAAGAGTCAAAAGATCAAGCGGAATCGTTCATAACATAACTATTCGTGAGAAATCTATTAACACTAGATATTTTTTAGATCATAGATTAATGTTAATTTTTTGCTGTAATGCCCATAGATTCATTCAATGAGAGTGTAAGATGTTGGGGCGCAGTGAAATTATCCACAGTTGAATTTAGACTTCCATTTGTAGTAGGAGAACATTCTCCTCTAAAATAGCTCCACTCTTCACATTGAGAACCGTTAGAAAATGTGCATACACCTGTTTGACCTGTAGATGTTGTTTGCATACTTAGTTTTCCACCAGTATTTATGCAGTAAACTGATGCAGGGTTTGCAATAGTGGTAGAATTCCCAGATGGGACAGTTGTAGTGGTTTGGCGTGTATTCCATGTTTTAGAGAGATTTACAGATACATCAAATCCAGCCAATGTACCACTAAGTAGTGAGACTGTTTCTTTTTTTGCATCCAAATCAAATGAAAATCTGGCAGTATCACCTACATTGAGTATACCATTATCGCCAGCATCAGTAACAGTTGAAAGAAGACAAATTGGCATTGATGAATCACAGTTAGTGCTAGGAGTTATAGAAACGTGTACCATTGCGCGTCCCACAGGAGATTGAAGTATTATAGTACCCTTGTCACCATTTATGATTGTCCACATTACAACACCATGAAAATTACTGCTTTCAGAGACTATGCCCTTTGTAGAAACATTTACAGGATTTAAACCAGTTTGTGCATATACCATATTTGTCAGTGAAAATCCAGTCATACCAAGGATTAAGAACATCGTGGTACTAACAAGCAATTTGGATTTCAACATTGTACATGCAACATTGTAGTCTAAAAACCTATAGTAACAAAACGAATCAGGCTGGCTTCATCAAAATTTTTCCAAATAGATTTCCCTTTAACATTTTGGTATGGGCATCTATCGCATTTTCAAAAGTATAAACAGAATCAATAATTGACTTTATTTTTCCTTTGGACATCCAAAATATTCCAGATTCAAGCTCAGAGCGAGTCCCCTGAGTAGAACCCAATATACTGGTGCCTTTGAAAAATATATGCCTCAAGTCAGAAGTTACGTCATAACCTGTAGTAGCACCAGTAGTAACAAGAGTTGCACCATACTTTAACAATGCAAGTTCCTTGTTCCAGTGCGATCCTCCAATATGCTCAAAGATGACATCAATACCTGGGCTTGTTTGCTTCTTTTTTGCCAAGTCTTTAGATATCGCAAACACTTGCTTGTTCCAATCTTCTTTTCTATGGTCTACTGCAAAATCTGCACCAAGTTTCAGGCATTCCTCCAACTTGCTTTGATTGGCAGTTGTAATTACATCACAACCATAAAGTTTAGCAATTTGGATTCCAAATGTGCCCATACCCGAACCACCGCCCATGACAAGAACCGTTTGACCAGGTCTGATTTTTGCTCTCCCTACAAGCATGTGCCATGAGGTAGTCATTGTCATAGAGGCAGCAGCTGCATCTTCATATGATACACCGTCGGGAATTTTTACAACATTTACCTCAGGCAAGTGAGTATATTCACAATATCCTCCCCACAAAGGACCAGTTTGAAAACCCCAAACTTTTCTACGTCTGCAATCATATTCACGGCCTTCGGTGCATGAAATACAGACACGACAGGACAAATTACCATGAGAAACAACCCTGTCACCAACTTTGATAGTGTGAACATCTTCTCCAATTGCTGTGACTTCTCCTGCCGCATCAGTTCCTGAAATATGTGGCATTGGTATTTGTATTGGCTTTCCACGCATTCCCCAGATATCATCATGGTTTAGTCCTGTAACCACCACCTTGAAGACTACTTCATTTGGTTTAGGTTTTGGTTCTGGTACATCCATTATTTTTAGAATTTTTTTATAATCATCATCAGGTGCGTATTCTTCATAGACTAGAGCTTTCACAAATCATATCAAAAGACATGACAATATTAAGAAAATGATCAGGTAAATTTATCGATATTCGTCACCGCAGTCACCTATTGCAGAAAAAAGATCTGTTGATTTCATGGTAACTGATTTTATTTTTTCATGATCTTCCGTGTCTAGATGTAATGAAAATACTTTCAAAGTGTCAGATCTGTTTTCAGAGATCCCAAGTCTTGTTCCAATTATCACCCCGGCAACAGCAGGCTTGTCCAATATGTACCTAGTAGCAACATTTGCAATACTGGTGTCATGTTTTATTGCAATTTGGTTTAACACTGACAAGAGTTCCTGGAACAAATTCCATCCTCCCCACGCATCAATCATGTTTTTGTATTTTTGTAAGCTATACGTATTCAAGTCAACCCTCGTAGGTTCTGTTTTACCCAGATATTTCTTTGACAAAAACCCTCCACAAAGTGTACCATATGCAAGAAGATGCATTTTATGTTCTTGACAGAATGGTGTCATTTTGATTTGCGGTCGTTGGTCTATAATAGAATATTGTACTTGGTTTGATACCAGTTTGAATCCTTGCTCTGTCATTATCTCTATTCTATCAGTATCAAAATTCGTCAGACCAATATGTCGTATCTTTCCATCATCACGGAGCTTTGTGAGGTGGTATAACGCATCAAGGTATCTAGTATCATCGTAATCCCACCAGTGAAATTGGAGTACATCTATCGAGTCTACATTCATTCTCTTGACGGATTTTTCTACATAGCGTTCTACTATAGATCTAGTCATCGGTCCTGGGTTTGGCACAAATTTTGTAAGCGCTTGTACTTTAGTTGTTTCATCTTTTCCCCTTTGTTTTTCAAGTTTTTTTCTAAATTCTCCAAAATACTCTTCTGCAGGACCATAAATGTCTGCCATGTCCCACGTAGTAAGACCCACATCATGATATGAAAACATTTCAGATATTGCAGAATTTGGATCAATATCGCCGTGCCCTCCAGCTACTTGCCACATACCATTTAGAATCCTACATATTTTTAGATCAGGTGCAAGTTGACAGGTTTTTTCATTTAATTTCATACAGTATTTTAAAAAATACTTGCCTATTTGATAATCTTTCTAGACACTATATCACATACAAGTCCAACAGATAGAGATATCAATCAATTACAAAAAACAATGAAAAGATATGGAGACGTATAGATGAGTTTAGTTCATTTTACTAACATAAAATCAAAATATACGATTCCTCTTGTGTTATTTTTTGTTGCTGCGTTAATGTATTCGTATAATTTAGAAGGACAGCCAAGACATGGAGATGAAATAAACTATCTTGGATGGGCTGGAAACTATATTCACCTGATAAACAATGGAGACCTTGCCAATTCATGTTTGATAACAATAGATAACTGCAGTTTGCTGTACCACATACCTGCACATGGTGCAACATATAGTCCACTTCGCATGATTTTGATTGGACTTCCTCTTAGCTTTGAGCATCAGGACACGGGCAATTATTATGACTGGTCTTGTTATTGGTTTACATGTTATAATTTTCATGAAGCGCCAACTGTTCAACAGATGGCATCAGGGCGCACACTTTCACCAATCTTTGGTGCACTAACAGTAGTTGTGGCATTTCTAATCGGGAAGATTCTCTTTAACAGAAACTTTGGCATAATTTTTTCACTCCTTTTCATGTTTTACAACCTATGGGTGTGGTACAGTAGAACAATAATGACAGAAGTTCACTACATTTTCTTTAGCATGCTAGCATTATTGCTCTTACTTTATGCCTTCAAAGCAGGACACCTAAAGTTGAAATATTTCATTTTTAGCAGCATTGCATTCGGATGTGCGTTTACTTCTAAATTATTATCAGTAGAATTTTCAATTTTATTTGCAGGAGTTATTTTATTAAATGGCTTATCTCAAAAGAAACCAAGAAGATTAGGCAAAAAGCAAGTCTTGAAAACAAGTCTTACAGTTACTGCATTTTTCCTTATTGCAATACTTGGGTTTTTGTTAACAGAGCCAGGGTTTTACAAAAATCCAATCAATGAGATTACAAACATCAAGAGTGACATGGATAACTATAATAGAGATGTTTGGTTTATTGCATATCCCACCATACAAGGATTAGAACCAACCAGGATGCTTTCACTTTTCCATTACACTCTATTTCCAAGCCCCATAGAGCATACAATACCAGGAGCATATCCCAATTCTACATTTAAGATTGGATGGAATAGTCCACCCACCAACTCTAGTTTACCATTGACAGTCTTTTTCTTTATCGGTATTGCATACATGATTCAGAAAATACGAAAATTCAAAGATTGTATCCCAGAATCACTATTTTTAATTTGGTTTGTCAGCACCTTTATCACCACATTAATGATTGCAAGAGATCTTTCACTTGAAAGATACATGATGCCGTTTTTGATCTCAATCATAATTATTGCATCATATGGGTTTTGGAGTTTTACAAGACATATTGTAAACAAAAAGATGCAGATTACTTTTATTGTATGTGCCTTATTTGCCCATGCGACAACTTCCATGTCATACTGGCAAAAGATCTATTTTTCCCCAGGAATGTTTTGGACCAATCCATTACCCTATGGAACATTTCAAGAATCATTTACAAATCCATTTACATTAATTGCAAATGTCATATTTGTTGCATTTTTTTCATGTATTACAATAATTTGGTTTAAAGACAAGAGAAGAATTGTTACCTAAGTTGTAATGTTTTATACTATTCTTCAGAATCACAGTCTTCAAGTCTATTTTCATTATAATACAATTTGTTATCCTCAATTTTTACAACGGAGCCTATGGAAAAACACATCTCATTTCGTTTCCCGTTCAGATCTATTGTTATAATAGACGATACGTCCTCACATGGAACAGACACCAAAAGAATAGTGTCCTTTTGATCATTTTGAGTCTCAACCCAGCAGGCATTTGGGAGGATTGTTCTGCATTCGATGAAATTTGGCAGTGAGATATTTACAGACATGTAGAAAATGATTTGTTGCCATTTATTATAGATTATTCATTTCATACTTTTTAGTAGCGTCAATTACGACATACAAAACAGATAGCCAAACCGTAGAATTGAAATATTTGATCGACAAACTATTTACCGTTGAAAAAACCGGTTCTTTCAATAATAATAGGCGCATGTCTTGTTGCCGTAGCCATATTTGTGGCATTTAGTTTTCTACCAATAATTCCTACATCTGCAAAATATAGCATCTCTATTGATCCAATCATAATAAAAGATGAGATGGGAACTGAGACTCATGTATCCATAAAAAATACGGGTACAGATATTTTGACAAATGTTGTGGTGTACTATGGAGGTACCGCAAAACCAGATATCATAAGAGTACTGAGTCCTGGAGAAAAGATTTCGCTTTCGCCTCCAGATGGAAGTGAACTCAATGAAGTCATGGTAACAACAGACCAGGGAATAAACATGACAAAAGAATACAGAATACCCACAAGTGCAAATTTTGTTGGAAACTCAGGTTATGGAGGATAAATGTTTCCAGTGCACAGCATATTGAAAAAATGTTAGATAACAGAATATTTTTTTACCAGTCGGATCAGTTTTGTAGCAACTTTTTCTGCGTCAGAACTTGGCAGTAATACACATAAAATTATACCATATCTTCCAAGTGGAGCAGTTATGCGTTTTGCTTTTTCATATTTTGCCATAGCATAAAGTGGAGTACCTAGTGTTCTATGAGATCTCCTAGTCACCCACCTCAATGAGGCATCAGCCAAGGATTTTTCAATCTCTTCTTTTGTTTGTAGACTTTTGATTCCTTCGCGCTCCTTGAAATTGTATTCTGCTCTGTACGAGACTGCTACCAGAGTAATGTTTTCATCTGATTGCATTATATCATTACAGATCTTTTCAAGATTCACGTTTTTTACCTGAGATGATGTCTCCTTTGTCATAACATTTGTCAGCCGAATCAAATAATGTAATTGACCTATTTACTAGTTTAGGAGCATTTGTACGATCATCATTTGCCTTGTCAACTAGCGACTGACCAAAATTTCGTAATGCATTTGCCTTGTTATACCATGCATTTGCATATATAGGATTCAATTCAATGGCTTTATCATAACAGGAAATAGATTCCTCAAATCGTTTCAGCCTTGACAATACAATTCCCTTGTTGTTCCATGCACTGACATGATTTGGATCTAGTTCGAGGGCTTTATCATATGCAATTAATGCATCATCGTTATTTCCTTCCTTTGCACTTTCATTACCTGCACTATACCAATGATTATGATCATTGCTGCTCATACCAAGCGTTATTAATTAGTCCTATTTTAATAACAAGATTATCACAGATATTTTTGTTAAATTATATCCAAACGTTAAATCAAAATATGTAAACTCCACAAGCAGATTTTTAAAAAAATTATTTGAATAGAAAATCAAGAATTTATTTAAGACATAAAATATGATACCAGATAGTTAACAGGTTGTACCGGTACATGATACTCAAAGTATTTATGAAAGATTTTGATCTATATCATAATTGCCCATATTTATTGACGGTCACGCCTCTAAAGGATTAACTTCAGATGACATAGAGAGACTTGTAAATTTGCCTCAAGACAAGTTTGGGATAACTCACCTAGAATTGTTTTTTAGTAAGGGTGAGAATAGGCTTTATTGCATACTTGACGCTCCAGATGAAGAATCAGTCTTGAAACATCATAAGGAAGCAGGTTTCAAGTGTGATTTTATCAACAAAGTTGACCAAATTCAGACTGAAAGAGCCACAAAGACAGAAAAACTTGTGACTTTAGGTAAAATGAGTTCAAACATTAGCCATGACCTTAGAAATCCAATGGCAATCATAAAAAATTCTATAGACTTGATAAATACCAAGTATAAAGATCAACTTGATCCAAAAATCTTGGAACACCTTGCAAGAATGGATCGTGCCATTTTCAGCATGAATATGATGGTAAGCGACATACTAAATTTTGCAAGAACCCAATCTTTACGTCTGGAAGAAAATTCGCTTACAAAAGTTATCAATCATGCAATCACTACGATCAAAATTCCACCGCATATCAAAATAGTACTACCAAAAAATGATATTACCTTAAAGTTTGATGCAGCAAAACTAGAATCTGTTTTTTACAATTTAATAATAAATGCGATACAGTCCATTGGTGAAGAAAAAGGAGAAATAATAATCAAATTTGTTGAAAGAGTAGACAACACCATTCAGATCCAAATTCAAAACTCCGGTCCTAAGATTCCAGCAGATCTGTTAACCAAGATATTTGAGCCATTATTTACAACAAAACAACATGGGACTGGCCTTGGCTTGCCAAGTTGCAAAAACATAGTTGATCAGCACCATGGCAGCATACATGCGTCAAATAGTCCTACCACCTTCACCATTACTTTACCGAAAAATATTGAAAAACTACTTCCAGTAGACGGAATGTAAGAACTCTAGTTTTTGTGTAATTACCAATCTTTTGTAGGGTCACCTGAAAACATGTTTTCCAGGTGTTCAATAATTTGAGCAGAGCCGCCATCAATTCCCCATGTTACCATCAGGAGATACTTATCTCCAAGAGGCATTGTCAGTCTCCTTAGTTTGTCATACACTGCCAACACATACCTGCCTTTTCCAACTTTGGGTTCAAAGGTTCGGCGTATCTTCCATGCATTTGCAGCATAACGCAATGTCTCTTTTGTATCTGCGTTGTTTAGAAATGGCTCCACTCCCTCACGTATGCTAGTCATTACTTCATTTCCAGCATTATCAAAGATTGTCGCATATCGGATCTGCTTGTCAGTGTGCATTACATTTTCTAGAATCTTGTCTAGATATTGTGCAGACTGGGACATGGGTAGTATATACACTTGATCGCATATAAGAATACAGTAGCATGAATAACATGCAAATTATCTAATCAAAAAAATCTAAATTCTTACAAGTAAATGTTCCATCTTACAATGAAAAAATAGAACTAGAATCTAATATAGTTCTGGAGTTTCTTCTTCATCCAGTGTACCTGTTGTGTCTTCTTTTACTTCTTGAATTGTTTCAGTATTGGCAACCACGGGTTCAGTTTCTTGAGATTCAATTGATTCCATGATTATCATTACAATGACATTGGTTTAGTGCATTATCCATATAGAATCAGATGTGGCATGAAGCATAGGATGTCGCCAGAACCTTACATGAATCATTCAAGTTTAAATTATAATTTGCATATCCATATTTTATGCACAAGAAATTTGTTGTGTATCTTTTGATAATTGTTCTGTCATCATCTCATACAATACAATATGCCAACAGTTCAAGTTCTCTGAAAATGCTTTCCCCATTGCAACAGTCAAAGATGCATGTGTCCATAAACCAGATCATTTGTCCAAATAAGTTACTCCTAGTCATGAAAAAAAGTGACGGCAGTCCTGCATGTGTAAAAGAAAACAGTGAATCAATATTGATTGAGCGAGGTTGGGCGCTACATGTACTACCAGATTACACACCAGGCGTAACCAAGAACTCCGACATGTTCGGTGGCGGACCTCTAGAGATAAAGACCATTCCAGTAAGCTATTTTGAAAATGATACAGGCTACCTAGCAGAGCCTACCCAAAAAGGAAATTATCCAGGAGTTATAATGATTCATGAGTGGTGGGGTCTTAATGATAACATCAAGAGTATGGCAAGGGACTTGGCATCACATGGGTACATTGTCTTGGCAGCAGATCTTTATGCAGGCCAGGTTGCCACAAATTCTGACGGTGCAAGAAAACTTTTGCTCACATTTGATGAACAAAAGGCAATGCAAAACATTGGTGCTGCAGAAGAGACCCTCAAGCAAAAATACAATGCTACCAAGATTGGTACAATAGGTTGGTGCTTTGGAGGAAGCCAGTCATTAAACTATGCTCTAAGCGGTAACAAGGTTGACGCAACAGTGCTATTCTATGGACAACCTGTAACAAACGCTACTGCGCTATCAATCATCAAGTGGCCGGTCTTAGGATTTTATGGTGACAAGGACCAATCAAATTCTCTTGATAAAATAAAAGAGTTCAAGTCAGACCTTGATAGTCTTGGAATTCAAAATGAAATTTACATCTACCCTGGGCTAGGACATGCATTTGCAAATCCATCAGGTACAAACTATGCACCAAGGGAGACAAGCGACGCATGGAACAAGACAGTATCATTTTTTGAAAACAATCTAAAGAACTAGTTGCAGTATCTGAGCCAGACATTATTTGATATCCTTCCATAATAATTTACACAGTCTTCACAAAAAGAATCCCATTCTCCAATTTCCAGTTCAGAAAAGAATTCTTTTGTCCAGTCATATGGCGGAGATTTTCTGTACTGAAATTGTTGTATAGTATAGATCTCTTTTTCTTGAAATTTATTCAGACATCTTTTACATTGTGCATTTTTTATCTTCTTTTTGGACTCCATGTTTCAAGCAAGACATGTTTTCATCGTATAAACCTCGCTTTAGAAATTAACACCAATGACATCATACCTGCAAGTAATCC
Source organism: Nitrosotalea sp. (assembly GCA_036278495.1). GTDB lineage: Archaea > Thermoproteota > Nitrososphaeria > Nitrososphaerales > Nitrosopumilaceae > Nitrosotalea. Next base: position 20,183 of record DASUKX010000080.1, read on the forward strand.
AAGCATTGCAAGTGGAAATTCAGGCACCATATTAGGAAGCACTGGAATTGGAGTTGTGTCAGAAGAGGTTTCAGATATTGTCTGCCCATCAGGATATGAAAATGACACAGTGATTGCATCATCACCACCTGCTGCCAAAAACCCATCCGTTGGACCACACACAGGAGAACAGGAGGATGTCGAAGAAGACAGTATAACATAGCCCCCAAAGTCCCCAGTATCAGGTCCTGTTTCTACCAATCTATACGGAATGCTTGATTCTCTTGTAGATATCATGATTTTGCTTCCATCTTCTCCAATAGTATCAATTGCATACGAATTTGAATTAAAATCAGGTGCGTGGATAAGGATGTTGATCTGCGGACTAGAATCACTTTTAGATATAACAATTGGCGAATAGTTTTCTTCAGATGCATATGCGTTTGTAGTTGAAATTACACAGTACGATACTGCAATAATCATTATCAATATTACCAAATCTTGAAGCATCATGAACATTTTGTTTTAAGAAAAACTACCAGATAAGACTTTGGAAAAAATTATGTCAATTAGATAGATGAGATTTACTTTTGTTTAATTTTTCCACTATACGCATGTACGAATCGATGAATTGTTGTGCATACATGTTGGCATACTTTTCTGAACCTCTGTGAGTTCCAAGCTTTGAACGAATATGATGATAGTATTCATGCAAAATAACAAACGGATTATAAAATATCTCAGAGTTTAATGCATAGATCTTTTTTTCTTGTACCACATATACAGCATAGACTGTTCTTCGTTTCTTTTTTATTGTACCAACCACTATTTGCGGCGTATCAACTTTGTACAGTTTACTTAGATAGTCAAGTGCTTGCTCTGTTTTTTTGTCTAAAATTAGTGCAACTATCTTTGCCTTTGTCAAATCATCAAGGTCTAACATCAAACTAATTACATTATTGCTAAAATATAAGAATCCAAGTAGGGCAAACAGGTTCACATGATATGGGGATGGATCTGGGTTCGGTTCCTCACAAGAGATCTTCCCGTTTGCCTGATGTATAATATACCAGATTACAATTAAAAAAGAGACGTAGGATTCCTTACTAAAATATAAATTCATTAAAAATGCTGTTTTGTCACACTTGATGAGACACATCAAAAGTGCATATAATGCAGGTAACTTTGTTACTGAACAATGTGTCGCAATTCCTTATAGATTCTCAAGCGTAGTTAGGCCATGATGAGTATGAGTGAAGAGGCATTTGAAGAGATATGGGTGTCCAGTAATTATGAAACGGTATTTTGCACAAATGATGAAAAGGAACAATATTTGAGATTTTTGAGTTCAAGAAGAGAGATACCAAGAGGAATGAGTATCGTATTGATGAATAAGAAATTGAACAGGCGATATACCAAAGATGAGATCATGAATGCAACCCCAGAACAGCTCAGAGGGATGATCAAATAGTGTTCAAGTCATTATTCTTGAATATGGCAACAAACATGATAGACAGGAGAACATCATTTATGCCATTAATGGTTTCATTTCCCACCATTGGGTTTACGGTAACTACGGTATCTGCACTAGTAGGACTTGCCATCATGCATTTTTACACTAAAAGTGGTAAGATGATCTAATGCTCATGGAAATTTTCTCATATTATTTTGAAATACATTAATACTTGATTTAAAAACGTGTACTAGTATAACACATGACCAAAATGAAAAAAGACAAGGACGAATCAAAGGAAGTCAAGTCAAAATCATCTCCCAATAGAAACAAGTTCATTGCACTTGGGATAATTGCTGCAATAATTGCTGGTGCAGCTTATGCGTTACACAAGTCAGATAATACTATCGATACAAGTTTTGCATCAATTGATGGCATACCCTGTGAAACTCAAGAATATACAACATATCACATCCATTCACACTTGGATATTTTTGTCAACGGTCAACACACTGCAGTTCCTGCACAAATAGGATTGGAAAATACCTGTCTGTATTGGTTGCACACCCACACACCTGACGGCATAGTTCACATGGAATCTCCAAAAGAAAGAGACTTTGCGCTAGGAGAATTCATTAACATTTGGAAAACAACAGGTAGTGGATATCCTACAGATACAAATGGACCAGAAATTTTCGTTAATGGAAATTTGGTCAGTACCAGTGTGAGCGACACAATAATGAAAGCACATGATGAGATTGTATTGGTTTACGGTGACGTGCCACAAAACATGCCAACATTTTACCAGTTCCCAGAAGGGGATTAGTCTTCAGATAATTTTACTCTGAAAGAATCAAGAAGAGTTGTTGATAAGAGTAGTGTTTGTAATTGCCCAACCTCGGCTCATCAATGCGGATGCACCAGAGTGTGAAACACATGCAGGATAGTTATTTTCTGTCTTGATGACAAGTTCAAGACCGGTTTTGCATTCTACTTTCTGTGCACTCACTCCAGACTTGAATTGTTGCAAAGGCGACATCAAGCCAACCTTTGACAATGAAAAAGTGGCAGTATAATTTGAAAGAGGTATGAGTGTGCCACTGGTAGGATATGGCTCAACTTTTACTAGTTGTAAAAGATATCTCCCTGGAATTGTAGTTGCATTATTTTCTCCCAGTCCATTTATCAGACTAGAGTTTCCCATGTCATAGTTATTTTTCAATATATTTACAACAACAATAACATCTCCTTGCCAGATACATGTTACATCAGATGGACATCTGGAATCTCCAGTAACATTGAGAAACTTTACAGAAATATTTTCAGGTTCTAAAGCAATTTGATTTACTTTGAGTTGGAATTGATCCAGTATGACATTTTTATTAGTTGTAATACCCAATGCATTTGGCACAATTGCCAATACTACAATACATGCAATTCCAAAAATCAGATATGAGGTACTCATACAGAATTGCAGATTCCAAGGTTTTTAGATTTTACTGAGAAATCACATAGATTTGGTACAAATCATGGTTAAGAGGGTTATTTTGGAATAGCAATCACAAATGTGGTACCCTTACCAATCTCGGTTTTGATATCAATAGAGCCCCCGTGTTTTTCCACAATATTTTTACAGCTTACCAATCCCAATCCTGTCCCTATCTGCCTAGTTGTAAACAAGGGATCAAATATTTTCGGTAACAAACTTTTTGGAATGCCAGGACCGGTATCTTCGATTTCTACAATAACAAGACTTTGACTGTTATTTGTCACACCTTCTGTTATTCGAAGATATATGTTTCCACAATTATTCATTGCTTGGGTTGCATTTAGTAGTAGATTTGTAAAAACAATTTCTAGCTTTTCAGGATCACATCTTACATTAACATCATTTTGCGGCATACTGATTTCAGTTCCCGTTGTTTTTACATTTGATACAGCAGAATACACAATATCAAGCAATGAAGTATTTTGGAGGTCCAGAGGATGCGGAACAACATATTCCATTACCTCTTCTATCTGGTGAGTCATTCTTTTTATGGCACGTTCAATCCGGGCAAATTTTTCTTGGTTTGTTTTCTCAAAATTTGGGTTTTGGATTTTGATTACTTCAAGAGTGTTATTTATCACAGACAGAGGGTTTCTAAGATCGTGTGCAATACGAGCAGAGAGTTCACCTATTGCAGAAAGTCTTTTTGTTTTATGTTCTTCAATTTCTTTTTTTGCATCGTATAGGATAGACATGTCTCGTAGTGTACCAATGCGTCCGGTCAGATTACCGTTTGTATCATAGAGGTTAGTTGAGAGAAACAATGTTGGAAATACATCTCCATTTTTTCTTTGAAGCCAGATTTCTCTATTTACAATAGAACCTGTGCGATCCCATTCTGTCAATGCATCTCGTAAGTTAGGGATACTTTTCTCGGCCACATGTACAAACAGCGATTTCCCAATTATTTCCTCTCTGGAGTAGCCAAGATTATTACAATATGCATCATTACAATCAATGATGTTTCCAGCCAAATCAATCGTACGTAAAAGATCAGTTGATTTTTCATATAGAGTCCTATATCGTTGTTCAGTCTCAAGCAGATGATCATATGCGGTAGTCAGCGCTGCATTTTGTTGTTCAAGTTTTTTCTCATTACCTTCTAGCGTTTTTCGTATCTCATGTAGATCACTAATGTCTCTAATCGTGGTATTACTGCCAATTAGTTTGCCATCAAAGTCATACAAGTTTGTAGCATTTATCAATCCAAGAAACTCAGTGTTATCTTTTCTTTTGAGCCAAATTTTATTATTTGAGATTTTTCCAGTAACTTTCCATGTTTCAAATGAACTTGTATAATCATCAATGCTATGTGCCACTACGAAATCAAATACAGACATTCCGATCACTTCTTTTTTTGTATATCCCAAATATTTGCAGTAAGAGTTGTTACAATCAATAATCATTCCCTTGAGATCGATTGTACGTAATAGATCTGGAGAGTTTTCATACAGATCTCTGTACTTTTGTTCAGTTTTTATAAGAAGCATGTTTGATTTTTTGAGTTCATCAATCTGTTTTTTTATTTGCCCTTGGTTTGAATCAAGCATTTTTCTTGCTTTGTGTATTTCAGTCAAATCAACCAGAACAGATGTTCTTCCAATCAATTTTCTGTCATCATCATACAAACTTGTTCCCGTGAGAAGAATTGGAAAAATAGACCCATCTTTTCTTTTGAGCCAAATTTCTACGTTAGATATCTTATTTGTCACCTTCCAGCGTTCTATTTCATCTCTAAGTATTTTGATGCTTTTTTCAGCAGTATGTTCAAAGATAGATTTTCCCAAAATCTCATTTTTCCCATATCCAAGTTTTTCTGCATAATATTCATTGCATTCAAAGATTACCCCATCAACAGTTGTAGAACACAGCAGACAAGGTGTTTTATCATACAAATTTTGGTAGTTTTGTTTTAAGAAACTATACGTAATGGGATGATCGTTACCAGTACAATAGGTTTGATTGTTCTCTAGCTTTTTTCCATTATTAGTTTGCCGCAATGGTGATTCTTTTTCAGATCTAATCTTAGTTCTACTAGTTGTACCGGACATTAATTCAATATAGTAAGCCTACAAGAATACATGTTGTATGTTCGAAAAAAACAAACTAGGTTCAGTGTTAGCAGTACCAGTATTCAGAGCATAATGATACTAAACTATTGGGTGCAGCCAAGATCAGACATTATTTTTGCAACAACATCAGCAGATACGGTAGAATTTCCAAGTGCGGATTTTACTGCAACACAGACAGAAGATGATACAGATGGAGAAGTTGGAATTGGCGCAGAAGAGGATGGCATAGGTTTTGTGGAATTAGTAGAAACTGGTACACTTGAATTTGTTGAAGTTACAGGAGGAGTTGCAGGAACACTCGGTGGTAATGATGGGGTAACCTTTGTTGAATTAGTTGAAGGATGTGAAATCTGTGCATGGTTTAGATTTGCTTGTAGTTGAGTCCATTCACCAGGTGCACACATATGATCTCCACAGACTCTTGTGTTGCCAAAGCCTGCAGTAAGATGCTGATCATCAGTATAAGAATAATCTCGTTTAACTAGATTGCTTGATGTCGGAACGGATTGAGCCAATACGGGCGCCATCTGTCCCACCACAAGTGTTACAACTATACTTGCAATAGATAAGGTAAGCAGTGTTGTCTTGGCATTGTATTGCATTAAAATTCCATAAGTGTTATTTCTATTTAAAAATACCTAAAAACTTCAAGCATCAGGAGGTAAAACCAGTCCGTTCTAGGAATGCAAACCAAGATACTTGCGAATCTCTTTTACGGCACCTTGGTACGGCATATGTGAAACAAGAGAATTTGTACGAGCGTATGATGATATTATCAAACGATACAATGGCATTGTAGCATGCTTTTGGGTCAGATTGTAGCAGTGGACAAGTATTGGTTCAGACTTGGACAAGTACAGATAGACTGTTTTTGCATGCTTTATTTTTTGAGCATAATCAATTACATCATAAAATATGCTTTGATAGAAATTCCATGATTGGACTTTATGGTACATGTCAGACTGATTTTGGGATACGGTGTCAGAGTTTTTTCCAGTAGATAGATTACCAACACGAAGAGTGTGATATGCCTCTGTCACCAGTTTGAATTTTGCACCATCTCTTGCAGACATGTTTTTGTCAGGATGACACTCTAGTGCAAGTTTACGATATGCATCGCGAATTTCAGGTATTGACGCACCTTTTCTTATACCAAGCAGATTATAACACTGGTCACTGTTCAATAATAAAATAATACTCACGCCGTTTTAATAAAGTTTGATCGTATTTTTTTACTGGAATTGTAAAAGATGACTAGTCTGACAATTAGACTTTGTATCTTTTCTGATAGTTTTCCCAAGTAGACAAAAATTAGTTTGTTCAAACCAAACAAAATTCATCTAATATATATTCAATATGGCATGAAACTAGTGAAAATTATTTCTCATTCACATGGTAGTAATGATCCCATTACTGCCATCGTAATAGATGATGATAAGGATACAGTATCCGTACTGTGTGACTTTTTGCAGATAAAGGGAATCAAAGTGATTGGACGTGGATATAACGGACTTGAAGCAGTAGAAATTTACAAAAAACTCAGACCAGATGTGGTATTTTTAGATGTAATGATGGAAGGGTATGATGGCATATACGGATTAGAAAAAATCAAGAGAATCCACCAAGATGCAATTGTCATCATGGTTACAGCAGACATGACAGTCAGCACACACGACAAATTGATCACACTTGATGCGTCATCCATAGTCTACAAGCCTTATGACATTAACGAAATAATGCACTTGCTAGGAAAATTATCCACGATGAGGAATGTGTCATAGATGAAGCAGGAATTATTTGATGACTTGGTTTCTCAGAAGACACTTCTCAAGGAGATTAATTCAGAGTTAAAGAAACGCCTTGATGATATTGAGGCAGGAGCCACACATCTTGAGCATAACATTTCAGAGAAAGAAAGAATAATTGATGAGCTTCGCCAAGACAAGAAGGTTTTAACAGGCCTATTGAAGAATGAACCCCGCAAAAACAAGATTTTTCGAAATGTTACAATAGTTGCAGCACTTGGACTTGCAATGTTTATTTTCATTTCATATGTGCCAAGCGACTTGCAGTCATTCTACAATTCCAACAATGGTCCGCTCAAAACCCAGTACTTGATACAAAATCTAAAAGGCAATACGGTTAATACTTGGAAGCCATGGCATTTGGTAAATGATCAACCTCTTATCATCAACATTGTAAATGCAGATTCAGTATCTAAAGAAAAATTAGATGCCATCAAGAGTGCAATACTTTCAGAAGAATCTGTAAAGATAGACAATTCTTTACTTGACAAGGGACCAGTTGGCACTGTTTCAGTTTACTACAAGGGCTGGCAGGGCGCCATTTTTAACATGCAAAATGACAAGACAAAATTTCACATTCCAACTAAATTCAATGTAATCCAGTCACCAACTGAGGAAGGCGATATTACAATAATACTTTCAACCCTTGAGAATCCCGATGGGCTTTCAGGATACACCAAATCCATCACGGATGGGCAAGAGACACTCAAGTCATCAATTATGATATACAATGTAGGAGAATTATCACCGGAGCGACTTGGTGCAGTGGTGCGACATGAGTTTGGCCATGCATTGGGATTAGGACATGCGACAGATCAGGAAGACTTGATGCATTACATCATTGAGACAAACTTTCCATTTGTTTCAGACTGCGACATCAACGCAGTAAAGGATCTCTACGACGGAAAAAAGATGAATGACGTATCATGTGGACCACAAAAATCACTCTGACATAATTCTAGAATTAATTTCTATTGGGCATCATCTTGAAGCGGCTCAATATGACTACAGTTCCAACCATGATTGCTACTGCAAGTCCTATGAATGGAGTTGGAAATTCTGGTACGGCAGGCGCTCCTGCAGCATTTGCAATCTGGAGTGTTCCAAGCATGCTGTCAAATGCTGTAATCTGAGAATCAAAGTTGGACGGAGAATTTGTACGATATCCAAGTATGACATAAGAAGAGTCTGTTTTTGCCACATCATATTCTGATTTTGTGGTCACTTGCCCAGAACAGTCTACTATGATTTCTGTAAGATTCATTCCATTGACAGTCTTGGTGGTGTTTGAATCATTGTTACATGTTTCATTTTGAACCATGTTTCTTGGGACAAACTGTGGTGCAGGTGTTGTAGAATTTCTCGGATACATTGAGACCATCATCATGATTGGAGAGCGTTGTCCCTGTTGCATGTGAAATCCTCCAGGAGCTACCATTACAGATGCGGTTCCAGTTGTTCGTTTCATTTCAAATCCACTCCAGCCATCTGGAATTGTTACAGTCACACCAAATGCAGAGTTTGTGTAAGTACCATTCACAGGAACTCGTGTGCCTTGAAATTGTCTGTTACCGGACGGATACTGTTGTGCGCTTGCCTGACTTGCAAGCATGGATGCGACAAAGAATACAACTAGAACAAATCCCAAAATCGTTACAGGTTTCAACACACTTTGCCTTGCTTTCGTGTATTTATCAATTAGTTAACATAGTTCTTGAAGTAAAAAATCATATCTCATTTGAGTGATTTATGCGCTTTTTGTTTTGAATTGGAAAAAGACTTCTTTTCTTGTTCCCTCTTGGTCCCATGCTGCAACTTTGTATCTGCCAGGAGTTTTCCAGTGTTTTGTATCAAATCTTAATACATTAGAGTATGATCCTTTTTGCGCATTTAGATACTGGTCTTCGCTAAAGGCTTCTTTTTCAGATGGATCAAAGATAACAAGATGCATAGCCTGCTTGGGAGTGAGTGTTTCATAATCTAATTTTATTTTTACATATTCTCCTTCTGTGTATATTGCCTTGTCAAGATTTATCATGATTTTATTTGGCATGGAATAAATCGTTTTGATGGAATTTAAAAATCTAGTCTTGTGTCATGAAAGTGTAGTCATGATTTTTACGTGCGAATTAAGATTTATTCCAAACTTGTCTGCAAATCCAGATGCCACTTCTATTACATATTGTGCATCGAATATGTCTTGGCCGTACACGTGACATGGGTCTGCAGTACATGCAGGTGCATTCTTTACTATACGCAAAATATTTCCTGAGCTGTCAACCCAGACAATATCAATTGGAAACTGCATATCCTTCATCCATATTGGGATCTCTTGTGGATGTGCAAATGAGAAGAGCATGCCTTGATCATACGAAAGTAGAGTATGATATTGCAAACCCTTTATTTGTCTCTCCTGCGTGCTTGCAATCTCAACTGCAATTGGTTTATCGCCTATTGTGACAGTACCTGTTGGCAGGCCGGACAAGCTTGTTGCTTTTTGATCAGATAAAACATGAATCAATCCATTTGAAATCAGATATTGGAGTGCCCCTGCAAATTGACTATCAGATATCTCCCCCTCAGACCAGTACGTGATATCATCTTTTATCCACAAAGGTATCTGCGTGGACATATTGCTAGTACCAGATGACGAGGGCATCTTGATTATACCATTATTAATCAGATATTGTATTCCTGCAATGAATTGTGTGTCAGTGATAGAACCATCTGACCAAAATTTTGCATTATGCTTTACCCAGGATGGAATTGACACCGTACCTGTGACATAATTTGAAAAAGTGATTTTGTTAGTGTCGACTAGCTTGTAGGATTGTTGGTTGACAGTATTTTTTCCGTTGACGTTTACAACATTTGAGACTTCAAGATTTAACAGTATTCCAGTATCTCTATCAATTTGTACCAGGATTGAATTTGTCTGATTAGTATTTTGTGCAGACATGGCATCTCGTGCATAGTTGTTAAATTGCAGGGGCATTTCGTGATATGCATTGTTTAGTTTCAGAGGGAGTGGGAGTATGTACATGAAATTAGATGTTTGACCGCTTGGTCTTGTAAACAACGATTTTGCCAAATCAAGTACGTCAGATTCAGATGCAGGAGAACCATTTTGGATGACACTTGTCTTGACTGTGACATTTTTGTTGTCAGTAGGATTTACAAAATCAAATCGTATTGTTTGGTTGAGGTCAGGTGTTGTGATTTGATACTTGACATAATCTCCAGGAAGTGCACAGACTTGGTTTTCTTGACATGTTGGAGTCTGGACTGGAACAATAGAGTTTGCAATCAGCATAGTTGCTTCACTTTGCGGGGCATTCTTTGGGAGGTTAGACGAGGGACCCTGTCCGTATATCATCATGACAGGAATCTGTTCTCCAGAAGGCGATGTTACAGATTCAGAATATTGCGGACAGACTTTGGAAAAATCTCCCTGCTGACAGTCATTTTCTAATGCCTGGACATAGTGAACCCATGAGACTGCAATATCATCAGACTCTCCAAAATATCTTAAAGAAAAGTGCGATAACTCATGTGACAAAATCCATGCACCTGCCCAACTTTCAATTTTTGTATCACATGAGCAGACATAGATTGCTTGCTTGCCTGTACCAGTGATTTCATACATTCCATAAAATCCCTGCTGTACTAGCTGCTGTCCTACAGTGTTGTCAGATATCACAACAGGTAGAGTATAAGTTGACAATCCAGAAAAATACGACTGGTAATTTTTTAGCGGTATGCAGAGTGATCCCTGTAGGTCATGCGATATATCATATAGAGAAAGATATTCATCTGTTATCACTTGATAAAATTTCAGGCTGGCATATTCTGAATCAGAACACTTGTCATTTTCGGTGATATAAAATACTGCATAGGAAAGGTTTGGACTGTTTTGGTTTTTTTGTTGTTGCAATATTTTAAAATCAGACACTGTAGAATTTTGTGCAAATGATGGGACCATTGAAAATAGCAAAAAAGATGACAGTACAACAGATATGGCAATTTTTTTCATCAAGTGTGATGAAGATGCATATTGTATTATATGACTTTAATTGCTCAATGGTATTACACGATATAGAAAAATAGGTTTGTACAATCAGGTAACATTGTTCTCGGAATCTTTAAGTTTTATAATATAGATCAGTAAAGCACATGCCTGAAAATAATCCAGACCTAAGAGAGAAGATAGTTGAAAACAGAGGAACTTGGAAAAAATTACAGCTAAAGATACCAGGACTAAGAGAATATCGTAGTTTGGAAGATCTCAGAGCTGCAGACCAGTTATTGCGCAAACAGGTATCAGACAATCTAAACGAGTCCAAGGGAAAAATCGAGGATTTGAGAAAGGCAGTAACTACAAAAGGTGATTTTGCAAATCTTACTCTAGTAGGGAATACCATATCTCAGATACAGCAGATAGCAGGAGTTGTACAACATTCCCAGCAAGGATCTGCAGGAATATCCCCAAACATAAGAATTGATGACGGCGTTCTCAACAAGTTGTATGAATATGATTTTAATTTTGTAAATACCGCTGAACAGATTTTCTCATCATGCTCAAGTGCCACATCAGAGTATAGTTCAGGCAAGTCAATACAGGATATTACATCCAAGATTAGTTCAATGTTAGACAACCTAGAGCACTCTTGGAAGCAGAGACTAGACTCAGTTGAGAGCATATTGGTGACAAAGTGATAAAAGTGGTAAAGACTGGAGACTGGATGTAAAGATGTTTGGACGTAAAAAAGATCAAGATTCGGGCGGAAGTGTAATTGGATCAACCACAATAGAATGGGAATCACAATACAAGGAAGGTAACATAATGTGGAAGGTTCCACGATTGATAAAATTAAATGACAATATCGTAGTCCGGGAAGATGAGATTGCAGTATTTTTCAGAGACGGAAAAGTTTTGACATATTTTGATAAACCAAATAGGTATGCTCTAACTGACTTTAATGCGCCAATAGTTGGTGGACTGTTGAAATTTTTTACAGGAGTAGAGCAGGCTGCCGAAGTATATTATCTACAGAATAGATACATTGATGGTAAGTTCGGCTCACAGGGACCTTACCAGTTTGTTGACCCAGTGCTTGGCATAGTAAATCTTAGAATATTTGGTGAGTTTAGGTGGAAGATCTCTTCACCTGAGAATTTTGTAAACCAGTTTGTCGGTACATTTGCCATGCAGACATCTGATGCAATAGAGTCTCGCCTAAAAGAGCAGATGGTGCTTTTGTTGTTTAACGCAATTGGAAAAATGAAGGAAAACGGAATGAAGGTTACAGACTTGGCTACAAACTTGCAAAATATTGAACAAATTGTGCTATCCAGTACACCCTCAAGCTTTGGACAATATGGATTAGAGATAAACAAGATATCAGGACTAACAATCAGCCTTCCAGACGAGGTACAAAAGGCAATCAACACCAAATCGGAAATGTCAGTGCTTGGTGTAAATTACATGCAGTATCAAGCAGGTCAGGCCATGACAGAAGCTGCCAAGAATCCTTCAGGCGGTGCAGGTTCCATGGCAGGTCTAGGAGTAGGATTTGGTGCAGGCTCGGGTATTGGATATGCAATGGCAGGCCAGATGGGACAGGGGATGTACCAACCTCCTATGAAACAGTGCCCAAAATGCTCCATGATGATGCCAGTGTCAAGCAATTTCTGTCCAAGCTGTGGAGAAACCCAACAGCAGGTAGCACAAAAGTCACAGGGAATTGCATGTCCAAAATGCAATACACTTGTTGCAGTTGATTCCAAGTTTTGTTCTCATTGCGGAAACGAGATAAAATCAAGTTAGGTAAAAGAAAATGTTTTGTATAAAATGCGGTCTCCAACTTCCAGATGATGCAGTCTTTTGTGTCAAGTGTGGCGCAAAACAGACTGTAATAAATACATCAAGTCATCAGGATACAACAAATTCTGAAACAAAAGAAGTGAAATGTCCAAACTGTAGTGCGCCTATTGTGCCAAAGTTTGGCGAGATGGTAGTTACATGCGAATATTGTGGAAGCAGCGTCAGTCTTGAAAACAAGGGATGGAAAAATATTGCAAGACATACGATGCTTCCAATTACAATTGCGGACCAGGATCAGATAACTGCAAGACTGCACCACATGATGGACAAGGGCCTTTTACACAGACACCTACAGGAAAGTTCCAATTTAGAAGATATTGATTTATCCTTTGTACCATATTGGATTGTCCCAGTAACTGCAAAGACAAATCTTATTGCAACAGACATTGCGGCCCAAGTTGGAAGTATTGCGGCAACTGCAGCCATGGCAGGTTTGATGGGCGGTGCAATGAGCGGAGGATCTAGACGAGGTGGAGGATTTGGAGGTGGAATGATGGACGGCATGTTATTTGGTTCAATGATGGGAGGTGGTGGAATGATGGGCGGCGGTGCAAATGCGACAAAGGCATACACTGTAAATGAGAACTACAATTGCCCAGTTGTTGCCGTTAGATCCATGACTGCATATCAGCCTCACGGATACGAGTTTTCACTTGATGACAGGATTGATTTTGATTCAAAGAAAATTCCAAAATCAATCAAGATCCTAAACGGCGACATTAACGAGGATGCTGCAAAAAACTTGGCAAAAAACATTGTAGACCAGGTCCAGTCACAAATGGTGCATTCTAAATACCACATGATAAGGCAGATGGAGACCCAGGAAGAGGTTTCAGAGGGTGAATTGATGCACATTCCAATATGGTTTGCACAGTATGACCACAAGGGCAAGAAGATAATTTTGATAATTGATGCAAATTCTGGAAATGCTATCAACAGTGTGGGATTGTAGATTTTTAAAAACACGGAAAAATGTTTTGGTTATTGATATGCAATTTCCAGGTTTGACAGACTGGAAAACGTCCAAAATATGAAATACGACAGAATTTTATCACATCAATTTTTAGGAGTTTTGTGATAAACGAGGTAATTATTTTTTCTGCAGCGGCCGGAATCATATTTTTAGGGTTTGCAGGAGAAATATTTTTCAAAAAAACTGGAATCTCATATTATCTTTTTTTGATTGCAGTAGGTATAATACTCGGGCCAGTCTTTGATGTGTTTCCGCGAGAACCGCTCATTCCAGTTCTTGGCTTGTTTGCAAGCTTTACACTCATCATGATTTTGTTTTACAGCGGCATGGACATGAGGATAAAAGAGGTAATCAAGGGAAGTCCGAGAACCATAATCCAGGTTACCATTTATGTGGTATCAAGCATATTTTTGATTGGTTTTTCGCTTCATTTTATTTTAAAATGGGATTTGATCCAGTCCCTCATATTTGGATCAATGGTTGGAGGAGAGACTGCTGCAGTCGTTGTAATCCCACTATCAAGATCATTGAGACTTGGGCAGAATACGATAACATTTCTTACGCTAGAATCAATTTTGAATTCCATTTACTCGATTGTATTCTACGAGGCTTTTGTCAGCCTGTACAAGACTGGCACCAGCAACTGGACACTACCACTGATTACAATTGGGACCAATTTTTCAATTGGAATCATGGTCGGAATTGGACTATCCATCGTGTGGATGTTTGTCCTAAAATTTGTTAGAAATTTCAAGTATACGTATGTCTTGTCGCTTGGGCTTTTGTTTGTGACATATGCAATAACTGAGGTACTACATGGAAGCGGATTGGTTGCAGTACTCATCTTTGGACTGTTTCTTGGAAGCTCAAAGGTTATCATGTCACGCCTGGGACAAAAGTTTGATCTTGTGGAAATGAACGACCAGTTCTACAAGTTCCAGGGTGAGATATCTTTTCTCATGGAGACATTCTTTTTTGTATTTTTGGGCCTTGTGTTTGTGATTACACCATCTACCATGTTGTCAAATCTCATGCTGGGCCTGATGATAATTGGAATATTGCTTGTCTTTAGATTCATTGCAACAAAAGCATCTACTATCAAGTCAGAGCTACGCAAGGATCAGCTTGCAATATTTATAATATGCGCACAAGGAGTTGTTCCTGCAACGTTATCAATTGCGGCACTAAATGATGGCATTCCGCTTGCAAATACGTTTGTAAGTATAGCAGTGTATGTAATCATACTTTCAAACATTGTGACAACGGCAGGTTCTATCTTGATTGCACGAAAAAATCACAAAACAATACCTGATGATCAAAAACCTGTCGGATGAGATTTGGCTTTTTGATACAATATCACTATAAATAACTTGAAAAAATGATATTGGTGTAATGGATTTGTTGTTGGTACAATTTATGGGATATAATTTATGATTCCATCAAACATTGAATCCCAAGTACGCAAGAAACGCTTTCTTCGAATAATTCCGTTCATCTTTGTTTTGTATATCATAACATTTCTTGATAGAGTAAACATAAGCTATGCAGCACTTACCATGACAAAGGATCTTCATTTTACTGCAGCAATATTTGGTCTTGGTGCTGGAATTTTTTTTATTGGATATTTTGTTTTAGAAATCCCAGTTACAGTATGGATGCAGAAATGGAGCGCAAGAAAATGGGTGGCAAGAATAATGATAGGATGGGGAATTGTCAGTGTTCTTACTGCATTTACAAATACGGAAAACCAGTTTTATGCACTACGGTTTGCGCTTGGACTAGGCGAGGCTGGATTTTTTCCAGGGATAATACTGTACATATCACATTGGTTTACAGGAAGGGAAAAAGCTGTAGCATATTCAATGTTCATGGCAGCAGTTCCAATATCACAGATAATTGGTGCACCTCTTTCCACTCATATTTTGTCTGTTGATTGGCTTGACATGCAAGGCTGGCGATGGCTCTTCATACTAGAGGGATTGCCGTCAATCATACTTGGAGTAGTTGCGTTCTGGTATCTTACAGACAAGCCCGGCCAGGCCAAGTGGTTGTCACCAGAAGAAAAGAAATGGTTTGAATCAAAGATGGCAAGTGAAAATAAAATAAAAAATATCAAGTATGGTTTTTCATGGAAGTATGCAATCAGGGAACGGGATGTAATACTGCTTGTTCTTGTGTACTTTTTTTGGATAATTGGTTTTTACGGTCTTGGTTTTTTCCTTCCAACAATAATTGACGGCATTGGACACCAATCAATCACAAGTGTTGGATATTTGGTTGCAATTCCATATGTTGCAGCATTTTTTGGCCTGATATTTGTAGGGAGATCTTCTGACAAGAAAAACGAGAGAAGATGGCATGCATTTTTTTCTCTAGTCATTGGAGCAGCAGGACTTGGTCTTAGCATAATGGTCTATCCCAACTTGTTTCTTTCAATGATAATGTTTACCATAGCAACAGTTGGAATTTATTCTGCGTTTGGGCCCTTTTGGTCCTTGCCCACAATATTTTTGACAGAGACATCTGCTGCAGTATCAATTGGATTGATTAATTCAATAGGAAATTTGGGTGGATTCATTGGACCTTTCATTGTAGGATATCTCAAGACAAGCACAGACTCGTACAACTATGGAAGCATTTTCTTGGTTGCATCTCTTCTGGTTGCGGCGTTTCTTGTCTTGGCACTAAAGAAAACCCAGGATTTAGTACCATCAGAATAATTTTGTCTGGTCTTTTCCATGCCAGAAAATCTCTTTGAGATTCATTTCAAGTCGTAGCTTGTTTGCAGTATGTGGTGAGAATCCCTCAAAATGGTTGTTTGCCATAACAACTGCAAGTGATACCTTATTTTTTACTTCGTCTAGTTTTTTTGTCCATTTTGCAATAGATTCTTTTTGATCTTTTTGTATCGTACCAAACTTGTCTTCCGGAATGGAACGATCCCCAATCAATCTAAGATACACAAAGTCGGTTGTTATTTCTGCAGGATTGAGTACTCCCTGGACCTCGTTCCATACAAGACAGAGATTTCTCTCAGAGAGGAACTTGTATGATTTTTCTGTGAACCAGGATGGATGTCTACCTTCAACAGCATACCTGTAATCGTTTGGCAAGTGACGTATCATCTTGTCCAGATTTTGCTCGGACTCTGTAAATGAAAGCGATGGTGGAAGTTGCATCACAAGTATCTTCATTTTAGAGCCAAGGTGTTTGATGGTATTTAGGAATTGATCAAGATACGATCCAGGTCTAAGTCTTGCATCATGAGTTATCTGTTTTGGCAACTTTGCAGTAAAGATAAAATCGTCAGGAGTATCATGGAACCATTTTGTTGTGGTGTGAGGGGATGGAATTTTGTAAAATGTCGAGTTTATTTCTGTTATGTCAAATGTTTTGCCATAATGTTTGAGATATTCTGTACTGGACATGGTCTTAGGATAGAACGGTCCAACCCATCCTTGATAACTCCAGCCAGTGCATCCAATTTTTACATCCATGGTACAGTCAAAAAAATATCAAGATATGAAGATATATCAGATTTTGATTGTGCAATACATTGTGTTACACGATACCATTTCATCTGCTGAACAATGTTAGTCAAGAGTTAAATGAAAAAAACGTGTAATAACATATAATGATACAAAAGACACTTTTAATCATCTTGGCTGCAAGTGTTGGCGGCACAATTGCCATATCTGTTGGAATGCTGTCAGCGTCAGGATGGGCAACACCTGGCATATACACCGGAATAAGCGATGCGTCACATGCTCCATCTAGTACGACTAATTGCTATTCATTTCAAACTGGATGTAAAAACTTGATTGACAATACACCACAATCAGATCTAGATTCTGGCGCATACCTGAACAGCAACTATCACTCCTAGTGTGTACAAACCCACGGTTTTTTATTTCCCAATTCCAAGCCTGCTTGTCCAAAATGAACTGTCCTTTACACCAATGACAATCCTATCGTATGACTCGTCTTTGAGTTCAAGTCGGAGCACTTCATTTCCTCGCGTGAGATACCAAAATTCCTTTCCACGGTTTGTATAATATGTTCCAGCCTTGATCATCCCAGGAAGATTTGTTCCAGGCATACGTATTTGCATCCATGTTGGCTCCAATGGAGTCCCGGTAGCCTGAACAACATGAGAAAGTGGAATTTGCATCGAACCATGTATTGCCAGAATCTTTTCAGTTGTACTAAATTTTATTTCCAGAATATCATTTGCAATTTGTAATTTCATGTTAGACTTCCATGTTATTGTTTTGTGATATCTTTATTTTGTTTTTCAAAATAATAACTAGAACAACTGATACAAGTGAGAGAATTCCTGCACTAGAAAATATTTGCATGTATGATAATGCGGATGGGAATATTCCAGCTACATGTGGAATTGTCTGGCTGTACATTTGCTGGAACATTCCTGCAACTGATGGTCCAAGTGATTGTCCAACTAAAATTAACAATATTGACATGCCAAGGGAAATTCCCTCTGCTTTTTGTGGTGATGATACAAGTATGATATTAAATCCGCCAACAAATGCAAACGACAATCCTACTGAAATGATTCCAAGTGCTGCAGATATCATAAATTCTGTAGAATGGAATGCCACCAGGCCAAAAAATCCTATGGTACATACAATAGTTCCAAGTGCAGTGAGCCTGAAATTTCCTACCTTTGATACGATAAACCCAGAGGCTGCAGAGACTATCAAGGATATAATCATAAATGGCAACTGGACATTTGCAGTAGTTATTGCATCACCTCCGAATCCAATGGGTTGTGGACTCTGGATCAAAATTGGAATTGTTTGATACACCATGAATGTAGATATGCCTACAATCATGAGGATGACATTTGTAGGCAAGAGTATTTTGTTTGCAAGCACTTTGAAATCAACTAGTGGATGAGGTGTTCTTTTTTCCACCAGTACGAATACAAATGTAGATGCTGCAGCTCCTACAAAAAACATTATTGAGTATAGGTGTCCTTGTGCGATTTCTTGTAAATACGACACCCCCATGAGAAACAGGATTACAGCCATAGAGAGTACAATTGCACCCTTGACGTCAATTCCGTGTGATTGTTCTTGATTTTCTATTTGAGGTATGCGGATGAGCTTTGCCATTACAAATGCCAAAATTATTGCAACAGGAAATACCGAGAAAAATGTATAATGCCAACCGTAACTTGAGATTATTCTTGCGCCAACAATTAGACCAACTACAGACCCCCCAAAAAACGTCGAAGTGAAAATTCCTTGTGCAACTGCAAGCTTTTGGGCAGGAAAGATATCACGTACAATACCAAACGCAATTGGAAACATGGAAATTCCCACACCTTGGGCAATTCGTGCAGAGATCATTGTACCAAACGAGTTTGCAAATCCCCCTCCCAGAATTCCTGCAGCATATATCATCATGACAATTAGCAGTATCTTCTTTTTTCCATAAACATCAGATAGCTTGCCTGCAATTGGTGTCATCACAGCACCTGCAATAAGATACGATGATAGAATCCACGATGATACATTATATGTTATACCAAAATCTTTGATAAAATCAGGAATTGCCGGAAGAACCATGGTTTCACCATACATTGTGACAAGTGCCAGTCCGCTGACTATGGCAAGTGAAAGCCATGCTGATGACGATACCGTAGTACCAGACTCTTTTTCACTCAAGACGATTTAATTTGATTTTATTTGTGTTATAAATTATGGGAGAGAGTTGATCGATAAATTTATCCAAGACAGAAAACATGACAAAAGAAACAAAGATGTGTAAGATCAGGTGATACGATCATTTCACATTTATTGGATGTACTGGACTAGAATTTTTTGTTCATTTCATCAAGATCGCCCTTCATCATGGCAATCTGTTCGAGATTCTTGAATATCTCATCAGACGACTTTAGAACAACTGCAAGCTCAAGTACCTCAGAATAACTCATGGATTTTTTGTCAAACGCGTTTGGATGAGGCAGGATTAATTCTTCAATTATTTTCCACAACTCTTCAACTGGCAACACACCCAGTTTTTTTTCAAAATACTTGACATGTAATTTCAAAGCGCGATCCTAGATGTGATGCAGATTCCATTCATGCCTATGGTTGGTAATACTATGAGTGTTATATCAAGTGCGGAATGCAAGTTACAAAATAAATTCCAAAACGGAATTTGAATCAAAAGTTTTGTTCACTTGAAAAGAGATCTATCTAAATGACATGTCATTTCTATCGAGTTGACATGTTTTTGAATATTGAAATACATTCAAAATATTTTGATTAATCCGAATCAGATGACTTGTGGTTTCCATTTTTTGGAATCGTAAAATAAAATATGGTGCCTTTCCCCTCTTGGCTTTCTAGCCAGATTGTTCCTCCCAATGCCTCCACAATGCCTTTACAGATGACAAGGCCAAGGCCGGTCCCACCATGGCTCCTTTTAAGAGATGTGTCTATCTGGTAAAATTTCTTGAAGAGACTTTCTTGTTTGTCTTTTGGAATACCAGAACCATTATCCTTGACATAAAAGACCACATCTCCATTCTTGGTTGAGGCATTGATTTCTATTGTGCCAGTATTTTGCGGAACAAAGTCAACTGCATTTTTTATCAAATTTGCAAACACTTGGTTTAGCCTATCAGGATCACTGGTTATTTTCAATAGTTCTTTTGTGGAATTTGTAAACCGGATCTGTTTTTCATCCATTAGTTTTGAGTGAATTTGAATTTGTTCATTCATGAGATTGTCAACTGTAAAGTCTCTCTTGTTAAACTTCATTTTTTTGAGGTCCATCTTTTGTGCATCCATTATATCACTGATGAGCCTCTCAAGCTTGACCGTCTGTGAGCTGATTGTATCCACAGCATGAATTTGTTCAGGGTTTAAAGTCCCAAGTACTGCCTCATCTTTTAGCATCTCCGCATACCCACTGATTGTAACAAGAGGTGTCTTTAGTTCATGAGATACCATTGCAGAAAGCTCCGCTTTTGCATTGTCTCTTTCTTTTAGCTTTTCCGTTTCAAGATGTAGATCAATGTTTGCCTTTTCAATCTCATCTCTTTGCCGCATTTTTTTATATATTGCAACAGTAGAGATAACAGTAATCAATATTGCAATAGAGGTTCCAGCAATTATAGTATTGTTTGTATTTTGGGCAGAGATTTGAGATGCATCTGTTCTTTGGACCAACAAAATATTTTCTCTGTCTTTTATTCCAGCAATTACGTGTCTAATGTCAACCATCAGGTTTGTACCTTCAAGTGTTGCAACATTTTGTAATGCAGTATCACTTCCTTGGTCATGTCGTAAAGTAACAGTCTTGTTGCTGAATGCTATTTTTTGTTCTGCAAGTGATATTAATTTTTGAATATCAGGTTGTTGATCAGGGTTATCTACAGTCAATTCCAGAAGGGAATCAAGTTGTCCGTGAATGTTCTGTATACCAGAATTGAATACAGTCAAAGATACAGGATTTCCAGTTATTGCATATCCACGTGAACCAGTTTCAATATCCAACATTGTTTTTTCTATAGCATCGGATTGTTCTATGACTTGATGTGTGTGTTTTACCCAATTTTCGTCAAATGTGAAGCTGTTTATTTCATAGTATGATATCACCCCAACAGTACCAAAAGATATGATTGGCAACAATGATGCAATGACAATTAGTTTAGTGTGAGTTGTTTTCTTGAACATTAGATACTCTCCAGAATTTTAGGTATGGAAATTATTTTTTGCACACCACTTTGCTGTTCTGGTCCCCATCATACAGCCCCTTTAGCGTATCAACATCACAGCCTGAAATGTATGGATAATCTGGAAGCATTGGGCTCATCAAGTCTTCATTGGCAGTCGAATGCCCTAGCCCCATTGCATGGCCAAACTCGTGTCGTATGATAGCACCCAACCTGTCAGGGTCTAGCTTGTTTGCCTTGAATATTGTTATTTTTGACTTCAGTATTTGATTTCCATCCACGATAGATTTTGTATACCCAGAATACCCGTCCGGATTGACATCATTTGTTAAAATGATTTCAATATCTCCTACACCGTCAGGGGATCCGTTTATGTCAAACTTTTGCGGTATGTACCTTTTTGTTGGTTCAGAGTATGCATTTTCAATTGCACCTTCCCACCCGACATAATATGTGGAAGAAGTTCCCTTTGGTCCTTTTCCTGTAAGTGAATCATCAATTGTTACAGCCTTTGTTGATAAAATTGCATCCTTCATTGCATCAATCATATTTTGTGGAACATTTGCGATATTTGTTACATGGATGTTGATCGTTCTGCCGTCTGCAATATTCCATGCAACCCATGTATTCACAGTGTCACCCTGCAAGTTTTGTAGTACATAGTTAGAGTTGTAGTTTTGAGGGATTGGCACTATGGTATGTGTCAGTAATTGATTTTCATAATATGAATACCCTACAAAGCCAACAGATATTGCAACTGCGATTACGGCAATTGAGGAATAGAATTTTTTGCTTGTCTTTTGTCCGACTTTTTCTACATCAGAGACCATCTCTTCAAGAATTATTTTTTCTTGTTCTAATTCCTTTGATTTTCTTGATTCTTGTTCTAGTTTTTCTTCAAGGTCATGCTTTGTTTTTTGTAGATCATCTGCCTGCGCAGAAACCGAATCATTGATTTCCTTTAGGAGAAATTTTTCTTGCTCTAGTTCTTTTATCTTGCTTGCATCGTTATGATTTGATTTTACATTCTTTAAATCATCATTGTAAGATGGATTAATTTTATTTAGCCTCCTAGTACTTGAAGTAAGACAGCTAGTTTTACTGGCTTTTTCAGACAAGAGTGTGCGCCTTTTTTTATCAAGGCTTCAATTTCACTATCGGTAACAGATGAGGCGGTAAACAAGATAATCTTGTTTTCTTTTATCTTTCCACTTTTGTGCAAGCTCTCTATCACATCAATTCCTGTAAAATCAGGCATTGCCAAGTCAAGTAGTACCACATCGAATTTTTTTTCAGATATTAGTGTAAGACCTGTCCTACCATCATTTGAGACGGAACATTGATGACCCTTGGCTGTCAAGTACTTGGACATCATCTCCGTGATTGTTTCATTATCATCAATAAGTAAAATTTTCATCTAAATTCCCACAATTAGAGGATCATATAGCATCAATACTATTTATGGATATAGGAATATCACACCACCAAAAAATAGTACAGTACATGTCACAGTATCGGAAAAAGGAAAATATTATGATATTATTTGTTTAGTATGAAAAGAAAGTGATCAATTGTTGAATTTTTTGCGGATTTGTCAAGATTTTCATTAATTGATTGTATCACTGCACTTGATGCTGCGCCAAAATATTGTTCCAGTACATTTTTGAGATATTCAGGATGCTCGTAACAGTCAGGAATGGTACAGTGATACGCATCCTGTAGTGCAAGAACAACTGCCTCGTATGCTGGTGTGCCTATCTCAAACAGGGCCTTTTCGATTGTAACTGTGACTAGATCCTTGTGCATGTACCTGTCAGAGTGTCCCATGGCATTCAAAGTCCAGTTATGACGATATTTAGATTTTTACGAATTTTACATATAGCAGAAGGATTTACCGCATATAAAATCAGTTTTACAGCAAGTATGTTAAAAAATTGTGTGCTAGGCAATAATTTGTTCATGAAAAATTGCGCAATATTCGAGCCTAGAAAAGAGCATTTGTGCTAGTAGATACAGTTTTCACGAGTTGTAAAACGAGCATTTTAAAATAAATTACTTTTTCTTTATCTTGCCAACTTCGGGCATCCCTAATGCAAAATGCACGTGTATACAATCGTGTCCTTCGTCATTTGTGCAGTATAATTTGGCATCCTTTAGGTAAATCTCGACAATTTTTTTTATTTTATTGTCGCGAAGTATGATGGTATCTCCTGTGCTGATTTTTTCTATGTGGGGTGCATAGGTTTTCAAGAATGCCTCCTTTTCGACGCTTTGCAGTATTGTATCATTTACATAGTCTACAAGCGTGAGGCCCTTTTCTGCGGCTTTGGATTTTGCCTTTTCGTACACCTCATCTTTTATTGCTACAGTCGGTTTGCGCTTGTACCCCGGGTGAGATGACATGTCTTTGACATGTCTTGATATTATTTTCTTGAATATACACCAACCGGTCAATAGCATCTGAGCGCAAAGCTACATGTCCATAATCTTTATTACGTCTTGATAACATGCTAGTGACATGTCATCGACAGGTTCACAGGCACGTGAACAATCAAAGCGTGATCGTACAACATTGCAGTATGACCACATTACATCAAAGATGCTGTATTATGATGCCAAGTTTCATGGTAGAACCAAAGTACAGCAGTTGCGCGAGCTTGTCAGGGCAGACATCAAACGACACAAGATAGAGATCCCATCACGAAACGAACCTGTTTGGAAGGACGATATTCAAGAGGTACAAAAAGATGATTAGATTTGTGTTTGTCCTAGTCTTTGCAGCTGTGTTGTCATTTGGAATACATCATGCATATGCCGATGGCCAGAAACTTGTTTGCGTGTATGAGCCCATGGATCTATTCATGGACAAGAATCTGCCAACTTTGATATCTGATCAAGTTCAGATGCACAATGCAACTGTAAAAACAGTAAGAATCATAGACCAAATACTTGGAAATAATTCTGATTGTAGCATTGTAATCAAAATTGACAGAGCAATCAATGAGAACTATGGCTATACTGATAGAACCACAAAGTACCAGATTGATAACAAGACAATCACTGTCTTTGCATACAAGACTGCAGATGTCTTCAATCCAGTCTCCGGAGAAGCACTAAAGCCAATGACCAATCTTAGCTGTGAAACAACCGCTCACGCACAGAAGTACTTTAGTAACTATCACATTACAGACTCAGGGTACTATAGTACATACACCGGATACTGTAATCCATATGCTGGACACATTGATCCATCCAGAGTAGGTGAACTTCCTTACAATATCATTAAAAATTCAGTTGATTCGTCTCTTTTGATGTTTGGACTGTAGGTAATTTTTCCAACTCGTAAATCAACCAGAAGAAACCTACGCCAATTTTTTAAGTCATATGAGTCCAGGAACCATCATGAAAGTTCTATTGGTATCAATGATTGCAATCACGTTAACAATTATGGCACATGGTACTGGTATGGCATTTGGACAAGACACCAACTCCACAATGCCTCAAAATGCAATCAGGACTCCAGATGGCGGATGGGTCACACCACCTCAAACATATGATGATAATGGAAAAAATCTCACTATTCACTATGAGACGGGCATCCCAGTTCAAGGCAATTACCTCTCCCCAGGACCGCCACCAGTCATGCACATAGACATCAAACCAAATAGCCAAGTATATCAAAAAGGCGACTGGGTGACAATTTCTGGGCAAGAAGACAGTTATCTGATGCAAAAATATGCCAACAACCTAACACTAACAATTGATGATACCAGAACAAAGGAACATTGGTGCTGTGATAGTTTCCAGTCATCAAACCAAGGAACATTTTATTATTCATTTAAAATGCCAGACATTTTTCAAAATCCAGATAATTATAATCTTAGCATTAGCCCAGGCAATTCTACGGATAAATACGGTACAGGCATTTTGTATTACGCGACATTACCCGATCCTCTGGTGCAATTTAAGATGGGAATCTCTGCACTTGATGTAGAGTGCAGGGATAATCTAGTGCATGTGATAAAATCAGAAGACAAGTCTCCTGCCTGCGTAAAACAAGGAGATGTAGATGAATTAGCAAGCAGAGGTTGGTCAGAGCCAGGAATTATCCCATCAAAAAGAATTCCACATATTGTGCCGCCATCGTTTGACTCTAAACCAGATTTGGTAGAATCATATGACATTTTTGGAATCAGGGAGATATACCCAACAAAACAGGGCAGTCCCCAATGGTTCATGAATCAAGATGACATTACAAATGACATGCTGTTTTATTCAATTCCCTATTCTAACAGCAGTTGCGCCAGTCCATGTGCATCATTTTACAAAAATGCAGATGATTCATGGCATGTAACACGAATGGACGTGCCAGAAAATGAGGGAATTAGATTGGTTGTAAATGCTCCTCCCAACACGCTTTGGCTAAATACAGAAATGACAGGATATTACAAATTGGAAAATAGCACACATTATCCCCAGGAATTTACCCATGTCACAAGGAGCGGCACGCCGCACACTGCAGCTTGCACAGGATACTCGTATTATCTGAGCATCACATATGATGGAAGTACAACAGAGGCTCAAAAGGCGCTGTACCATTCAGGGGATGCTACAAGCTATTCTGAGACATTTACTGGCCATGACATCACGACACCACTTGAGAACCGTTGGATTGGAATGAAGACCATGACATACAACATTAACAGCACTGCAGTCAGGTTTGAGATATGGATTGATGATAAAGATGACAATAACTGGAAAAACGTATTCAATCAGACAGATACCGGATGGCCAGTTCCAGGCAACCCTGCAGGATATGGATGCAAAAATATCTCAACTGGACTTCCTATGAAAAACAATGACATCATATCATGGGGAGGAACAGAACAACAGTTCAGGGCAGATGATGCAGCGATTGATTTTAAAAATTTGAGTATAAGGGAGATAGTTCCTCCAACTTGAGTGTTGTAATCCAGTGTAGCATACAATGTCTATTTGTGACCAAGATTATTTTGTCGTAGTATGACAAATCCAATTATTGCAGACAAGGCAAAGACGATTGGTCCTGCAGTCTGAAACTCGGGCACTGTTTGTACAGGAGATACGGCAGGAATGCCATTCAATCCTGTGACACCTGCAAACGTGGTAATTTTCAGATTTTTTGATTCGATAGAATGTATCAAAGAGGATAAATCGCGTATTTCATTTTCATCTACCGCATCAACAGATACATTGTCTTGTATTTTTGCAAAATTCTGTGGATGCAATAATACCACGGCATACCCATACCTGCTTACATGACTATCTATCTGGTACAAGAGTGTGGATATTGGAACTTTGGTCCATGTTCCATTTCCGTTATCATTTTTAAAACTCTCCACAGCTGGAAGATGGTACAGGGAATCATTGGAGAGTCTAGTATTTTCATTTGATACAAAATAAGATGACTTGTCACTTGTGGTATCTGCACTAAGGATTTTGATTCCAATGGGTCGTAGAACGCCAATTGTATCTCCATCAAACTTGTTGTACGGAGGAATAAAGACCTGAGAATACTGCCCAAATATGATACGCATCTTGGCATTTGCCTGCTGTAGTGTTCCAAGTTGTGCTTCTGGGCTTAGTTGGGTATAGTCAACATGGTCCCACCCGTGTAAATCCAACTCAAACAAGCCTTTCTGTTTGCCTTCCTTGATTTTTTCAGTAACAGGCGATACTGGGTCTATGTCATGCATTATCAGCCCCAGAGAAAGACTTTGGTTCTCTGAGATGAATTGTTCTAGTATGCTTTGCTGGACGGTTGCAAGTAAATTGCTATTGACATCATCGAGCCTGAAAACTACACACATGCAAGAACCTGAATCTAGAGTGGAATCTGACGTTTGCGCATTTGCGCTAGTAAAATAAGATGCCAAGTTAGAGGCCAAGAGAAATGCCATTGCAAGTGCCAGAAACTTTGTCTTTTTGTTTTTGATTTTAAATCCTGTGATCCTCATGCATTATCACAGATTATCATAATCCAGAAGCTCATGCCATTGATATTATCCATTACTTAACTTTGTTAATATGCAATTATGCGAAAATACTAAATATTCTTGGTTTATCATTTTGCAAACCAGACAAAATATGCACCAATTTTTTAAACCATGTCTGCGCAATACATACAAAACATGAAAAGTATTCATCTAGGAATTATCATAATCCTTGGTTCAAGTCTTGGTATAGCTCATCAAGTATTTGCAGATGGTACAAACGGCGTAGTAATTCAAGATATCACAGTCAAGCCGCCTGTAATTAAAGTTGGAGACAATTTCAACATCACTACAACTCTTGTCAACAATTCCCCAAGTGAGATATTAGTACACAACGATTGTATATCTCCATTTTCTGTAACCTTTGATAGTCATGCGACAATTGAGGTGAAAAAACCATGCATATACTTTGCAATTTCAAAACCAGTCAAGCCTGGTGAAAACATTACAGTATCAGGACCTGGCGCAAACATTTCCTACAAGGCAACAGATACAGGAGTTGCAAACGCAACCATAACATTTTCCCATACCAGTGAAAACAAGTCAGATTCTGATATTTCATCTACTGCAAATCCAAATAGTATTTCAAAATCAGTCTTGTTTGGGATACTGCCTCAGGATGTACAAACAACAAATACTGTACCTAGTCCACTGGAACAATTCAAGTCAGGCGTAAACATAAGCAACATGGTCTGCAAAGAGGGATTGTACTTGGCAATAAAGTCCAAGAATCAAGAACCTACGTGTCTCAAGGCTGGTACCATCTCAAAACTTGCATCACGTGGATTTTTGTACCATACAAATGCAAACAATGCAAATTACACCACAATAATAATTCCGCCAGGATCAGAAAACCAGGCAAGTCATAATTCATACAGTCCAGACTCTGCCACAGTCGTTCTTGGTGTAAATAATACTGTACAATGGGTAAACCAGGCAGAGACTGCAAATACAATTGTTCCAGATATGCCTTTGACTCAAAACGGAAAATCATTTGGCAGTGATGGAGTGATAAAACCAGGACAATCATATCAATTTACGTTCACAGAGCCTGGAGTGTTTTCATATCATACAGAGCCTCATCCTTGGATGAAAGGAAGCATCACGGTCTTGTCGCAAACCAAAATCATAACACTTGTTGATAACAATCAACAGATTGATTTGCAAAAAGGACAGCGCATGGTTTTGAATCTTGGCAAGATATACGACTGGAACGTAAACATTGGAAATGATACCGTAATCAGCAGAGTGCCAAATATCATGGTGATGCAGGGAGTTCAAGGCATCTTTGAGGCTCATAATGTAGGGGAGACTACACTAGAGGCAACTGGAGACCCGCCATGTTTGAAGGCAACTCCAAGATGTGCAATGCCATCAATTTTGTTTCAAATTAATATCATAGTATCATAAAATAAAAATATATTTTGGAATCATGGTGAACCTGTCAGGTATTACTTATAACATACCAGTATAATTTCTCATCATGGTCAGCAAGTATGTTATAGTGGGAGCTGTCATTGCTGCCATAGTTTTTGCATTCATACTTGGACAAAATGTCAACAGTTCTAGCCAGAGTACAACATCAAATATGGTACCATGGCCAAACGTTCACCAAAATGTCCAGACAGATTTTAACAGTGAGGTAAAATCTCCTCAGATTGAAAATGACTCGTTCATACATCCATTTGCAATAGTGATTGGAGATTGTCATATTGGAAAAATGGTCTTGATGGCCCCGACTTCAGTATGCAGAGGTGACGAGGGAACTCCAATATACATTGGAGATTATTCGAACGTTCAAGACGGAGTTATTTTACATGCACTAGAAACTAGTGTAGACGGACAAAATATCGATAACAGAAGATACTCGATGGATGGAGTCAGTTTGCTTGCAAATGATTCAAGATTTGCTGACGGATATGCAATATTTGTTGGTTCTAAGGTCAGTCTTGCACATGATTCCATGGTTCATGGTCCTGCATGGATAGGCAACAATACGTTTGTTGGAATGAAGAGTCTTGTGTTTAATGCAAAGGTTGGCAGCAATGTTGCAATCGGAGTTTCAAGTACAATAACAAATGGTGTTGTAATTGCAGACAACAAATTTGTTCCACCAGGAAGCGTGATTGTGACCCAGGAGCAAGCTGATGCACTGCCTTCTCGCATTGGAAGCGCATATGAGAATATCAACAAGGATGTAATTCATGTCAACGAAAACTTGGCAGAGGCTTACAATCACCAGGATATAGAAAAGATCAAGTATTATCGTGAAGCATTGATGGAAGAGGAAGGACTAGTTACTGCAAAAGCATTGCCCTGAGATGTCATAATTTGTTTGTCTTGCCAGTTTTGATACAGAATTAAACTAGAAGAAAGATACACCAATTTTTTAAGATGATACAATGAAGATACTAAATGAAAACTCTGTATATCTTGTCTATCTTTGCCATATCTGCAGTTTTTGGTTGGCAGGGTTTTGTAATTATAACGGGTTTAGGGCTTGTTGAAAATGCTTTTGCAGCATCACAAAACCCCATATCAAAATACGTATTGACATTTAACAAGAAAGAATATCCCATTTATTATAACGCTACTAATACAACAGTTGACAAAATATCTATAGATCATACAGATAGAGGTACACCAAATCCCATCCTACTAAATCTGACAACTGGAAAATATGCATCACTTACATTGTTTATTCCAGGCGATCTTGCAGATTCTTATTTGATAGGCTCACAGTGCTCTCCAAATAATGCGGGTAACCTAGTTGTACTTGAAGATGGAACAGAAATTCTGCCAGTTGTAAATTTTACAAATAATTTTCTAAAGATTACAATGAATCCTTTGCCTACAGATACCAAATCTATTGAGATATTTGAAATGGTGATAGGAGGACCAGGTCCAATGTCTTCATTGTTTGGAATTCCTGATTCCATAAAAGCAAATCCAGGACAACAGGTGCATCTTGAGGGAACCGTTGAGGATCTTTGTGGTAGACCTGAGATATTCAACAATACAATAAATCTCAATTTCACCAGCCAGATTTCAATAAAGAATCACACAGTTACAACAAATGATAGTAAATTCACACTAGACTTCATAATACCAAAAAATACAAAACTTGGAATGTATGATGCTCTCTTTTCCTGGCAGTTTTATGAAAGGCAACCACTGCACATTTTTGTTGAAAATGAATCTGCAGTACAGATGCAAAATTTTACCGTGACAAAAATCATTGATATCAATACTCTGGCAAAGTTAGAAGGAGATAATCTATATGATAATGATCATTATTCCTCAATTGGTTTTTATGCATTAGATTGGAGTCCGGATGGCAAGTTTCTTTATGCACTAGTTGATTTTGCACCTGACTATGGCATATGGAAAATAAATACAGAAAACAATGATATGGAAAAAATCAAACTTCCATACAAAATAGAAGGTTATCCATATGAAGTTCTGAAGGTTCACGATAACAAAATTTTGTTTGTCACTACTGGAAAATATAGTCCAGTTGGTGGTTCCCTTCACATATACAAATACGATATTGAAAACAATTCACTTGTCAACAATGTAATAACCAGTCCCAATCCACTTGCTGCCCGTGCTTTTACTAATAATGGAGATCTTGTTTATGAAGAAGACATCGGAGCAAGAGTATCATCCAATTATAACACTACATTGTGGCTTGCAGACTCTGACGGTAAAAAAATAAAGACGCTCTACACTGGATTACCAAAGTTTTTCAGTGTGAGTTCAAGCGCAGATAATCAAAAACTAGTATTTCGTAGCTTTGATTCAAACTTGCAGACATTTGATATGCGATCAGGCAAGTTCAAAACCATATCCAATAGCATGTCGTATTCGGACTGGCCTTCATGGAGTCCTAACAGCAAATTCGTGACATATACTAACAATGGACTGGGTGGCGGTTCCATGATTCTATCAACACCTGACGATAATGTAACTCAAGTTGTCTATACCAACGCATATCAAATTCAGCATCCTTCCGTTAGTCCAGATGGAAGATCAATTGCCTTTGCTATCAACTATGATAACAGTGGTAGAAGCATTTCAGTATCCGGAATATATGTGGTAAAACTGACTAATCCGATTCCAGAATTTCCATTTACAATTCCGGTTTTACTGATTGGCTTTACATCACTAGTTGTATTTTACAGAATGAAGTCCTAACAGCAAAAAAGATCTAAAACAAGTCTGTCCTCATATGCTCTAGACACAGTTTTGGTGTAAAACTAGACTAGAAGAAATATACACCACTTTTTTAAACCATGAATCAAATACAAGATCAATAAAATGTTAAACCGCATTACATTGTTCATAGTATAAAATTTATGAAAAAAATCCAGATTTTAATTTTAATTGCAATATCAGTAATTGCCATCTCTACACTGGCGCTTGTCGCTATCAAGCCTGAATATATCGCAATGTCAAATACGGGACAAGTGAATCAAATTGAAACCAAGACAAGTCAAAATTCTAGTGAATCACAGCATATTACTTTATCATCTGACAAGGCAACCGCCGGTGATATAATAAAAATATCTGGAAAAGGATTTCCTGCATCTACACAAGTTAAACTCACACTTCCTGGTAATTCCGTGGTTGACATAACAACAAGTCCTGGAACATACTTGGCTACTTTTGGAACATCTGGAAAATTTGGAATGGATGACTCACATTTGAGCTATCCCGAAGGAGTAGCATTGGATGAATCGAGGAATGTCTATGTAGTAGACAGAGGCAATTCCAGGATACAAGAATTCTCAAATTCTGGAGAGTACTTGTTAACACTTGGAGTATCAGGACAAGCAGGTATCGATAATGCCCATTTTAACACGCCAATAAGTGTGGCCCTAGACAAATCAGACAATATCTATGTTGCAGATACCTACAACCACAGAATTCAGAAATTCTCTAGTGATGGCAAGTACTTGTCTACACTTGG
>DASUKX010000081.1:0-4338 GCA_036278495.1 Nitrosotalea sp.
CGGACCCATTTTGTCCTGAACTACAAAATGTTGTCTCAGATGTAGCAAGGAAGATGAATTTACACATACACAAAGATGCAACATACGTTTGCATAGAGGGACCAAGATTTTCAACAAGGGCAGAATCAAAGTTTTACAAAAATGTCATAGGTGCAGACATCATAGGAATGACACTAGTTCCAGAATGTCAGCTTGCAAGAGAAGCCCAGATGTGTTATGTATCAATTTCAACAATAACTGATTATGACGTATGGGCAGACAAGCCTGTTACTGCAAAAGAAGTGCTAGAAACTTTGTCTAAAAATGTAGGAACGACAAAGAACATACTTTCATTGCTTTTTGATTCTATACCACAACAACGTGGTTGTTTGTGCCACAAGGCATTTGAAGAAGCCCAGTTCTAGCCGTCTGCAAAAGATTCTTTTTTGAGTCCTTCTGGAAGCGTAATATCACCGCGAACAAGCCTTTGCTGCAGTTCGTTTATCACTTCATTTACATCATAGCCAAGTTTTACAAGACTCTTCTCTACAGTCTTTGAGATCTTGGCACCAATGTTATGTCCACCAATTCTACCAAACGCTATTGCTTGGAACTTGAATGGTTGGCCATCAATAGTAAAAGTGCCAGTAATCTTGGCAGCTATTTGACTACCACGAACATTATTGATATGAACTTGAATGTCCATTAAGATTTAGATCTCTACTGCTTTGTTAATTGAAGTTTCGATGAGAAAGTTCCAGTGTTTATCGTCGTCAATCTTAAAGTCCGTTACCTTTAGTTTTATTACTTTTTCATCAACACATTCATGTTGAATTTCATCATTTTGTTTGATCTTGACTAGCTTCCACTTGTCCTTGTGTTTTTTAAGATTGCATAAAAGTACAGCCCACTTTTGATCAGCAGATATTTTTGGCATTCCCACATAGTCCACAATACTTTCTATTCCAAGTTGTTTTTCTTCACAAAAGATTTTTTTGCACTTGGCACATCTCCATGTATCAACTGAACCTATTGTCCTTCTTTCATAATTCAGATTTGTAACTCCAAAGTATACTATTTCATGATTACAAGAAGATTCTTCGTCTAGAGACATGTTTCCTCCTCCATTATCGGTTATATTTAGTTCTTGCATCATCATATGGTTTTTCTAAAATAATTGAGATGTTGTCTACCAAAAGATTCTTCTTAAACGGAATGTTTTCCCTTTCGCACATTCTTCTATACATATTGACAACAGCAAATCTCGGATGCATTGACTCAAACTCTGTCTTTGTGATATCAATAAAACCTCCATTTTGAATAAGGCTTGTCGCTACTTGATTTGCCTCTTCTTCAGATATGTTTAGATTTTTTGCTATATCAGATGCAGACATTTTGCCTGTTTTTACAACCAAGACATATACTTTGGATTGCATTTTAGACAAGCGAAGCTCTGAGACAATATTTTCTTCAACGGTATCAATATTGACACTCACAAATATTGAGACTTGCGATGCCATAAATAAACATGCCAAAATCACAGTTGAAATTAAATATGGAACATGGTCAATCTGCTCATGAGATTAATCATAGGGTTAACTGGAAGTTCAGGAATAACATACGGCGTCAGAATGTTAGAGGTGCTCAGAGACTGCAAGGTCGACGTACATTTGATAATGACAGAATGGGCAAAGAAGTGTCTTGTATTAGAAACTGATTATGATTTGAAATACGTAAAATCATTGGCAGAGCATTATTCAGATGATTCCAACATGGCTGCAAGTGTTTCAAGTGGAACACACAAGACAGATGGCATGATAGTAATTCCTTGTACAATGAAGACACTTTCAAGCATTGCAAATGGTTATGAAGAGACCCTAGTGGCAAGAGCTGCAGGAGTTACCATGAAAGAGTCCCGTAAATTAGTTCTAGTTCCAAGAGAGACTCCACTTACTAGCATACATCTTGAGAACATGCTCAAGCTTTCAAGAATAGGGGTTGTAATATTGCCTGCCATGCCAGGCTTTTACAATAGACCAAAAAATATCGATGATATCGTAAATCACGTGGTAGGAAAATGCCTGGATCAATTCGGGGTTGAGCACAATTTGTTCAAAAGATGGGAAACCACCTAAAGATTCAGAGTTACTGCAATTTTATCACGTGATTATAAAACATGCGCATGTTTTATTTTGGAAAATTCTACGAGTGTTTATATTTGGAGCATAGTTAAATCATACAGAATATCTTTGGCAAGCTACAAAAGCAGATACTCTAATGACAAATCATTTGATTTCATAATTCCCTTAATGGTCTTGCTGTTTCTGGGAGTAGTGTACATGCTTTCACTTAGATCGTCACAAGGGTACGTCAGTTTCATACTGGTAGGCGTAGCTGCGGTATTCATGGTCTACTGGGTAAGAGTACTGAAAAAAATGACGGTAGAAAATAGCACTCCACAGTATACACCAAAGGAAGCAGACACAAAGAACTGGGTTTACGACCTCATAAAGGGTGAAAAGGAAATAATATTTGTAGCAGAGGTACCAGGTCCAGAAGACCAAGTAACTGTAAGACTAATTGACGGAATTTTATACGTACGAGGCTCGGCACATTTCTCAAAAGAGATTCCGATTGAAACAACACCAGACATGGGCATACATGATTTCAAGTACAGAAACGGTGTTCTTACTTTACGAATTAAGAAATTAGAAACTCTTTGATTCTTCTAGTTTTGCTGGAAGATATTTGTCGGTGATATTAGTAAGACCATACTTTGAGAATGCCTCAAGTTCTGCTTTTCTTTTCAATTTGAGAAATACTTCAAGTTGTTTTTTCCAGTTTCCTTCCTGATATCGAGGATCTTTTTGAAGGTCATAGATTCTCTTTATGTCAGATTCAGTCATAGGAATTGTCGGGAGTTTATATTTTTCAATGTCTGTTGCCCATACACCTAGCCACTTGGCATCAGGCACAGTCAATTCTCTCAAATGAGCTGCGTTTGCAGAGCCAGATTTTATTACCATTGCAATGTGTTCACCATACACATCACCGTCTGCCAATATGACAACAGGTAATCCCATTTCATTATTTAATCGTCTCAAAAGATTTCTTGTTGATCGTGGAGCTTGGCCCGCAGTATCAACAATAATAGCTTTGAATTTTTTGTGAACTTTTTCTTCAACAAATCTTGTAAAAAGACCTCCCTTTTCTATTGCAATTACAAGTTCTGCACTAGTATCAACAAGTTCTGCGCTACTCAAACTTGGCCCAATCAAATATCCATCAGGGTGATCAGACAGATTCATTCTCTTTCCTTCATATCCAGGAACAGTGTACTCTATTGTCAGGTCACCAAATACACTGCTTCTTTCTTCAGGAAATATGTGAAATTCTTCACGCGGGCTTGTTAGTACAGCTTCTAAATCTACAATAATGTTATCAGATTCTGGTTGGTCTTCAAAATCAATGCTAAATGCCTGTGAGGAATAGTAAATGTCTCTTAATGTAGAAGACTTGCCCTCTCGCACAAGCCTGTTTACAAAGAAAGCAAGCCATGCAAGTTGTGTATAGGAACGTAACTGCGACATGTTTCTTGAACTGCGTACAGCATTTGCACTACCCAAGATGTATTGTCGTATTTTTTTATCATAGACAATATTACTTACAGATCTGCTTGGTATCACAAATTGTGGAAACTTGCCTTTGTCAAGATGATCATAAATGTTGATACCTTGTTGTTCCAGCAATGACAACAATCTTTTCTTTCTTGCCTCTGCTGTTTTTGCACTAGACTTGTTCTTCAATCTCACTTCCCATCCTTATTAGTTGGTTATAATTTGGTTCTTTTTTCTTGCCAGCAAGTTCAGTGGCAAATTGTGCAATAAGCGGTACATACTTTGAATAAAGATTTGCTCTTTTCTTTGCCATGTCTGCTGCTCCTTGTCGTGACATGTGAACTGCTAACTTTCTTGCAAGATATTGTAATGCATTCTTTAATTCTCTTTCAAGTTCAGGTCTATCTGCAACATTTTCTTTTCCTACAGTCTTGTATGGAATTCTAGTGGAGCAGATATGCGATACCACTACAAGTGGTGGATCTCCCTTTATTTTGTATCTAGCCCATTCAGTCTCATTAACTATTTTGAGTACGACATCACTGCCTTCATCATACAAAAGAGGTATACGATTTGCAAAACGGTAAACCTTGAGACCATTTGGTGGAATGTCCCCACCATAAGCAATACCCATCTCAACTATGAATGGAAACCCAGAATATGCCGAAGCGTTACGTTGCCATACTGCTGCAAACTCGGGATTGAAAAATTTCATAATTCCCTTTGAAAGTGGTTCTTCTCC
>DASUKX010000082.1:0-4150 GCA_036278495.1 Nitrosotalea sp.
ATCTTTTGATATTGACTGCAAAAGACGAATTGGGCAAAAAATGTGAAAAACAGATAATTGACAAATTCTGTGAAAATATCGAAGATTACAGGGTTTGCAATCTAAAGTTTGAGTCAATCAATACGCTAAACATGCAGTCAGTCATGATATAGAACTAGTACGATACATCTAGAATAAAATCAGATTATTTTATAAACATGATTTCATGGAATTGCTACTTCGCGAATGATAATTATACTAGTAAACAGAGGATTACCTAGTTGGATAAAATCGAGTATGAAGGCACAGTTTGGGCAATAAATCACGGTCTGCCACAACCATTGCTTGATCATTGCATCAAAAAGCTAGTAGACTATGGAGTAAAAAAAGAAGATATCCAAATCACAGATGCTCCATCAGATGTCAAGGTTGGAACCATAGTAGTTGATGTTTATCCATACCACATTGAAGTTGGACGTGTAAGAACTACAAGAAATGATTCTTACATTAGCGGCAGTATAATGATAATAGAACTAAAGGCAGACCCAGAAGGAAAATACATCGACTAATTACAAAGACAGGTCAATTTTCCAATTTACCAAATAATTAATTTTAAACGCATAATTAGACAGATGTTTCCCATTTAGGAATAATTGAAATTAGAAAGAAAGGACATCTTTTTTGTAATTGGAGTATCAGTGGCTTATTGTTCTCTTTCAGCAGGTTTCTCACTTGTAAGCATCGTTTTGCCAGACAAGATGACCATGGTAAACCCAATTGAATATGGCAGTCTGAACATCAAAGAAATTGGAGGCCACTTTATCTGGGGCGTGGTAGCAGCACTTGTGACACTTAGGCTACGATACATACTGCTTGGAGGACTGCTTGCAGTCTTGATAGATTCTGATCATTTGGTTGGCCTATTACACATAGAAGGAATACCGCGGATGAGTCACTCCATAACATTTTCTATAATCGCAACAGTGGTTCTGATGCTAGTATTCTCAAGAAAGGATTACCGTTTGGGAACAATAGTTGGGACAAGTGTTCTGACCCACATATCATATGACATTTTTGACGGTCCATATGGGTTTCCGGTTTTGACACCCTTTGTAAATACCATAATTCAACTGCCAAGGATAGACTGGCTTGTCTTTGAAATTGCGGCAATTGCCATAATTGGACTTTCAAGTTTTATAATCGCAAAAAAGGAATCTGCCCAAAAAAGTCAATCAGTGCAATGAGGATTTTCAAATAGATTTATTTCAGATTACATATTTGATTTGCCATGAGACGAAAAAAGGCTCCAAGTAAAATCCCAGTAATGCCAATAGCAATAGGCTCAGGAGTAGCCATAGTTGCAATTGTGATACTTGTGAATTATTACCTTGACCAGACAAGCCTTTCAGGTCAGAGATTTGGAGACCAATTGGCACAGATCCAGTCAGACCTAAAAAATGAAACCCAGAGCTTTGACCAACACCTTACTCAATACAAGAGCGGCCAGATTTCAAAAGACCAGATGTTAAAAATTACAGATGATCACATACTTTCAGTAAAAAACATACTTCCTCGTTATGAAGACTTGAAGGCACCAGATTTGTTCAAGCCATCTTTACAGTTATTCAAGTTGTCAACTGAAACACAGATTGAAAGTGACCAAACCCTAAGAGAGTGGATTGTAACAGGGGATAATGCAACTAGTGCAAAATCAGACCAGCAGTTGCAACAATCATTCCAGTATGAAATGAGTGCACTCCAATCTTATGAGAATGCAAAAACTGGCGGCTCACAATAAGCCTTTTTGATTGGCAAAATCCAAAATTCCGCCCAAGTTGGCAAGTATCTCTTTTTTTTCAAGTGGAACAGGTGATGCAAAAATTATTCCAAGTGTTATGCTCAACATGTCATGGTCTGTATGAGATATCAAAATTTTATGATGTTCTATTCCTTTTTCTGTGACCAAATTCTTCCAGGCCATTATTCTTGTATAGACTTGCTGTAGTTGCTGTTCAAGATATGCCAAATTCATTTCCTTGCCGTCTTCAAATATACCAAACTTGACAAGGGGTAGCATTAGATATCCGCCTTTGACAGGATCATGGTTTTTTAGCATCTCTTGCATCACTTGGTCTGCCTTGTCTTCAGGTTGTATGTCACCATATTCTGGCGCAAAGTATCCTGCAAGTGTCTTTTTTGAATCGTAGATCTTAAAATAAGCGTCTTCTTGTTCTATGGTCCACATCGTACTATGCTGCTATCTTTTCTGCTACCTGATTTATCTTCAGCGTAGCAAGACACTTGCCGCAAAAATACTCTTTTCCAGTGTTAAATATGGTAGGATTTTTGCATTTGGGGCATTCCTTGTTTACTCGATTAACTTCAATTGGCATGATGAATCCATGGAATCAAACTCTTCAAAAACACATGTGGTCAAATTTAGTTTGCAACTTCTCTAATTACAACAGATCCAAAACAAAAAATCAAACGTTATAAACAATGCAAGGAAAATCTAATTTGTGATTCCACAGACAAGAAAATTCATCGACAGCCTAATTGACTATTATATCAGCGAGGCTGCATCCTACAAGCAGATGGCAAAGACATATTCTGCCGAAGTAGAAGATGTTGATGCAAACGCATTTGGAATCATTGTGGGCTGCATCTATTCGGGTTTTCTTCAAGCATATCAGAACCAAAAGGAGACACCCAAGTTAGAAGATACACAGGAATTTGCACAGATGATCAAAGTTAGGGCAGCCCAGATAAAACGCGGCATACTTGATGCAAAGGTCTAATGGATTAATGAAAAAAATAATTCATGGCATTTTTGTGGCAGTTCTAGTTAGTCTTGCTTTTGGTGCATCCCCCGTCTTTGCAACAGGCCAGTTTTTGCAAATGCCAATCAGGGTTGCACATGGTCCAACAATTTGTGCAATAGAGCCACAGGCAAATGCAAAATTTCCTACGGTTGGAAAACAATTGCTTGATGAAACAGGATATGCAGTAATTGATTGGAAGACAAAACTAAATGAGGGTCTTGGTAGACACCCTGTCTGGAATATCACTCTAGTTGAAGTTCCACTAGGACAGCAAAAGGGATTTGATTATGCCAAATGTGATATTACGATACACTATTTTCCACAGCCTCCAGAAAATCCAAATGGATTTATTGCAACAGGAGTGACAATTCCAAATTTTGAGACAGGCAAGACAAATATCGAGATTTACTATCAAGACATCCAGTCAAACTGGGTCAAGACAGAGTGGACTGAAAATGGCCAAGGATATTATTCATACATTGACAAGCCGTATTACACTGGCCTTGTTGCCACAAGTACCCAATTAGATTCTACAATCAGGCATGAGATGGGTCACTCGTTTGGGCTGGGACATTATATCGTTCCATATGACAGACTGCAGAATATCATCAACGGATTAGAAGACATGCCGTCAATTATGATAGATACGGTTACAGTTTTGGGCGTAAAACATTATGATATCACACCACTTGACATTGCACAGATAAAATCAATTTATGGAAGCGGTGGATTTGACAATCAAGTAAAGCAGACATCAGGATATCAGCGAGTCCATGAAATCAGTACAGACAAGCAGTGGTACCAACCAGGTGAAAGAGTAGTACTAAATCTTGACACCAATACATTTGGTGAAAAATCATTTGCTGAAATTATCATAATTGATTCAAATAATACAATGGTTGCAAACATTGGCATCTCCAAAACAAACTCTACCATATCTCTCGATGGCAAATACCAGAAAAATGAAAAATATCTTGCAGAGTTGATAAATCCAATTACTGGAGATTTTGATTTTACAAGTTTTTCAATAGGTGTCCCAAGTCAGATACAGGATACGAATCAGGTGACACCTACGAGTCTTGGAATTCCATCATGGGTTAAAGATAATGCAAGACAGTGGTCAATGAATGCCTCATCTGATGACGAATTTGTCAAGGGATTAGAGTATTTTTCCAGTCAGAAAATAATCACTCAAATTGGATCTAGTCATGTGAGTCATGTTCCAAATTGGCTCAAAAAGAATGCTGGACTGTGGGCATCAGGACAGATTTCAGATGACGAGTTTGTTAGAGGGTTACAATATCTATCCAACAACAAAATAATATCAATTCAATAAAACCCTAGACATA
>DASUKX010000083.1:0-11594 GCA_036278495.1 Nitrosotalea sp.
ACTTTGGTAACTGATCCTAATGGCACTACATATTCTACCATACCAGTAAATGCAACTGTAAAAATAGCTAGTAATACACAATATATTGTCAATTCCACCCAGTCGTTTGTCTATTATGTCCAAGTCAAACAATTCAGTGGACAAGTTGAATTCATAGGAAAATATGAAGGCGTATTTCTTGGGCCAGGAGACCAGAGTGTGTCTGTAAACTGGATACCGCATTCTGCAGGCTCGTATTTTATTGAAACATATGTGTGGAACTATGATTCAGTTCCACTATCTTCGGCAGAGCCATCAATTAATGTCGTACTTGTTAAATGATGAGACATTTAATACAAGATATTTGCTATGACCAGATTCAAACTTGTGGCTTTGGGTGGTACGTTTGATATCGTTCATAGAGGCCATCTAGAACTATTACGAAATGGATTTTCAATCTCATCTAAGGTCATAATAGGTCTAACTAGTGATGA
This sequence comes from Nitrosotalea sp., assembly GCA_036278495.1. Lineage (GTDB taxonomy): Archaea > Thermoproteota > Nitrososphaeria > Nitrososphaerales > Nitrosopumilaceae > Nitrosotalea. Next base: position 474 of record DASUKX010000083.1, read on the forward strand.
TCTTGCAAGAAAAAAAGGAAAAAAACCAAATCATGACTATCCTAAAAGGTGCAAGGCACTGGAAGATACCATTAAAGAAAATTTTCCAAACTCCAAATATGAAATAAGTAAACTTGATAATGATTTTGGTCCTGCAGTATTGGAAAAAGAGGTTGAAGCATTGGTGGTAAGCGAGGAGACTTCATCAAAAGGCATTGAGCTAAACCGATTAAGGGCACAAAGAAATTCTCCACCAGTTGAAGTGATTATAGTTCCTATGGCCCTTGCCAAAGACGGTACCCGCATATCTACAACAAGAATAAAAAACTCTGAGATTGACGCTGATGGCAATATACTTAGTTGACAAACAACTTTTCAATCTTTGAGTAGGTTCCCTAAAACTCTAAAATGTCTTGTAAGTTATTGAAAGAACTAACAGACAGAATGTTTAGCAAAATGTCTTCTGATATTGCAGGTCTAAAGGAGGGTCTTGACCCTGAAAACATTGCACTCTGGTACAACAAGGTAATTGAGGAGGCAAAAGAGATGGCGCCTCCGTGGCTTGTCGATAAAATTGGTGTAAAGCAAGATCCTATTCTTTATCTAAAATTTAACCTCAATATATCAAAACGAGCCGTTCGGTATCTGATGATGGCTATATCAAACAATCTTGATGACATGCCATATACAACCAAGTTGTACTTTCTCAAGGTACAGGAGCTAGTTGGTCAAGAAATGGACAAGTCTCTTGTCTGAGATTATTCTTTTGTTATCTCGACTATGTCTCCAAGAACTTTGGTCTCTGTTATCTTGTTAACATTGTCAATTACAGATTGTATGAAATCTGCAAAGGACTCTGCTTGAGACCTGTCTTTGAAAAGTATGCTATGGGCAGACTTGTCTTTAAGCGATATTATTATCTCGTTTTCAATTATCTCTAAAATTCCACTGACGAAAACTTCGTTGTCATCTTTTATGTATATCAAACTGGCAAGTTTCTGTGATTCGTAACTATCTATGCACGTAATGTTTTTTTTCATATTGCCTAATCAAACATGAACTCGTCTACTTGGTCTTTTGCCTTTTCTCTTTGTTTCTTGAACTCTGCTAGGAAAGGTTTTGTAGCATCTTTCAGGTTGCACTTGCACTCTCCACACAACAACTGTCCGCCTTTGCACTTTCTTGCTCTTTCATCAGATTCCTTTTCTGTGTCAAAAAAGTATCTGAGATACCAAAATACTGGACATATGCTAAAGTTGGCGCCAAGTTTTCGTTGAAGCTCAACAGTAGGCTGACCACCGGTAAATGTACTTGAGATCTTTTTGTCTACCACTTTATCATCATCTGTAGTAAATATGGCAGTCTCTGGAATTGAAGAGGACATTTTTCCCTGCATTCCAAGTCCTGGCAAGAACTTGGAGTGGATCTGTGCTGGTTTTGGATATCCCATCTTTTCTGCAATGTCTCTTGTTACTCGCCAATAGGGGTCTTGGTCTATTGCAGCAGGTATGAGAACAGGTGTTGGTCGTCCCTCAATTATTGATGGCAGAAAACAGGGTGCCGCCTGTATTGGTGGAAATCCAATCATTCCTATATTTGTAGAATTTTCAAACCCAAAAACAGCTTTTACAGTAGAATAGGTAATTCTTTTTGCTATCTCAAGTGATATTGGATAAATTCGTTTAATGTCCTTTGTATCAATTAGGATCTTTGTCTTTTTCGGATCAAAGCCGATGGCAATTATATCAAGAATGTTTTCTTGAGTGTACTTTGATATCTCTTCCATCGATTTTTGGTCGCTATAGAGAAACTTTTCATCATCAGTGAGCTGAAATATCAAATTGACATCAAATTTTTCTTGAAGATATTTTGTGAAAATCCATGGAAGGAGATGTCCCATGTGGATTTTGCCAGATGGTCCTCTTCCAGTGTAAAGATAAAACTTGTTTCCTTTCTCATATTCTGTCAAAATTTTGTCCAAATCCCGGTGGCTGAAAAAGTAGCCCAACTTTAGCATTGGATGCACTTCGCCAGTTATTTTTTCAATGCGTGCCTCTAATTCTGGAGAAATTTTTTCTGTGCCAAACTTCTGCATGAGTTTATCATAGTCAATATCTCCCTCTACGCTCCAAGGAGTTACTGTAAACTCTTCAGATGACATTCATGGTTTAGTTAGGTTAAGGTTTAAAAAGTCTTTTTGGCTTTTTGTGATAATGTCTCAAGTTCTGCATCCTATTGAACAAAAAATTCTAAAAACGTTATATGAAAAGAAAAACTTGACACCTGAGGAACTTTCTACAATTACAAAACTTTCACTAGACCAAGTAAGACGAGGAATTGAGTGGCTCAAATTCAAAAATCTAGCAAATGTTACTGAATCGGAGAAAACCATTGTAACATTAGGAAAAAGAGGAACTGATGCATTTGAAAAAGGATTGCCTGAAAGACAATTGGTAAATTATCTCAGATCACTTGATGGTTATTCTTGTGAAATGAATGTAGCTAAAGATTATCTGAAAAATGAATTTGGTCCTGCCATGGCAAATGCAAAAAAGAATGTATGGATTGAAATTCATGAAAATAGGCTCATGCTAAAAGGATATCATGATGCATCTTCTGAAGAAAAAATTATCAAAATGATTTCAAAGACTCCAGCAGGGGTATCTTCTGATGAGTTGGAAGACAAGGATGCATTAGAGTCTCTGAAAAAACGACCCGAATTTGTTATTCTCGCTTTAAAAAAATCAGTACTAGTTAGTCTTACTGAACAAGGAATGGAAACTGCCAAAAGTGTACCTGATAAAATTGAATTTAGTGAAAATATTTCTGAAACATCATCTATATCTGAAGTAAAACCTGTACGCGCAATAGATGTAGAAGCTGCTGCTCCAGTAACATTTGCTGCACGAAGCCATCCATTGCGAGATGTAATAGATGAAGTGCGTGAGATATTTGTCAGTCTTGGATTCTCTGAAATAATTGGAAATAATGTCCAGTCTAGCTTTTGGAACTTTGATGCCTTGTTTACGCCCCAGGATCATCCGGCAAGAGAGATGCAAGATACTTTTTACATAAAAGATGGAACTGCAAACTCTGTAGCAAAACCAGACCAAATAAAAAAAGTCTCAGAAGAACACAAGAAGGGTTGGAACTATCAATGGCAAAGCCAAGAAGCAAAAAGACTTGTACTGCGAACACATACTACATGTGTAACAATTCGAGCTCTTGCAGACCAGAAATATGATGAAGCAAGATTGTTTTCAATTGGAAAGGTATTTCGAAATGAAAAACTAAGTTACAAACATCTCGCAGAATTCCACCAGGTTGAAGGAGTTGTAACAGGTAAAAATGTAACACTGAGAGATCTGATGGGATTGCAAACCGAGTTCTATCATAAGATGGGAATCAAAAAGATCAAGTTTTGGCCTACATTCTTTCCATATACTGAACCTTCTTTACAATCCATGATATACAATGAAAAGCTTGGAAAGTGGGTAGAACTGTTTGGAATGGGAATGTTCCGACCAGAGGTGACAAAACCACTTGGAATCAAAAATCCTGTTCTTGCATGGGGTGGAGGAATAGAAAGAATTGCAATGCTCAAGTTTGGTCTTGAGGATGTACGTGAATTATATGAAAACAAATTTGGTTGGTTAAGGAGTGTGCCAAAATGCCCGTAGTCACACTATACTTTGACAGAATAAACAAGATTCTGGGCAGAAAAATTCCAAAAGCAAAGATTGTAGACACTTTGCCGTTTATCGGATTAGATATTGAGGAAGAAACTAGCGATCACATTAACGTTGAATACAGTCCAAACAGACCTGACTATTCCACTGATTATGGTATAGTTACAGGTCTTCAAGGGTTGCTTGGACTAAAACTTGGAATGCCTGTATTGAAAATCAAAAACGGTAAGAATGTCATAAAAGCAGATACATCTGTTTCCAAGGTACGGCCATATGTTACAGCAATTGAGGCAAGAAATGGTACTCTCAATGATGAAACCATACGACAAATAATTACGATGCAAGAAGATCTTCATAACGGACTGGGCAGAAGAAGAAAGAAAGCATCTATTGGAATTCATGATCTTGAAAAAATAAAATTTCCATTATATTACAAAACGGTACCACAAGACCATAGTTTTGTTCCTCTTGAATCTGATGTATCCATGACAGTTGGAGAAATGCTTGAAAAAACAGAAACGGGTAAAAAATATGGGCATATTGTACAAGGAACAAAAAAAGTTCCTATCATGATGGACTCTGCAGGAAATACAATTTCTTTTCCGCCTATAACTAATGCAAAACTAACAGAAATGAACACCAAGACTCGTAATTTGTTAGTAGAGGTTACTGCAACTGACAAAAATGCAGCAGAGGGGGTGCTTGCAGTTGTTGCAAATGCTTTACAGATAGCTGGTTTTCAACTCTTCTCAGTAAAAATAACTGGTGCAAACAATTCTACTCCATCGCTGAAATCAAGAGCTCTGATACTAGAGCCTAATCTGGTAAACAAGACCTTGGGAATTGACATCTCTAGTTCTGTTATGATGCAATCATTGAAAAAAAGCAGACTAGATGCAAAGATGAGAGGCAAAAATATAGTCTGTACGATTCCAAGATATAGAACAGATATTTTTGGAGTGATGGATCTAGTAGAAGAAGTAGCTCTTGGTTATGGAATTCAAAATCTTGTACCTACAATGCCTCCATCAGTTTCTGCTGGAGAACGAAACGATGTCACAAAAACGCTTGAAACTGTTCGCTCGCTAATGGTAGGTCTTGGGTATGTTGAAGTAATGAACTTTGAGCTTACCAGCAAAGAAATATTGTATGAAAAAACTAACCGAGATTCATCCAAAATAATATCTGTCGCAGATTCAAAAAGTCAAGAGCATATCATTCTTCGTGATGTGCTTCTTTCTGGAATGATAGAGATCTTGTCACGAAATATTCACGAATCATATCCTCAAAAGATCTTTGAGATTGGAACAGTATTTGAAAAAGGTTCTTCGATCAATGAGAAAATTCATCTTGCATGTCTTAGTGCACACAAAGATGCAAACTTTACTGAAGTAAAATCTGTTTTACAGTCTCTTTTGAAAACTGGTTTTAATCTTGCTTGTAATACCATTGCACAAAAAGAACCAATGTTTGTTAGTGGTAGGACTGGCAGCATTGTAGTATCTGGTAAAAAACTTGGAATACTGGGAGAAATCGATCTTACCATTACTGATAACTTCAAACTGAGGGTGCCCGTATCTGGATTTGAACTGAATCTTAGTGATATTTTATTTTAATTGGTCTCTCAAGTTGTACAACTAGGGATCAAATACCTCTCTCAATATCAAGATGAAATCTGGCCTAGTTTTACTAGTTATACGCATAAACCATGATCAATCACAATAAATTACTGAGTAGAAAATGATCATTCGCCCCAATATGCACGCAGACGGACTGGGATGATGAAATATGATTTTTGGTCCACCCAGCCGTGCTACAGGGCACCCCGGTAATAGAACAAGATGAGGATTAAGGCTAACGTACCAATGACTCTATGTGAGTCAGAACCGGGGAACATTCTTTTTTCTTAAATTTTCCAAAAATGATTGCAACCAAAAGAATCTAAATCAAATCCGTCCAAAAAACTGAAATTTCGTTTTCTACTATGATATAATCTTTGATTTCAAGCAATAAAACAGATCTATTGATATATTTGCGTTGTATAGGTATACCATGGCAACTGCATATGTGCTAATAAATTGTGAACTTGGCTCTGAAGAATCTATAATCTCACAGCTAAAAGCAATTAACGGAGTCAAAGAAGTTCACGGTACCTTCGGGGCCTATGATATTCTGGCAAAGATCGAGTCTCCAACAGTAGAAGCACTACGAGAAATAATTACTTGGAAAATTCGTAAAATAGAGAAGATTCGTTCAACTCTTACCCTGATGGGCATAGAAGGTCAAAGCTAAGTCTCTGTGGAAAAATTCCGCCCGATATTTTTGAAACACACCATAGAGTACTCTAATTTTTTATCCAAAGAATTTTTAATTGCGTTGTGATTTTCTCATTACATGATTCTTCACTTCATTTTCCTGGTCAAAGAAGAAGATATAGATAATAAAAAATGGGAATTTGAATATGTCACAAAAATGGCACACTTTTACAAGGTCTGGATTGAAAAGACCTTCTCAGATAAAGTCGACATTCAAGTAGATGAAATGATAGTAAGGTCTGGTGGAAGATTTAGAATAATTGATACTCCCACATTGCTTGATGACCATGCTGATAGGGGACGAGATATTTTTCATTTTTATCTGAGCTATTCAAGGCCGCTGTGGACTGATTGTACATGTGAGGGATATTTTGCAGAGAATTTTGGCATGGTTTTATGGAGTAAAAGTCCGCAAAAGGATGATTTGCAATTTCAAATGGAAACTAACTGTCCAAAGGTCTCCCATGAACTTGCTCATGAATTTCTACGAAAAAAAGGATACAAAAATTACAAAGAACTTGTACATGATATATGGGACAAGCATCTCTTTGCATCTGTACCCTTTGAGCATTATGATGCAGATTACAAACAATCAGAAAAAGATGCTCTTTTTGCAACTATTGATACCTCTAGTTTGCGATCGTAGCATGATTATCATCTGGTGACCCTAAAAGACTATAAGTAAGTAATTTAGAGTTTTTTTTATGCCAGAATTCGTTTGCCCTGACTGCAGCCAAAAACTATTTCATGAAAATGAAACTACGTTGACTGTAGAAAAACAAGTTCACTTAAAATTCTGTCCTGCTAAAAAGAAGCACTAGCACTTGGTGACAGAATATATTCTGTCTTGAAAACTAGCTGTTTTGAAATCTATTTTATTTTGTGGATCTTTCTTTCGAGTTGTACTTAGTTTTTCTAATGTAACGAGTGCCTCTCCATCAAAACCTACAGAAGATCCAAAGACGCCTTCTGAGAGCTGATTTCCATGCTCTCCTTTCTTAATGTCATCTACCATTTCATAGAACTTGATGGCCTCTCTTTTTGTTGTTGGGCCGCCAGAAGATTTGTTGAAACCTACTGCGATATACATGCCGTTATTTTTGACTGCGATTGGTACCTTGTAGACTTTGCCAGAATGACCTGGAATTTTTTCATTTAATAAAATTTCACACTTGTGGAACATGCTTGAAATGTATGCAAAAAATCGATAGTTGGCATATACGCCAGCGGAATCTTCGTGACAATCAACAAAAACCTTGTGTAAAAGTTCAAGAGCGGAATCATTCATGCTTTGCAGGCGTTCTTCGATTCTGCCTTTTCTGACAAGATCTGATTTACAGTCTGCAGCAATTTTTTCTAAAATGAAAGGAGGCAAATTATAATTTTTCAGAGTGGAAACAAATGTTCCAGTTTTGGAGGCTCCAAATGTTGGAAAATTACCTCTACTCAATTAAATCGACCGCCATGTATTTTTGAAATTGTATAACTCAAACCTATCTCCCCTAGCAGACTTACTAGGTGCCTTTTTCCTTATAACTGTTAAGGTTGGGCAAAGAGATCGGATGGTGGGGCCGACCGGAATTGAACCGGCGACACACGGGTCACTACAGCTCCAAACTGTACATCATCCTTGCGTCAGTGAAGCTTGTGAAACCACTGGAGCCCTTAGCGGTGATCATCATGTGATAACTGTCGCCATACCAGGCTAGGCTACGACCCCACGTAATGACCATAAATGCACTTGAATTTTAATTTACTTGGCTTCTGAAGATTTATTGGTACCATTGTAACTCTTTTTGAGCGTTGGATTGTTTCAAGAAATCTGCATATTGTAATTTTCATCTATTGCTCAATCACGTGCCTAAATTTGACTCGGATCACTTGGGGGATAAAATTTGGTTCGTCCAATAATCATACTGTTGGGAGCAATTCCTGTACTTGCAGCTCTTTTCATTGTAGTGCCCACTCTTCTTCGACCTGAAATTCCAAATGTTGCAGTCAATTCTGACGATGTCCTATCCATAGAATATAGCAAACAACATCTCAAAAAAATATCATTTGGCCTCACACAAAGCATTGGAGCTGACACAACAGAGGTTCTAACTATATCAAATGATGGTCAAACCACCTATAGTCTGACAAAGAATGGCTATTCTGAACCTGATAAAAAATACCAACTGACAAAAGATGAGGTCAAGAGGCTAACCGCACTCATAAAAGAGACTGGATTTATGCAAATCCCGCAGACATCTTATCAAGTAAAAAGTGATCTGAACGAGTATGACAAATTTGGATTACAAGTTACATTGGATGGAAAATCGATTAATCTGCAATGGCCTGACCATAATTCTACTCAGGAATTCATTCCTCCACTGATAGGTGAGGTACAAAACAGTTTAGATGCCATAATTGCAGAAATAATAAAATAAATAGCCTAAGACGCGATCAAATCTCATGATTCCGCTTTCTGGTGATTTGGGTAATTCTAAAGGAGTAGTTAATGAAAAGATAGGATCATTTGGTACCACCCGCGGAACCTCTACTCTAAAACGTGGTTTTGCACACATGCTCAAAAATGGAGTTGTGATGGATGTTACAACAGTTGAACAGGCTCAAATTGCAGAAGATGCTGGCGCAGTTGCAGTAATGGTCTTGGATAAACTTCCATCCGATGTCAGAAAAGCTGGTGGTGTTGCTAGAACTGCAAGTATTCGAATTATACAAGAGATTATGGATTCTGTTACAATTCCTGTCATGGCAAAATGTAGAATAGGCCATGTGTACGAAGCAATGGTTCTACAAGAAACAAATGTGGACATGATAGATGAATCAGAAGTTCTAACACCTGCAGATGAAAATCATCACATATGGAAATGGGATTTCACAAGTCCATTTGTAAATGGCGCAAGAAATCTAGGTGAAGCTCTTAGAAGAATAGAAGAAGGTGCCGCAATGATTAGAACAAAAGGAGAACCTGGAACTGGTAATGTTGCAGAAGCTGTTATTCATATAAAAAATGTAAATACAGAACTTAGGCGCATCAAGTCAATCTATGATGCAGGCGATGAACAAGATTTGATTAGTGTTGCAAGGGAATTAAAAGTCTCATATTCTCTTGTAGAAGAGACTGCAAGTTTGGGTAGGTTGCCTGTTGTAAATTTTGCAGCAGGAGGAATCTCAACACCTGCAGATGCAGCATATTTGATGACATTAGGTTGTGATGGAGTGTTTGTTGGATCTGGAATATTCAAAGCTGATGATGCAAAAGAAAGAGCACAAGCAATAGTTTTGGCAACCACTTTCTGGGAAGATCCAGATAAAGTAAAAGAAGCGCAAAAAATGATTGATGAAAGACAGTCAATGTTGGGATTGGATACAAAGAATCTTGAGTTACGAATGCAAGAACGTGGTAGTACAGCATGAGTGGTATTAACATCGGAGTATTGGCAGTTCAGGGAGATGTTGCAGAAAATATAATGGCTACAAAGATGGCAATTGAGGAATTAGGTTTAGATGGAATTGTAACTGAAGTTAAAACTCCAGAACAGATTTCTGATCTTGATGGATTGGTAATCCCTGGCGGGGAAAGCACCGTCATTGGTACACTATCTCTAGTAAATGGTTCATTGAAGAAAATTAAAGAAAAAATTGCTAGTGGAATGCCTGTATTTGGAATATGTGCAGGCATGATAATGCTCTCAAAAAAGGCAAAAGACAGGGTAGTTGGTGAAATGGATCAGCCATTGCTTGACTTTCTTGATGTCAAAATAGAACGAAATGCCTTTGGAAGACAAAAGGATTCATTTGAATCTGAAATATCCATGGATAAGATTGGCATTAAAAAATTCCAAGGTGTGTTCATCCGTGCACCTTCAATCATAGAAACAGGAAAAGATGTTGAAGTGTTGTCAAAGTTTAATGAAAAAACAATTGCAGTAAAGCAGGGAAATGTCATTGGTACGTCATTTCATCCTGAACTTACAGGAGACATTTCACTTCACAAATACTTTGTAAGTCTGATTAAAGCAAAACATTAGAGATTTTTTAGATACGATTATCAGAAATACCGTTTATATTAAATTCAGATTGGTTGTATAGTGTCAATGCAAATAGAGACAACTCCTGAACTAGTTTCCAAGGTTTATGCCAAGATTACAGAAAACATTGCAAAATATAGAAAACTAGTCAATCGACCTCTTACTTTAACTGAAAAAATACTAGTAGGTCATCTTGATGATATTGAAAGTGCAAAAGATCTAGAGCCTGGCAAGAGTTATTCATTTCTACGACCTGACAGAGTTGCATTACAAGATGTAACTGGGCAGATGGTAATTCTACAATTCATGCAATCAGGTCTTAAACGAAGCACACTTCCAACAACTGTACACTGTGATCATCTTATTCGAGCCAAAGTTAGCGGAGATGTAGACATTAAAGTTGCACTAGATGAAAACAGTGAAGTCTACAAATTCCTTGAATCGTCATCACGAAAATATGGTATTGGATTTTGGAAACCTGGTGCAGGAATTATTCACCAAGTTGTACTAGAGAACTATGCCTTTCCTGGTGGATTAATGATTGGAACAGATTCTCACACACCAAATGCAGGTGGCCTTGGCATGCTTGCGGTTGGAGTGGGAGGATTGGATGCAACAGAGGTAATGGCTGGATTTCCATGGGAACTATTGTATCCAAAAAGAATTGGTATACATCTAAAAGGTGAACTAAATGGTTGGGTTGCACCTAAGGATGTCATATTGTACGTGGCATGGAAGCTTACTGTATCCGGTGGAACAAATGCAATTGTGGAATACTTTGGACCCGGTACCAAGTCAATTAGCTGTACTGGCAAGGCCACTATAACAAACATGGGCGCAGAAATTGGCGCAACATGCTCTGTATTTCCATATGATGACAAGATGGAAGTTTACCTACAGTCTACTAATCGTGGACAAATTGCAGAGATTGCAAACAAGTACAAAGACATTCTTGTTGCAGATCCTGAAGTTGAACAAAATCCAGAAAAATATTTTGATAAGGTAATAGAAATTGATCTGTCTACACTAGAACCATACATTGCAGGTCCTCACACTCCAGATCTTGCAAGACCTATATCTCAACTTGCGGCAGATGTGAAA
>DASUKX010000084.1:0-14371 GCA_036278495.1 Nitrosotalea sp.
TACAAGGGTGACTATGCACACTTTACATTAAAAGAAATTTTTGAACAACCTCTTACAGTATCAAAGGCAGGAGAGAACACAAAAACAGGGTTGGAATCATTTGCAGATACAATTAAAATTGCAAAGCAGTTATACATCACAGGCAGCGGTACAAGCTATAACGCAGCACTTGTTGCAAAGCATCTATTCCTAAAGTATGGCAAAAAAAAGATAGAAGCGATAATTTCAAGTGAGGCACGGTTCTATCCAGATTATTTTGATAGCCAGTCCATCCTCATTGCATTGTCTCAAAGCGGTGAGAGTGCAGACGTCATGGAGGCAGCAAAGATTGCAAAAGGTAGTGGTGCAGAGATATTTTCGATTGTAAACACAATGACTTCATCTCTTGCACAGATTTCATCAATTTCCGTGGGATTAAACTGCGGTCCAGAGATCGGAGTTGCAGCAACTAAAAGTTTCACATCCCAATTGTCAGTCATTTATAAAATTGCAGACATGGTCTGTGGTAACCAAATAGGATTTGACATGCAAAAAACAACTGCTGCCATGAATATAGTATTAGAGTCTAGCTCAAAGATTCAAAAAGTGGCACGGATCCTCAAGCACGCTTCTGACATTTACATCATAGGAAGAGGAATTCACTATCCAATTGCATTAGAGGCCGCACTGAAACTAAAGGAGCTTACATACATACATGCAGAAGGCTTGCCAGGCGGAGAGCTAAAGCATGGGCCGCTTGCCCTAATGGATTCAAATTCTTTTGTAGTTGTGATAAACCCAAATGATTCAACATATGTTGATACATTAACTTCGGCAAGAGAAATAAAAGCAAGAGGAGCAAAGGTGATAGGCATTTCAGATGTTGCAAGCGACGTATATGACCATTGGATTGAAATACCGACAATCAACGAGTCTGCATATCCGTTTGTGGAGATCGTACCAATACAACTTCTCGCATATTATGCAGCGCTAGAAAACGAAACAGACCCAGATTACCCAAGAAATCTTGCCAAGTCAGTTACAGTAAAGTAAATCACGTTCCAGAGATAAACAAATCTTATAGAACATTTTGAGCAAATCAAGATAACGCAGAACCGTCAAAGTAAATATGATGTTTAAAATACTGCACATGGTAGAAAATGCCGAATCAGGCAAGAGGCGTTCAATCACACACAACACAATAGGAGGTGAAAGATATTCATCAATTTCATGATTCTTCACACATGACAGAACAAACAGGTTTTCACATTCCCACTTGTGTTGCATGTAAAAAGGCAATACACTTTGATGCAGGAGATACAATAAACGGCAACAAGTGGTATCATAGCGCATGCTGGAGTCTACAAACAAAGGAACAGCAGATTCTCTGTCAGAGTTAGAGACCTCACATTTTTAGATATTTTGTCTCACAGTATTCACCCTAGCCGATATTATGATATATCAGCCAAATCAAATATCAATAAATGCCACATTTAGAAAATAACCAATCTTTCACAAGCGGGAACATACCAGATGACCTAGTAAATTTCCTCAGGCAAGATACGTATTCATTGATAATAAAGGGATTTGCGGGAACTGGTAAAACCACCTTGGCACTTACAATTTTGCATGAAATGCAAATCAAGACAAACTGTCTTTACATATCCACCAGGATATCCCCTGATCAGCTCTTCCAGTATTATCCATGGCTTGAAGAATCTTTTGGTAGTTCAAGAAAAACAAAATTAACCGAATCAGTAGATAACACAGATAATTCACTCACATTTGTAGATGCAAGACTTGATGAACCCGGTTCTTTATTTGAGCGCATTACAAATGAATTGATGGATGTAAAAGCGCCAACTATTATCATTGACACATGGGATGCAATTGGTTTTTTCATGGATAAAGAGGCATTGATGAACAATGCCAGAGTATTGCAAACATGGAGAGAAAGAGCTGGAGCAAAATTAATTTTTGTTACAGAATCTCCAGATGACACTACATTTGATTTTCTTGCAGATGGCGTAATAGAACTAAAACAAGGATATCACAATAACAGAAAAATCAGAGAGATCTTTTTGTCAAAATTACGAGGATCTAGAATAAACAAGCCATCATGTATCTTTTCTTTAAATGATGGAATATTTCGCAGTTATAACCATTATGAACCAAGAGGGTTTTACAATGTTGCAATTTCAAGAGGATTGTCAAAGCAAACACATCATGATACTAGCATAAAAAACTCCCACATACCATCAGGATATGAAGAGTTGGACGAGTTATTTGGCGGAGGATTTCCAAGCAAAGGACTAATCACATTAGAACTTGATACACATGTAAATACAAGAATTGCCATGGCATTTCTCAACAACATCATAGCAGGCTTTGTGCATCGCGGTAACCCTGTCTTGTTTCAACCATTTGAGGGAGTAGAACCAGATCACATAAACCAGTTTCTAAAGCCTCACCTAGGACCGAAACCAAAGGGTGCAATTGAAATACTATCAAATCCAAGCAAGACAAGAATTGCAGATCACCTATCAAGTTCCAAAGACAATCACGATAAGAAACGGTTGCAACAATTTCAAAGCACGGTACGCAGGCTCAAAACTAGGCACAAAAAAGAGCTGCTAAGCATACTAGGTGCAGAAATGGCACACGGACTTGGCAATATGGAAAATGGGAGACGCGGAATCGAGGATTTGGTGTCATTTGTAAAATCAAATTCTGCCCTGTCAGTATTTGTTCTAAGACAGTCCAATGACAATTTTCTTGAATACCTATCTGAAATTTCAGATATACATATGAAGATACTTGAGATAAACGGCTCATTGTTTTTGCAATCAGAGATTCCATGGTCACACTTGTATGCTATAGTTTCAAGAAAATATTCAGATCACAATGAAATCTCAATAGAGCCCATAGTGTAGACACATCATACTTTTGTACTGCACAAAAAAATAGAAGATTCTTCCATACTCCTTAAATCAATTATAGAAGAATCTACCTTACTTGCTAGTAGAAAAATACAACAATATACAACAGAAAGTCAAACAAGAAAATCAAGAGACAAATCATGATGATCTTGAAAAATATTTCACAGCACAGAGTCAAACAGAGTTTGTAAACATAGCAGGCCATGAAATAAAAACTTCAATTCAGGTAATACTGACATATTCGGAACTTTTACAAAACAAGCATGACAAGTCAAGAGATGATTACATCAAGGCAATTTTACGAAATGCATTAAGACTAAAAATGCTCACAAACAATCTATCAGACCTTACCAAAATTGACACAAACATATTAAAATTAAAAAAAGAGCCATTTGATCTTGGTACATTGGTTTTATCCCTAGTCGAGGATTTTAAAAACATGAGCAAGTGTCACGAATTGAAAATCAACATAACAGTGCAATCCCCAGAACATATTTTTGTTGATGCAGATCCAGATAGACTTGCACAGGTCATTTTAAATCTCCTAGATAATGCAGTCAAGTGCACCAAAGAAGGAAGCATATCAATCACACTAGAAGAAATGCAAGATGAGAACTATACCCTAGTATCAATAACTGATACGGGGTTTGGAATAGACGACAAAGTCAAACCAAAATTATTCACAAAATATGCCACATCATCATACAATGGTACAGGACTTGGCCTATACATTTGCAAAAATATCATAGAGGCACATGATGGAAAAATATGGGCCAAAAATAACACGAACAAAAATGGGGCGACTTTCTCATTTAAGATCCCAATTAACCACATTTATCACACTCCAAGCTACACTAAATTTTTAAATTCAAGAATCAAGGTATAAAATAATGAAAAAGATCCTAGTCGTAGATGATGAGCCAGACATTACAGCATCCATAAAAAATGGATTACAAAGAAAAGGATTTGAAGTTGATGTATACAATGACCCAACAGACGCCCTGTCAAATTTCAAACCAGACACTTATGATCTGTTGCTAATAGACATTAGAATGCCAAAGATGAACGGCTTTGAGTTATACCGCGAAGTGAAAAAGAAAAGCAATAATGTAAAAATTTGCTTTTTTACAGCTTTTGAAGTGTATTATGACGAATTCAGGAAAATGTTTCCCAATTTAGAGGTCAAGTGTTTTATTCGAAAACCGATCACTATCGGGGATCTTGTCATCCACATAAATTCAGAATTAGAAAAATAGTTTGCATCGGGTACCATTTCACAGAATAGATGGTATCATACTTTTTTGTATGACTTATGCATTCCATCTTAGATCATCAGATTTCATACTAACGGATATCATGCGAACAGCATGTCAATCCCATCCGTATAAAATTCCAAAAATTCTCTTGATGTGTTTCGTTCACTTGGTTCAAGTCACTTATTTTTTAAAAGTTTACAAGACTAGTTATCTTGCAGCATCAATCTCAACTGCAACATCATCCCACATATCCCCTACATTTGCAGTCCAGCCACAGGCTACTGTTCCAGGTGTTGGCACCAGCAAAGAGCTTGATGCACCAGTGATTTGGTTTGGCATGTTAACATTCCACCCTTGTGTGCATGTAGGAGAGCCAAGTGTTGAACCGCCATACATCGAAGGCAAGTCAAGGACCCAGTCGTTTGGAGATGCAGTTGTAATCGATATGGATGGGCTGTTTGGACTAGTATTGTGTCTTGCAACATGTGTTACGATTGGTACAGTCTGGTCTACGCCAGAGAAAGAGTATGCGCCAACAACAGCATGTGTCGGACCATTTGTAGTCACAACAATATTTCCAATACCGCTTGGGTTTTTCAAGTACCAAAACTCAGCATCATTGTTAGAAAATGACGAGACAGTCATTGTAAGCGGAATGCCACCAAATGTAACAGATGCTACATTGTTGCTGTTTGCACTAATACCCACTACTAAAAGTCGGTCAGCGTCACTTCCTGAATTAAAGTTTGAAAGTGTGATTTTATTTGATGACGTGATACCGGATGTGGACTGGACATTATTTAGTACAATTCCAGGCTGCTGTGGAGATGGGTTTGAGATAGTCACAGAATATGCATCCCCGCCGTAAATATTCTCAGGACTAGATGAAACCATGTTATTGTTAGAATCAAGAACTTGGATCTTTGCGGCAAGCGGCAGATGGAACTTGCCAACATCCAGTGTGGCGTTTCCTCCCGATACAGAACTCGTTGCAAGTACATTTCCCGTGTTATCTACGATGTTTACCGTTCCTGCATTAGATGGCAAGTTGGTTACAGACACATTCTTGTCCAGAGCAACATAATAGTCCTGATACGAGCCTGTCAGAAACTCTGATCCGTCAGATGTTTGAGGTTCCAAAAATGCGTTAAACGGTGCAGGCATTTGCAGGTTTCCATGCTGGTTTTCATACACCTGTGCACCGTCAAAGAATACTTGAAGGAAGTTGTCCCCGTTTGTTATTATTGTACAGTCTCTTGTTAGTGGTTGGTTTGCACTTGGGTCAAAGTACAGCACATCAAATGCAGTAATCTGGGTAGTGTTTCCCGTTGCGTTTACAACTGCCCAGACAGTAGCCTGGTTGTTTGTAAGCGTGGTACATGTAACATAACTCACATTACCGTTTGCAGTTTGCACATACAATCCATTCTCATAAAAGTCATTTTTTGTGGTCCTTACAGGATTTGTTATTTTGGCATGCCACAGCTTTGCATTATGTACAGGACTTGTTGCATAAAATCCCGCATATGTTCCATTAGCTGGGGCCTGCACTCCAATGTGCAGTCCACTTGCATCTCTTGAAAAACTAAGCGGTGCATGCTCTGCAGGTGCGTCTCCCCCATAGAACCAATATCCATGCTCTGCAGCAAGTTGCTGCTGTGTTTTTGTTTCATTTGTTAGCGAGTCAGCAGCTACAAGACCTGATTGTACGGTAGTAATTGTCTGTCCTGATGGAGCAGTTGTTGCAGAGGCAGGAGTAGAAGGCAAGCTTGAACCGGATGAATTCATTGCAGATATTCTATATGTGTATGTGGTGTTTGGACCAAGTCCGGTATCAGAATATGTCGTTCCAGGACTGTTAGTGTTTGCAACCAAGACAGACCATGTTGCACCGTTATCAAGTGACCGTTCTATTGTGTATCCAGTAATTTGTGAGCCGCCGTTATCGGTTGGCGCATTCCACCTGAGATTTATCTGCGATGACGATACAGTTGTTGTCATCAGTCCGGTAGGAGGCGGTGATACTCCAGTGGTTGTCCCTGTTGAATAAAATGCAGTCATGGAAGAGCTCTGAGTTGGAGTCACGTGTCTTGCAGGATTTGTGGTTCCATCATCCCAGTGGTTGAATATGACATTTTTGTAATTGTTGGCATATACGATATATTTTTGGCCCGAGGTTGCAGTGAATGTAACTGGCGTATCGCCTCTTTCCACATCACTTCCTTTGGAATTTTGTAGTTCGATGAACATGCCAGGAATCTGGTTTCCTGATAGGTCCTGTGCGTTCACAACAATATGCACCTTGTTGGTAGCAGTTGTACTGTTCTGGCCTGCAGTTGGCCCCTGTGGGTCAAACCAAAATGACATTTGTACGCCATTTACAGACGAGGTGATTGTACCATTGCCAAAAGCTGTAACTCCTGCCACAGAACTTGAGGCACTTACAGGAATTGTTATAGTTGGAAGCGGCAGTCCAAGAGGATTTCCAATGGATACAGAGCCGCTAGTAGTTGTAATGTCGGTAGTAGCTGTTGTGTTTACAATTGATCCAACTGTCTGGTTGACAGTAGGTAGAGACGTGTCAGTACCTGTAATTTGATTTGTAATTATAGATGTGGTATTGTCTATAGTACCCGTTACTGTAGATACTACACCTGAGAGCTGGGCATTTGCAGGATATGATGCAGATAAAGTAAACAGCACAATGGTAACAACAAGTAATGACAGACCATAATTCCACACCATTACTTTACTCCATATCTTGAAATATCATTTAGGTATGCGATGATAGTACTAGGAGTTGATTTCATATTATGAATTCAGGTGATTGTCTGAATCCATGTTATGAAATAGAATATCACAGGTGATGATCTTGTGAAAGATCACATGTACCTGATATGTACCGTATAACAAAATATCATACAATCTTGATCGTCTGCAATAACATTTACATTATTTTTCTAATCATAAAAAATTATCCGTAAACTATTGTTTTATTGGTGTCACAGACGCCTGTTTTACCTCATCAATGAAAAACGATGGAAGAGTGCTGTATGAGTCCCCATAAACATATACAGTTCCAATTCCTTTTGATGCAACCTCTGTCAATTTTGAGATCATTTCATCATTTGAAGTTACATTTCCAAGTATTACACTCAATTTTGCAGGAGAGAGTTGCTCATTAATTTGGATGTGGTGTGACTTGTCAGATTCTATTTCATGTATATTTGCAATATCAGTACTGCCACTTGTTATGTAACTATCAACCTGTGGAAAATTATATCCAGGATTTATGTATACAATACCACCCAAATTGTGTACATGGTCAGAGAATTGCTTAAAGTTTTGTAAATTGTCTGTGCTGCTCTCATTGTCAAAAAATATCCCATCAGTTGGCACTTTGGCCTTTAGATAATAATCAATATTTTTGATGCTCTCAGAGGTATTGAATACATATCCTAGTGTCTTGATTCCCCGGTGCTGGAGGTTAGAAATCACCCTCTGCCAGTCTTCTGACAAGAAATTCCCACAGGGACCACTGCAAGGATTTATTATCACATATTTTATGGTACCAGGATATTTGTCAGCTGCTTCATAGATTTGTCCCCATTGCGGATCATAT
This sequence comes from Nitrosotalea sp., assembly GCA_036278495.1. Classification (GTDB taxonomy): domain Archaea; phylum Thermoproteota; class Nitrososphaeria; order Nitrososphaerales; family Nitrosopumilaceae; genus Nitrosotalea. The sequence goes on from DASUKX010000084.1 coordinate 7,797, forward strand.
GGATCAAAGTATGGAACAACAATCATTTTTACAGTCTGGTTTTCGGTCATGTTTGTAACCATGTTATCATGGATGTCATTTCCTTGCATTCTCAGAGAAAAGAACAGAGCAAAAGATACAACTAGTGCTATCAGTACAGCGGCAAGAATTTTTTTCATTCACATGATTAATTATTTTTGTATTTTAAATAATGATGACTAACATTATGCTATAAAATCAGATCGTTTTTTGCCTATTCCGGTACGCATTATGCTTACAAAATAGAACAATGTACCATATCATCTTATATCTAAGAATTTCACAGTACAATAGTCTAGAGTATGTCGCAACAACAAATGTACAGACCAATGCTTAACATTTATGATCTAGTTGATCGTGTCTTAGACAAGGGTCTAGTTATTGATGCAAACCTTTCAGTTTCACTAGTAGGCATAGAAATTCTGGTCATAAGAGCAAGAATTGTAGTATCAGGTATTGATACATTCCTAAGATATGCATCGGCACTAGGACTTGCAGCACCGCCAGGATTGCCTCAAAAGTAATAGGCTGATCCAATTTGGCAGTATGTCTAGTATGCGGTAAATTTGAGGAAGTAGATCTTAAGAAAGCAATGAGCGGAGGCTGGGTTTTTATGAGATGTCCAGAGTGCCATCGTGGTACACCACTTGATATTATCATGGCTCACCTGGCAAAAACTGTCACAGAACAATATTTGGACGGATTCTGTCCACGTCACTGGTTCAAAGACAGTGGAATATGCGGTTACTGTAAAATTAGAAGAGAAGGCGTGAGCGAGGATGTCTCTTAGTCCACGCCAATTTACTCCAGGGCAGCTTACAATAGTAGATCTAGTAGACAGGATTTTAGACAAGGGAGTAGTAATTACAGGAGACATTACAATTTCAATTGTTGGAGTGGATTTGCTTTCATTGAAGATAAATCTTGTAATAGCATCACTTGAGACAGCAAAACGATACGGCATAAAACTTCCATGGGAAAGATGGGAGAAAGAACAAAAACGTATACCTCAAAAAATTACACCGCAAAAAAGTACCAAGAGGTAACGCATTGCAATGAAGCAAAAAATTATCAGACCAAAAAACATGACCACACAGCAAGTAAATCTTGATGGTGAAAATCTACAAAAAGGACTTGCAAAGCTTGTGCTTGTCATAATTGAACTACTCAGACAAGTATTAGAAAAACAAGCAAAGAGAAGAATTTCATCAGGCACTCTAACTAAAGCAGAGATTGAAAGACTTGGACTGGCTTTCAAGCAGATAAAACAAACAATAACTGACATTTCAGACCAATTTGGATTTTCACCACAAGAGTTTGACATCAGATTAAACCAGACCAACAACAAATTAGCAGGCACTTCCTCACAGGCCACTCTTGTTGATGTAGTGGATCACCTATTAGACAAAGGAGTCTTACTTGGTGGCCAGGTAAAAATATCTGTTGCAGATATTGACTTGGTCATACTTGATCTTCTCGGTGTTTTGTCCGCAGTACATGGAGTAAAAAAATCAAGTAGGAGGAGAAACAGGTCAAGATGAAAACGATAGGCAAGTATGTTTATTGCATCATGGATGGCGGCGGAAAAAGCCAGAATTTTGGCAAAATTGGCCTTGAAAATAACGAGGTGTACACCATACATCACAAAGACATCAGTGCGGTTGTAAGCAAGATAACATTCAGAGAGATGCAGCCAGATGTTGACAGCATTATAACGCATCAAAAGGTTGTAGAAAATTCTAGAAGTATTGGAACTACTCTTCCAGTCAGGTTTGGCATAATGTTCAAAACAGACGAAGGTGTAAAACAGCTTTTAACCAAATCATACAATGACTTTAGATCAAAGATGAACAAATTACACGGAAAAGAGGAGTTCGGAGTCAAGGTCATAATGGAAAAAGAAGGGATAGAGAAAATCAAAAATGTCATAACAGCAAATTCAAAAGAAATCAAAAAAATGAAAAAAGAACTTTCCAAATCAGGAGAGGGAGAAGCATATTTTATAAAAATGCGAATGGATGAATCCATTAAAAATGAAACGTTGCAAAAAATTGGTGAAATGACAAGTGAGATTCACAATGAACTTTCACGCATTGCTACAGAGAGCGCCATACTAAAATCAGACCTGCAAGAAATAGTTCTCAATACAGCATATCTCATTGATAAAAACGCGATTCCAAAATTCATTGATGGTATAGAAAAGATAAAAACACAATCAGAAAAACGCGGATTGATAATTCACCAGAGTGGACCATGGGCACCATATTCATTTTGTTGAGGTATATGACATGTTGATAACATTCTTGATTATGAAATTAACATTTAGTTCAATTTTAAACGAGTGTAACCGTCTTGCATTGGAAGCAGGTAATGCAGAACGCTCAAGGTGGATAAAAACAAGATTGATAAGATTACGTACCGATTACGAGAAAGGAATCATTGACGACAAAACATATGCCCAGAGAGAAGAAGAGATTCTGAAAGATTTACGTGATGGAGCGAGTACCTAGATGAGCACATATGACGAAAATGACAGAGCCATAATGCATGCGTTACAGGTAAAGAAAATCCAGAACCACATAAAAGAACAAGTTGAGAAGGTAAAGATGGACGCATTTACTGCTCGTGAGGAGTTGATACAAAAAAGAGCAGAAAAAATAGAGCAAGTGAGACAAAAATTAAACGATACCACACTATCCATAATCAAGAAACATGAATTGATAAAAGATAGACTAAATCAAGAGTCAGTATTCAGAGAGGCAAACATTCGTGTAAATCGTGGACTGGAAGCATTAGAAAAATTCATCCAGATTCTTCGTGACACGGAGATAGAAGACGAGATGCTCAAAAAAGCAATTCGCGATCCAATAATATCAAGTACTGCCAAGTCAGAGGCAAGAAAAATAATCACATCAGAATTTTTCAAATCAGTTCAGAGACAGCTTGTCATGCAGACAGAGTTCATCAATATTGCAGCTCATGAACTTCGTACTCCAATCATGCCCATATTGGTAAACGTAGAATTGCTCGCAGAAAGACTCGGTAGTGACAATGAAGAAATAAAAATAATTGTCCGTAATGCAAAAAGATTGCACCGTCTTACTGATAACATTCTAAGTGTAACAAGGATAGAAAGTAAAACACTTACATTAAAAAAAGAAACATTTGACATCAATGTACTCATAGGAAATGTTGTAAAAGACGAGGGAGCATACATAGAAAACAGAAACGTAAGCATTATAACAGAAAATGACGGTCATCCCATTAACATCGAAGCAGACAGAGACAGAATTTCCCAAGTAGTATCCAATTTGTTACACAATGCAATCAAGTTTACGAAAACGGGAACAATTACCATAAAATCAAAAATCCGAGACGGCAATGCAATTGTAAGCGTAAAAGACAATGGGCCAGGCATAGACCACCAGATAATTCCAATATTATTCTCAAAGTTTGTTACAAAATCAGATAGCGGAACAGGACTGGGCCTATACATTTGCAAAAACATCATAGAGACACATAATGGAAAAATTTGGGCAGAAAACAGTGAAGAAACAGGTGCAATTTTTTCATTTATCCTGCCAGTAAAAAACATGCAAAAAAATTAACGATTTCATTCAATAGAATACAAAATCAAGATCATCAACATGTCATGCCTTGAAAAACATCTCTTTCCAGATTACACGGACTCAAGAATTTGGAGTATTAGATATTCCAAGAGGTGCATCGCCCTTGGTTATTGAAAAACTTGTCTTGGTTCCATCTATTGTAATCTTTGATTCACCCCACTTGTCCCCATTGCTTGGATCCACTAGACGAAGCACATAGTCACCAACCTTGAGATTTGAGAAATTTGATTCCCCATGGTAGTCAATTTTTGATTCAGAGATAAGATTGCCGTTATTGTCCAAGAGATCTACTGCAAAGCTACTATTTTTTGCAGACAAGATCTTGGATTGTTGATCATATGCCTTTACAGTAACAAGACTGTCAACCATAGGAGGCCATGGTGTAACTAGCTTTATTTCCCTTCCAACACCAGGATACAAAAATACTGGCCAGTAAGAAGATGACAAGTGTTGACCAATTTTTACATCTACTGTATAGTGGTCATTGTTCATAATAGTAGGCTCCAACCAGAAACGTAATGTTTGTCCATGGACATCAGTAAAGTCCATGCCCCATGTTTTGTTCTCTTGATCTTTTATGTATACAATTGCATTTGCAATGGGAGTTACACCATCATTGTAAAACACATTAGGGCGCATACCTCCTGGTGGAGCCAGGTGGAGGATCAAATTCTTGTGTGCCAAATTTTGAGATCCTTGATCAAGTCGAACATATTCAATGTCAGCGCACATGCCATTTGCATAAATTTCAATTTTGTACGTATGGCCAAGCGGTAAAGAATCAATCACAAATGGATTGTCAGATATTGAATCAATGTTTCGGTAAATTGACTGACTGGAATCTTGGTAGATCTTCAAAGACACTCCATATGTGTAAGCCCTATCTCCTGTCGGATATGATACTGTTGCAGAGACAGAACCAACATCATGTGGACGAGTTGATTTTGGTGTAGAGTATGCATATCCGTTATCATGTGAGGCAGGTTTTTGCACTTGAGCCATACTTGTTTTGTTTGTAGACATAGTTTGGTTCATAGGGATGGTTTGATTTGAAGACTGGCCAGTATTTGTTCCATAAAATGCAGTCAGGGTGAGATTTTCTATAGGAGTTATTGTTCTTGTATTACTTTTTGTCCCGTCATCCCAGTGGTCTAGAGTATAGTTTCCAAAGTTTGACACTGTCACAGTGTAATTATTTTCTTGATTGGCACTAAAGGTAAACGGTGTAAAACCAGAGCTGCTATTTTTTCCATATGTGACCGTAGTCCAAAGCCCAACCATTGGTTTTCCTGTAATTGATGACGCATTTACAGTTATGAATACAGTGTTGTTTTGTTGCATATCAAGCAAGTTCATCATTGTATCAAAATATCCAGGGAGAGAGTTGAATGGGTTTGGCAACATAGTGTTTGATATGTACATGTACTGTACAAGCCGTGACATGTTTTCAACATAAGCCTTGTTTGTAGCATTTACACCATATGCAATAAATGAAAAATTCGATTTGGTGAAATTTTTGTGCCACCCTTCAAACGACAAGTCAGGTGGAAGATTTGGATTATCATAAATCACCATATTGTTCACAGTTCCAATGTATGAAGGCAGTGTATCAATCCCGGGATTTCCAACAGTAAAGTTTAGCCCAACAGATTTTGAATAATTTGTCAGACTTGCATAGAATGTTTCATTTCCTTTTACGTTTGACATTTGATCAAAGAATATACCATTTACATGATACCAATCTTTGTAGTCATTTATGTAACTTGTAATTGCATTGTAGCCAATGTTTGCAGTGTAGATATATCCAATCACTTTTATTCCAGCAGACTGGAGTTTTTGTATCCCGTATAGATAGTTTGTATCCTTTGTACCAGGTCCACTGTCAGGATTTATTATTGCAACAATTGGAACCGATGGATGGCTTTGTTTTTCTTTTACAAGTGTATCCCAGTCATTTCCAGGATAGCTGTACAATGGAACTATCATTCCAGTCTTTGACTGTGCATACACATTTTGTGATGAACCTAGTGACCAGGACAGTACAAAAACAAGCACAAACAAGGCAAAAATCGAGGTTTTTTTGCCAAACATGTCACAAATCAATATTCATTTACACCTCTAAGCTGGAGAGATGTTTTTTTCCCATCATACTCTATCGTCGCGCAAGGAATTATCATCACATGCATAGAAATCATTTGTATTTAGCAAATATCACAATATGCACAAAAATCTCTAGAACAATCATCCATTAGGAAAATGTAACAATGTTCTAGAAGATTTCAACCAATTACTTTTATAATAATATTTACCTCTTGTAGACATGAAGTATCGTAGTCGCACAGAAATAATCTCAATGATACTTGATTCAGTAACAGTAGGCACAACGAAAACTAAGATCATGTACAAGGCATACTTGTCATATACCCAGTTGAAAGAGTATCTTTCACTGTTGGAAGAAAGCGGAATGATAGGCTATGAAGAAGGTGCACAAGTATACAGAATAACAGATAAAGGCAGAAAATTCCTGAAATTAACCATTGAGATTGGTGACATGGTGTCATCAAAACCAGAAGAAGATCTGGCCAAGATAGTAATCTAGAATTTTTTTATATTTAATTTTATTAAACTTTAATTAAAATTATATTTTTTAAAAATTAATTATACGAATACACATCTCCGCCAAATATGCTCACCACATTTGAAGTAGATGCGATGATATTATTTGCAGAGTCGTACACTTTGATTGTTCCAGCCATCGGATAGTGATACTGTCCAATGGATATTGTAGCAGTTCCAGCAGTTACTGGTCCTGATGCAATTACAGTTCCAGATGTATCAATCAAATCAACTCTTGCAGCATTTGACGGATTGTTTGTAATTTTGAGTGTCTCATCAGTTGTGGAATAATAGTCCTTGTAGGTGCCATAA
>DASUKX010000085.1:0-3369 GCA_036278495.1 Nitrosotalea sp.
GAGACAAGACAGTAAACCTTGATCCAAAGCGTGGGACTGAAAATGGAATCAGCTTTGTATCTCATGCTCACCTGGATCATTTACATAACCAGAAAGGACAGGGTGTACTCATTGCCTCAAAACAGACAACCGAGATTGCAAAACTGAGAGGATATTTGATTGAAAATTCTGTCGAAGAGTATGAAAATTTTTCCATGATTGATGCAGGTCACATACTTGGGGCAAAGGGTCTCTTGTTTGATGACTTGTTTTACACTGGTGATATTTCGATTCGTGACAGGGGATTTATGAAAGGCGCAACAGCACCCAAGTGCAAAACGCTGATTACAGAATGTACATTTGGCATGCCAGAGTATGTCTTTCCTACAATTGATGATACTGTCAAGCGTGTAAACGAAATCATTTCAGAATTGTACGGAAAGGGAAAACCCGTCATTTTGCTTGGGTATGAGCTTGGCAAGGCCCAAATTCTCTCGTACTTGTTCTCTCACTGGCAGCCATACTATCATGATTCTGTAAAAAAAGTAAATGACCTGTATAGACAGTTTGGTGTACCTCTTAACGAGTCCATTGGACATACTGAAGCAGAATCATTTGGACTTCTTGAGCGAAAACCCTGGCTTATGATTGCACCAAACATGAGCGGAAGAAATGCATTTGTCAAGCACATGAAATCAAAGTATGACGCAATAACAATTGGATTTAGCGGATGGGCGCAATCATCTAGATTTTCCTTTGCACGTGGACATGACTATTCCATTCCACTAAGTGACCATTGTGATTATAATGAATTAGTAGAGTTGGTAAAAACATGCAATCCTGAAAAAATCTATACGGTTCACGGATTTGTGGATGAATTTGCTGCAGATCTTGTAAAAATGGGCTATGACGCACAACCTTTGCGTGAAGGCTCTATTGATGATTACATGTAGTGTGTTAACTAGTTTCATCTCTGATGTTCTACAATATTTTTTACTCTGAACCACTGTTTTCTTGCTTGACACCACTGTCTTTTGATTTCTGTTGTGCTACTGCATTTTTGGTGCTTTCAAGATATGCTATGGTAGTTCCCAAGTTTCCAAAACCCATTGCATTCAGTGATTCTGATGGGATCATTACAATCGTATTTCCTTGTACCTTGATTGATTCATACAGCATGTTTGATTGCCTTAGTGCGTATGCTACGGGGTTGTCTGCATAAACCCTTGCCGCCTCTTCGAATTTTTTTGCAACCAGTATTTCAGACTCTCCATATGTCACTCTGGCATTTTTTTCTCGCTCTGCTTGTGCTTGCATTGACATGGCTGATTCTAGTTCTTGAGGTATTATCACCTGGCGAATTTCCACTCCTGTTACCTCAATTCCCCAATTACTTGCTTCTGTTGCGATTATGGTTCTTACGTGTTGATTGATCTCTTCTCTTTTTGAAAGTACATCTTGGAATTGTGAAGAGCCAATGTTATTGCGAAGCGTTGTTTAGGAGACCTGTTGTATCATCTGGTTAAAGTTCTGTACGTTTAATATTGCATCTTTGGCACGCTCTTCGATTATTTTGTAACGAAGTATTGCATCAATAGTTACAGGAACATTATCTTTTGTCAACATCCTCTCAGCTTTGAATTCACTTACTTTTTCTCATATGTCGACAACAAGAATATTGTCTGCAAATGGTAATCTTGTCTGAATGCCAGGACCTACTTGTCTTTGGTATTTTCCAAGTCGTAATATTATTGCCCTTTCATATTGCTTGATGATCATAAGAAATGCAGAAATGATTAATGCGATACCCGATACAAGAGATCCATAAATTATGGAATTGTTATTTGTTGCAAAACCTATGCCAATCCCGATTACAAGAACTAACACTCCTAAAATGACATGGTATCCAGATCCTTTTTGCTGGATTAGCTTTTCTGCAAAATTAAATGACAAATATTCTCTAGACACTTTTGCACCTAGTATTACTGATACGTCCTAGAATTTAAAGTGGGACAAATTAGAAAATTACCTGCAAAGACTATGTATCAAATACACCTAGAGTTGAAAAACTAGTATCATCAAGTAAACTTGCGAATTGCCCTGTTGTACGCAACACCAAATCTGTGGGCTTCATCTCTTGCATGCTGCAAGACTTTGAGTGCAGGATTGTTTTTTGCCATGACAATTGGCTTGCTAGTCTTAGGTTGGTAAACCTCTTCATTTTCTTTTGCAAGAGATACACATGGGATATTCACACCAATTGCATGTAATGCCTCAAGTGCTGCACGTAGTTGCCCCTTACCGCCGTCAATTAGTATGAGATCAGGCATCTTTTCTTTTTCCTCCTTTAGTCTTAGATATCGTCTTTTTACTATCTCATTTATCATTGCAAAATCGTCCCTACCCTTGACTGTCTTTATCTTGAATTTTCTATAGTCTGAGGTGTGAGGCTTGCCGTCAACAAGACATGACATGGAACCTACGGCATAATCTTCTCCATGGTTTGAAATGTCAAAGCATTCTATTGTTCTTGGAATATTTGACAAGCCTAGTATTTCCTGAAGTTCTACTAATGCGGGGTCTGCACCCTTGGCAATCACAAGTGCAATGTTTTTCATGATGAGATCAATGATTTCACGTCTTTTTCCAGATGTTGGAACTATGATGTGCACTGAAAACCCAGATGAGCGCGCAAGCACTTCTTCAAGTATTTCTTTTTTGTCTGGCATCTCACTTGCTACGACGTATTTTGGAATTGGATTTGTGGAATAGTATTGTGACAGGAAACTTGAAAATGTATTGTCGCCGACCAGATCAAAAGAAAACTTGTTCCTGTCCTTTATCACTCCGTTAGACAGGCGAAAGCTCATCAAGTGTGCAGATTGGTCTTTGATTTTTATTCCAAAATATTCTTCATCTGATCCTATTCTTGGCGATTCCATTTTTTGCTTGACTTGAAGGTTTGACAAGCGTTGAAGTGTATCGTGTATCTCTTTAGCTTTTTCATACTGTAGATTCTCTGATGCCTCTTTCATTTCCAAGTCTAGTTTTTTTACAAAATCTTCCAGCCGCTGTTTGCCCTTTAGAATTGATTCCAAATCCGATATGTGCTTGCCGTAATTTTCACCTGCCTGTTTGAACTGGCATGGTGCCTCACAGTTTCCAAGGTGATATTCCAGGCACGCTTCCTTTGGAAGCCTCTTGCAGATTCTTATCTTGAATGTCTTTCGCAGTAGACCTATTGATAGCATCTTTGAGCTGCCATGTGTAAAAGGCCCGTATACCTTACCTCCGCCTAGAAACTGACCAGTTCTTGTCCTTCTTGCTACCATGAGGCGAGGAAACTCCTCGTTTGTTATTCTGAGATAGGTGTACCTTTGCTGGTCCTTG
>DASUKX010000086.1:0-2492 GCA_036278495.1 Nitrosotalea sp.
AATACTATGGATTAATTACAAATTCTTAGATGATGTAGAATATACAATTATTTTCAATATCATATCAGATGGTATAGGAAATTATCATCGTGGAACAGATGTAAAACACTATACAATTTCAGACATAAAGCGAGTTAGAGAAGAAATGAAGATCAGTGAGAAAGGTGCTACAATAGACAATTCGTAGGGCTTTGACCCAAATTGACAAATCCCTTCGTTGGCTGTCACTATTTTAAAGAAATCTCTACTTTATCCATGATAAATCTCAGAAATGAAGACAATGGTTTTTTTATCCAGTGCTTTGCATTCCATTCCAAAATAAGATCATCATAGAACTTCCACTCTGCCTCATCTTTTTTGATGTGAATTGACATTAAGGACTCGAATTCTTTGATATCCCAGTCAACAGGGCACATTTTACTATCCATCTGGACCAAGCCTCCATTTTTAATCTGGAATGGGTATGACTTGCACACTCCGGGCTTGAATTCATTTACAGTACACCGAAAAATATCACCCGAGCCAACAAGAAACGTGCAGGCACCATCTTTTTGTTTCAAGGCAAGATCTATCAAACCTTCTTTTACCTTGACACCAAGATCAAAATCCTTGGCGCCATAAATCTCAAGAAAACTTGAAGGTTCTTGCCCAAGCCCTTTTGCAAGCCTGTAAACATCATGTGCGTTTACAAATATTGTATATTCTTTGCAACAGTTTGTGTGACATGAAATACATGGAAAATCTTTAGTCAGGTTTTACATTACTCAGCCTTGGTTTTATTCCTATAGATTGTGATTCTTTTGACATACAAAAGTAAATTGCAATATACCAAATGATTGTAACTAGATACATGCGCAAGATGATGTATCTAATATCAATTGTAATTGCAGTGTTTGCAATTACAGTCATAGGCGATATCGGATTTTACTACATGACAGGACAAGACCAAAAACCTGAATCCGTAAAATCATCTTCCCAGTCAAATGTACAAAACCTAAATCTTGTAAATGATTGTATGCAGTTTCAGACCCTGGATAGTTTGACTAGTTGCAAGATATCAATTTCGAATCTAAAGGAACAATGTAGTAAACCAGAATACCAGGACAAGCAAATTTGCAAAGATCCAAGAATTGACCAGTTTTTGGATACAGTTGATTTCAAGATAGTTTCTGCACAGAACCAGATGACCGAAGTATCAGAAGAGTTGAACGGATCGATTTCTCACTTGGTCAATCTTTGCGTCCAGTCAGATATTTCCTCATGCCAGACAACCATGATGGAACTAAAACAAGAATGTTCCATGGAAAAAATGGGCTCGGTCCAAGCCTGTCAAGACCCGCGAATTGACAAGATAATATCTAAAGACATCAACCATACCGTCTCAAATCCAAATTATTTCCAGGACCAGGTCTTGTCATTTATTGACACATGTTCGAAGGCAAGCGGCAACGAGTCAATTACCACTTGTGCCACCACTGCAAGGCAGGTAATGAATTTGTGCCATGCCAGTGCTACCCCTGCTTGCAACGATGACAGACTGCAACAGATAGCAAACATGGGCCTAAACTCTGTGATAATATCAGAAATACAACAACTAGACAGCAAGCTGCAGATTATTCTGGATAAATGTTCTAGTAAAATACTAAACAAGACAGAGTGCACCTACTCCCAGAATATCATCAATGAATCATGTAACGGCATCTTAAAGCCGTATTTTCCAGTATGCTATGACCCAAGAATTCAGAATCTTGTAAAGTAGAAAACATTTTGTGAAAATAGACAAAAAGTTAAGTAACGTAAACAAGATGAAACAGTGTGGAAAAGGGATTTGTCCTAATCAACTGTGAATTAGGTGCAGAAGATTACATCATAGAAGAGCTCAAGACAATACCAGAGGTAAAAAGTGCCCATGTCACATTTGGTGCATATGATGTGATAGCCGAGATCCAGGCAAAAAGCTCGCAAGAGTTTGATCAGATACTATCACACAAGATACGCTCACTATCACAGGTAATGAGCACCATGACACTAAAGGCAACAATTTCAGAATCAAAATAATTATTTTCGTCCTATTACATCATAAAATAAAACACGCCAAACTTAGCTTGTTCAGAATACCATTCCACAAACTCAAGTGTGTTTTTTCATTATACATCATTAAATGTCAGACACATTTTTGACTGTAGTTGACGACATAGACAGGAGAATACTGGAATTGCTCATGGAAAATGCAAGAACTCCTGCACGCCAGATAGGCATTAAGCTTCGAAATGAGGGACATAGTATCCAGGACAGAGCCGTTGCATATAGAATTCAACGACTTGAAAAAAAGCAGATAATCAAGGGTTATGAGACAGTTTTACGTCAATCAATTGTAGAGGATTTTGAGGCGTTATACCTGAGATTCAAGACTGCCAAATCTACAGAAGATCTTATAGACCAGGTTTGCAATTTTGTAAAAGACCTGCCAAATTGTTTGATGACTGCAACAG
>DASUKX010000087.1:0-3171 GCA_036278495.1 Nitrosotalea sp.
CGGACATGCGCTGACTACCATTTGGGATAATTTAAATCTAAGAATGAAAAATTTGAGGCAATGAAGTTTTTGCTGTTACTAGTTTTTGCAGTAACAATTATTGGAGCTAGTTCTGCGTACGGATACGAAGAGATTTCAACATCTGACTTTAAGATAGTAAATTCCCTCGGTGAGGAGATAAAATCACCAGTAGTTGACCAGCAGCTTAACTTACAAACATCATTGAAGAACATGAATGGAAAAAATATTGATTGGGCATACATAGTTCAGATAATCAATTCGGATGGAGCAATTGTTGATCTTAATTATGCAACAGGATCTCTTGCAAATAATCAAACCCTTGCCGCTGCACTTTCATGGACCCCTAGCGAACGAGGAAATTATAAAATCGAGATATTCATCTGGGATAATTTACGTGACATAAATCCACTTGCTCCCATGTCAACCCATTCAATTACAGTGACTTGAAAAAGTGGACCGGGTGGGATTTGAACCCACGATCTCACCCATGCCAAGGGCGTATCCTACTAGGCTAGACGACCGGCCCATATTCAACCAGAATGTTACATCTGATTTGCATTAACTTTTTTTGAGAGGTTATTAACGTTTAGTGTAAATCAAAAATTCAGGACACAAAATAGCAACATAAGATATTTAACTATCTAAATCAAAAATCCTCGCGTGGTCGTAGACAGCAAAGCAATAATTTCATACATACAAATTCAGAAGGAAGACTTAGCAGTTTTCAGATTCAAACCAAAAGAAGGTGGAGAAGTACCACAATACAAGGCGGGACAATTTCTTACACTTGGAGCACACGTAGCGGCAGAAAACAAGATTATTCGAAGAGCATATTCAATTGCATCAAATCCAGAGAACAGAAACTATATTGAATTATACATAAGATGGGTAAGAAAACCACTTCCAGGACGTCTTACTACAGTATTATTTAGTGCAAAAGAAGGAGATGAGATAATTTGGTTAAAGCCAACAGGTCCTTTCACCATAGAAGAAAAGAAACCAGACGGTGAACCAGACAATAGAAGAATAGTTTGTCTTGGGGGTGGTACAGGCCTTGCTCCATTTCTCAGTTATGCAAAACATCTTCATGCAATAGGAAGTAAAAGAGAGATTGTAGTATATCATGGTGCAAGCTATGTTGATGAATTAGGTTACAGAGATGAATTAACCAAACTAGAAGAAGAAAGTCTTGATAGAGGAAAAGACAAGTGGAACTTCAGATATAGAGCAACCATTAGCAGACCAGATGAATGGTTTAACAGGACTTGGAATGGTCACAAAGGTAGAGTAGAAAGTTTCTTACAGTCAAAAGATGGAGAAATGTCTCCACTTGAAAAGATGGTTGGTGAGAAAGTCACAAAAGATAACACAGTATTTTTCATATGTGGCTGGCAAGGCACCATAGACGGTTGCTTAGATGTATTGACACCAAAAGGCTTTGTCACAGAAAGAAGTAAGAGAGCAGATAAGAGCTTTGAAATAAAATACGAGTCATACGGCTAGAAAGATTCTTTGAAAGAATAATATTCTATTACCATAGCGAGTCTTACAGGGACGTAGGTTAGCTTGGTAGACTGCCAGCCTCGGGCGCTGGATGTCGTGGGTTCAAGTCCCATCGTCCCTATTCTTGCAGGTATCATAACAATTCGGAATAAATGATTGAAATATGACACGAAAATACAGAAAGACAATTGACAACGGCAATCTATCTAGCGCACCTGAATCCTGTTACCAAGGCTCACGTAGAGATTATCAATGAATTAAAAAATGAAAATCAAGTAAGAGTTCTGCCAGTAATATTCATGAAAAATGGCAAGGAGATCAATAGCAGAAGTTTTCCTTTTAGTTATGAATTACGAAAAAAAATGCTCCAAGCGGTATTTGATAGCAGTGTTACGGTTGTTCCAAATTATACATTTTATGCACCATTTGCAAAATACATGCCTCCAATGTTATCTCCTTATTCTTGGAAAATTAAAAAACAAATTCTGGATGGAACAGCAACAGATTATTTCACATACACTGGAGACAAAGCTGAAGGTTTTGTACTCAATCTATACGGACTCAATCCCAGAATAGGTAAGAGAAAAGAAACCTCTGCATCTTCTGTAAAACAAAAAATGTTTGATTCAGCAATGGGGAAAGATACGGATTGGGAAGATTATGTTGAACCTGAGATAGTACGAATAATACACGATAATTGGGAGGTTGTAAAGAAATTTGCAAATGCAGAGGATCTCACATATAGAATACTAGGAATGAAGTTTCCCAGTACAGGATTCTGGTAGAAATAGATTAATTATAGACAGATTCGGTTTTTCAATATGAAACCTTTTGTTCCAAAATTTGTCTGGTTCGATGGAAAATTGGTAAGAGATGAAGATGCCAAAGTCCCAGTCATGACTCATGCCATACATTATGGGACTTCAGTTTTTGAAGGACTGAGAGGATATTGGAATTCTAAAAACTTGAATATTTTTAGATTACAAGATCATATCAAGAGATTTAGGAATTCAGGAAAGGTATATTCAATTTCCCTTAGATTTACAGACAAAGAAATTGCTAATGCAATAATTCAGATTTGTAAAAAAAATAATGTAAAGGAATCGTGTTACATAAGACCATTTTACTTTGTAGGTAAACATGGAATTAATCTTCATGTAACCGAGAACACTCCAACACATACAGCCATAGTTATGTTTCCTTTTGGAGAACTGTTTAACAGAAATGGAATCAAGGTAGGCATATCTTCATGGAGACGAATCCATGACATTTCCACACCGCCACTTGCAAAAATGGGCGGAAACTATCTCAATTCCATACTAGCAACACAAGAATCAAAGAGAAATGGTTACGATGAGGCCATATTATTAGATCATCTAGGAAACATAAGTGAGGCACCTGGAGAAAACATATTCATCATAAGAGATGAAAAGTTGCTAACACCCCCACCCAGTTCATCAGCATTGGAGGGAATAACAAAAGATTCCGTAGTTAAGATAGCAGAAGATCTTGGATACCAGATAGTAGAACGTGAAATCCCTAGAACAGAGATTTATTTTGCTGACGAAGTATTTTTGACTGGTACGGCAGCAGAAATAAGTCCAGTCATTTCAGTAGATGGTAAAAAAGTTGGAGATGGCAAAGTTG
>DASUKX010000088.1:0-6732 GCA_036278495.1 Nitrosotalea sp.
TCAGCAAGTCACAATTACAAACAACGCATCAAAGACATTCCCACTAGGCAAGTCTACAATATTGTGGATTGCAAAGGATCTATCAGGAAATGTATCTAATGGCACTCAACTAGTAGATGTAGTAGATACCACTGCACCAAAGATAACTGCACCACATGATGTTATCATTAATGCAACAAGCTCTACAGGTACTCTAGTAAACATTGGAAATGCAATATCTAGTGATAGTGTGCAAGTAGAATCTACCACAAACAATGCTCCCGCATCATTCCAGTTTGGAAACACAACAATAGTCTGGACAGTAAAAGATGAAGCAGGAAACACTGCAAACACAACACAGCTAGTCCAGGTTGTTGACAGATCACCACCTCAATTAGTAATTCCTAAAGATATCACAACTGATGCTACTGCATTTGAAACACCTCTTGTAATAGGCGATGCTAATGGAACTGGAATAATTGATACATCACCCAAGATAACTAGCAACTCTACTGGAATATTCCATATTGGTAAAACAATCATCCAATGGATTGCAACTGACAAGTTTGGTAATGAAAAGACTCTAGACCAAACAGTTACAGTACTTGCATGTGGTAAACCATCTTCTGATTACAACTTGGTAATGGGCACAGATGGAACAGAAACACTTGCTGGCTCACTTGTACCAAACTTGATAATTGGACTTGATGGCAATGATGTCATCCACGAAGGTCCATCTGGTGACTGTGTCATTGCAGGAAGCGGAAATAATATCATTTACGCAGGTAATGGAACAAATACCATTTACGCAGGTAACGGAGATAACATCATCAAAGGTGGTAGTGGAAACATGCAAGTCATTGTAGGTACTGGCAGTAACATAATCCAAGGTGGAAGTGGACAGAACACATGCACTCTTGGAAGTCCCGCAAAAGACACTGTTGTAAACTGCCCAGCAAAACTCCCTTAAATTTCTAGCAAGCCCTATTTTTCATATAGGTTATAATTACAATTACTTTATTTTACATGTAAATGGCAAGCTCCAAGAATCTGTTTGCAGGTGCCAAAAAAATCATTCCGTCAGGAATAAACAGTCCTGTGCGATATTATGATCCTTATCCATTCTTTGTAAAAAAAGCCAAAGGTAGTGTAATGTGGGATGTGGATGGAAATCATTATCTTGATTACTGTAATGCATATGGCGCATTACTTCTTGGACACAGACGAAAAGAAATAATCTCTGATGTAAAAAAACAAATGGACAAGGGAACCCTTTACTGTGCTCCAACAGAAATTGAAATATCTCTTTCTGAATTAATATCTGGAAATTTTCCATCCATGGAAAAGATACGTCTGGTTAATACCGGCAGCGAAGCAACAATGACTGCTATTAGATTGGCAAGGGGATTTACAAAAAAGAAAAAAATAATAAAATTTGAAGGATGCTATCACGGTGCACATGACTATGTCTTGGTAAAGGCTGGTTCGGGTGCAGCACACATTGGTATATCAGTCTCTGAAGGAAGCTTGGATGAAGTATCAAAAAATACTCTAGTGGTTCAGTATAACAATTCTGAAGAACTGCAATCCGTATTGGAAAAAGACAATGACATTGCTGCAGTAATTGTCGAGCCAGTTCTTGCAAACATGGGTCTAGTATTGCCAGAAAAGAATTTTCTAAGTGATCTAAGAAAAATGACTCTGGAAAAAAACGTCACACTAATTTTCGATGAGGTAGTTACAGGATTTCGAATGTCTCCTGGCGGTGCCCAAAAATACTTTACAATAAAACCTGATATCACAACACTTGGAAAAGCACTAGGTAACGGATTTCCAATTGCAGCAGTTGGAGGAAAAAGTGAGATTATGGACATGCTCTCTCCTGAAGGCAAGGTCTACCAAGCAAGCACCTATGCAGGAAATCCCATCTCTGTCTCTGCTGGCGTATCTTCTGTTAAAACCATGAATACTCTCAAGTCAAAATTATATCCACAACTTGAGAAGAACTGCACCAAACTAGTTTCTGCAATTCGTGATTTGGCAACTGACATGAAAATTCCACATCAAATCAATTCAATTTCTTCCATGTTTCAAATATTTTTCACTGATGAACCTGTTGTGGACTATTCCTCTGCAAAAAAATCAGACATGGTAAAATTCAAAAAATTATTTGAAGCGTTACTCAAAAATGGCGTATTCATTGCACCATCACAATTTGAAACAGTCTTTCTATCATATGCCCACTCTAAAGATGACATGAAAGAAACAATTACTGCATATGAAAAAGCTTTGCGAGCTGTGAAGAAATGAAATATCTAATTGGAACAAGAGGTAGCTTGCTTTCACTTACTCAGACAAACTGGGTTGTATCTGAATTAAAAAATAAATCACCACAAACAGAATTTGATATACTAACAATCAAAACTCAAGGTGATACTGATGCACGACCTCTGTTTACAATAAACCAAAAGGGAATATTTGAAAAAGAAATTGATAGAGCAGTTGCAGAAAAAAAAGTTGACTTTGCAGTACACAGCCTAAAAGACATACCTGCAGATCTTCCAGAAGATCTTGTATTGGCATGCATTCCAAAAAGAGAAGAAGCAAATGATGTCTTCATATCCAGTGACGGAAGCACTCTAGATGTAATAAAAAAAGGATCACTTGTTGGTACTAGTAGCTTGAGAAGAGCTGTACAAATTACTAGAGTCAGGCCAGATCTTGTGGTAAAGCCAATTCGTGGAAACATTGAGACAAGAATAAGAAAAGTTCATGACGGAGAATTTGACGGTGTGGTCTTGGCCCAGGCAGGAATCTCCAGATTGGGTCTTGATGTAAAGTTTCAAAGATTACCAATGGACACGTTTCCGCCATCTCCAGGACAGGGTGCACTCGGTATTGTATCAAGAAGGGATAATTCCTCCTTGATTGAACTGTTACAAAAAATCGAAGACCCCGAGAGCCGTAATGCTGTAGAGGCAGAAAGGTCTCTTTCTATGTTTGTAGATTCTGGCTGTAGGTTCCCAGTTGGAGCATTTGCACACAGGGACAATGATCGACTAAAATTAAAAGTGATTGTATATTCAATAGATGGGAGTAAATCTATAATGGTAGAAAAAGACTCGGAAACAAGTAAGGCAAATGATCTTGGTAAACAAGCTGCAGCAGAACTCAAAGAGAGAGGAATTGCAGATATTGCAAAGGACTGGAGAGAAAAAGTAGAGGAATGGAATAGCAAATGACAGGCAAAGTTTTCATTGTTGGTGCAGGTCCTGGAGATCCAAAACTTATCACGCTAAAGGCAGTTGAATCTATCAAATCTGCAGATATTGTTCTCTATGACAGACTGGTAAGTAAAAAAATAGTTGCCATGATTCCAAAGAGGGCTGAGAAGATGTACGTTGGCAGAGATGTTGGTGATGATTACAAGCATCAAGATACTACAAATGATCTGATGGTAAAATTTGCGAAAAAAAATAAAAATGTTGTACGACTAAAAGGTGGAGACCCTTTCATCTTTGGACGAGGTGGAGAGGAGGCAGAGTTTCTAAGAAAACACAAAGTAAAATATGAAATAATTCCTGGCATAACATCTGGAATTGGCTCTGCAGAATATTCTGGAATACCTCTTACACACAGAGAATATGCATCATCTGTAGTATTTGTGACAGGTCATGAGGATGCCAAGAAAAAAGAAGGTGTAGTTGACTGGAAAAGACTTGCAAAAGCAGTAGATACCATAGTAATAATGATGGGGTTATCACGACTTGACATTATATCAAAGAAATTAATCAGCGGAGGATTGAGCAAAAATACTCCAGTAGCAGTGATTCAAAACGGAACAACTGACGAACACAAAATGATAAAGGGAACTTTATCCAACATATCCAAAAAAGTAACTCAAGCCAAGATCAAGCCTCCGTCCATAGTTATAGTAGGCAAAGTGGTAAACCTCTCTGATAAAATAGGTTGGAGATGACTATGAAAGGAAAAGTTGTTGCAATTACAAGATCAAAAGAAGATTCAGAAGAATTTACCAAACTAGTATCTAGTGCAAAAGCAAAAGCAATCTCTTTGCCAACAATAGAACTGGTAAGCAAAGGGAAAGAAATGGTAGATGAGTTTTTAGATGCGGTAAAATCTGACGATCCAGACTATTCTGTTTTTATGAGCTCAAAGGCAGTCAAACTCTTGTTTGATACTGCAAAAAAGATTTCAAAGTATGAAAAACTCCAGATTGCTGTTGCAAATACAACTGTAATTGCAGTGGGACCCAAAACAAAAACTGCACTTGAGTCAGAAGGCATCCGAGTATCACATGTCCCAGAAAGGTTCTCATCAGTTGGGGTAGGCGAAGTATTCTCACTTCTCAACGCTGAAGGAAAAAAAGTAATTGTTCCGCGAAGTGGTGCATCAACTCCATTTCTTGCACAATTGCTCAAAAAAATAGGTCTCAAAGTAAAAGAGGTCTATCTGTATGATGTAAAATCATCCAGTGCTTTATCGTACTGGACTGAATTCAAAAAGCTCTTCTCACAAAATAAAGTGGATGGAATAATATTCACAAGTGCATCCTCAGTGCGAGCATTTTTTGATATTATGCTATCTGATGTAGATGAAAAAACTCTAAAGAGTCATTTGGAAAAAACTACCTCTATTGCTATAGGTCCCTTTACTGCAGATGAACTCAAAAAATTTGGCGTAAAACCGCTTACAGCAGATGTACATACCGTACCGGGAGCAGTGGAAGCCATAAAAAATTACTTTACAATGTAAAGCAATTTTAATAATGGTCTGATAATCAGAAATGATAGAATACGATTTGAGCACAATGCCCTCTGAAATGCTATCCAAGACACGTTCTCTTTCCATAGTAATTCCTACGTATAATGAATCAAAAAATATTGTAAAAATCCTAGATTCTCTGCGTGCTGCATTAACACAAGAAATGAATGCAGAAATCATTGTAGTAGATGACAATTCTCCAGACGGTACAAGTCAGACTGTAGAAGAGTATGCAAAAAGCTCTGAAAACTCTGGATATTCCATCCAAATAATACGTCGTGAAAATAAAAGAGGCCTAAGCTCTGCCATTGTAACCGGCATAGAACGTGCAAAAGGTGATGCGGTGGTTGTAATGGACAGTGACATGTCTCATCCGCCTCAAACCATACCCCAGATGGTTGAAGAACTACAAAGTTCTGACTGCGATATAGTTGTGGCCTCAAGATACATCAAAGGTGGAGGCGTCTCAGGATGGCCGTTTAAAAGAAAATTAATCAGCAAGGGTGCAACTAAAATTGCACAACACGGACTTGGAATAAAAATTAAGGATCCCATGTCGGGATTTTTTGCATTCAAACGCCACATTGTAAATAATATAAAATTTGATGCAATTGGATATAAGATACTGCTTGAAATTCTTGTAAAAGCTAGAGGTGCCAAGGTCAAAGAAATACCTTATACTTTTATCAACCGCACAACTGGTTCAAGCAAACTTGATTTCTCAGTAGGAGTTGGTTATCTCCAGTCCATATGGAAGTTATACAGATATGGCAAGTCAGTCCAGTCAAGTGAGAGGCGTACCTCTGTTCACTTTTTATCTAAAGCAGGAAGATTCTACACTGTCGGTGCATCTGGATTACTGGTAAACTATTTTGTCTCTTTCATGTTCGGAGCTGTTCTGTCAAATCTTTGGTACATCTATGCCACAATGATAGGAATTATTTTTTCAATGAGTTCCAATTTTATACTAAATAAAATATGGACATTCGAAGACAGGACGTTTGAGCCAAAGCGAACTCTTATGCAATATGGCTTATTCCTTGGGTTTAGTGGAATCGGTGCAGTCTTCCAACTGTTAATGGTGTATGGACTAGTTGAGCTAAGACACTTGAATTACTCCATTGCATTATTTTTGGCAGTTGCAATTGCATCTGTAGGAAACTTTCTCCTAAACAAAAAATGGACTTTCCAAGAAAAAGTTTGGAGCTAAAGACTCATTCTAAATTCTTAGAATATGTTTTCTTAGCTGCACCTAATTGTTTTTCATTTGATTTTTTGTAATTGATCTCATTTAGCTTGGCCTACTCCGCTATACGAGTATGAAGCAGGGTGTAACTTTTTTATAACATAACGGGGTTATGTTAATTATGGCTTCTGAGAATCTCAATATGGATTACAGCAAGTACGATTTCAAAGACTCTACTGAGATGTATGTATACACCAGTAAAAAGGGTCTGTCAAAAGAAGTGGTCGAAGAAATCAGCAGAATGAAAGGCGAACCACAATGGATGTTAGACTTTAGACTTCGCTCATATGAAATCTTTATGAAAAAACCAATGCCAAATTGGGGAGGCTCACTTGGTCAAATCGATTTTAACAATATTTACTATTATGCAAAAGCTTCTGAAAAAACAGAAAAAGATTGGGACAATGTTCCATCCGAAGTCAAGGCAACATTTGACAAACTGGGAATTCCTGAAGCAGAAAAGAAATTCTTGGCAGGAGTTGGTGCACAATACGAATCTGAGGTTGTATATCACAGTCTAAGAGAAGATCTTGCAAAACAAGGTGTATTGTTTTTGGACACTGATACTGCTCTCAAAGAACATCCAGAGGTATTCAAGAAATATTTTGGTAAAGTAATTCCACCGGAGGATAACAAATTTGCAGCACTTAACAGCGCTGTATGGAGTGGAGGATCATTCATCTATGTTCCAAAAAATGTAAAGGTAGATCTTCCATTACAAG
>DASUKX010000089.1:0-22050 GCA_036278495.1 Nitrosotalea sp.
TCAAGGTTAAGATCTGGTTCGACTAGAGTCAAAATCATATCTGAACCGATGATGTATACGGACTTGTCTGATTGTAGTACACCGTTTCTTAAGTCAAATGTTGAAGAATCTGTGACAGTCTGTGTATGGCCTGAAGCATCGCTTTCATCAGTATATGTTACTGTCATAACATCACCTTGTCTAATACAATAATTCTGACCAGATGGAGCAGCATTATTGAATCTATGAGTTTGATCAGTACTTGTAGATGATCCACTTCCATCAGTTACTTGCCATGAGTCAGGTTTTGGACAATCTGTTGATGCAGGTCCATCTGTAAATCTAACTACTAAATCAGATTGATAAAGTCCAGTATCAAATGTAACTTCTTGTAATGGTCCAATTTCTCTTGCATTTGCAATATCAGTTGAAGATGGTTTCTGGCCAAGAGTTTCATTTGTTATTATAACTCCGGATTTGGAAGCTGGACCTCCAGCATAAGCAAGAATCATTGTACTACCTTGTCTTGTTATTGCAAATTGAATAGGACCATGATTGTCATCTGCCACACCTGAAGCAAGAGGATCACCTGCAAGTTCTTCATCAAATACTCTTACATGAACTAGAACATCACCGTTAGACAATGTGTTAAAACTTGTCAAACCATCACCTGCAAGGTCTCGGTGCATTGGAAACAGACCCTTTTGGCTGGTTACAGTTGATGCTGACTTTGCAAAGTCACCAGTAGAACCGGAGATTATTTGTCCGAACGGTACTGGGTACACTGCCTTGTCAAGCTTTATCGAACCAGTAGTACCAATAACACCTGCGTTGTCAGACACTTCAACTAGTTTGCCAGATGAATCTCTAAAGTCAACATAGTTGACCTTGATGTTCTGACCCTCACTATTTACTAGTTCGGTAGAACTAATGCATACCTTGTCTGGAATCTGGAATGTGCCATCAAAGACTCCTGTTGATTGGCCAGTTTCAACTAGCGAGAATCCTGTAGAAGCAAGACCATTGTTACTTGTATCATCTTGACCAGTACATGCGTCTTTTTGCCACCTAAAGTTTTGTTGGCCAAATTGAACATCTAATAATCTTCCAAATGCTCGTCCATCAGAATATTTTCCAAGACTCGCTTTTCCAATTGTATCCTGTGCAGGATCTCCAACAGTGTCCACAGCAGTGTAAATATCAATCAAGTCGTTGTTAACATTAAGATCTTGATCGTTAAGTGTTATAGTAACAGTATCACCTTCAAAGTACGTTTTGCTATCAAATGACACTACACCAGTATGGGTCGGGACATCTTGTTGTGCAGATATTACTGTATCAACACCGTCTTGTCCATGATCTACATATGAGATCTGTGGAGCGCGAGCTTCTGCTTGTAGCATGTCTTGTATAGCTGGGAAGAACGCATCATGCTGGATTGGTCGTAGTGTAGAGTAGGTATTTGGATCAAAGATGTTCAATTGATTTAGCATTACATACTGGTTTGTACCTGTAAAGACTCCAGTGTTGTCGCCTGTCTCTTCAAGCTCATACCTGTAGATACCATTGTTTACTCTTTGATTGTTTTGTGAGCCGTCACCAATCAAACCCACACTGAAAAAGTCTGCAACAATTGGTTGCCCATTAGTACTTAGTGTTACAGATCCTCCGCTTACAGTGAAGTTGAAAAGTAAACCAATATTGGCAGTCTTTGGAATATTGCTAAACAGATTTTCATTTATGATTCCAGGATTTGCAATCTTTGTGGTATCTGTACTATTTAGATTTATGAAATCTTGCAATGATGTCGAGTTTGCAATGGAGACTGCTCGTGTATTGATGGGTTGACCAGTTGAGTTAGTCAATGAGGTTGAATTCCAAACTAGGTAAACACCTACTTTAGATATCGACCCCCCAGTTGCACCGTTAAGACTGGAGAGTGATCTCAAGTCATAGTTGATAAAGTTGAAGCCCTTGAAATTCTCTCCATTGTTGGTTCTATTCGTATTGTGAATAGTCTTCAATAGAGTATTCATGGTTGTCTTCAAGTCTACAAATAGTGCGCCTGTAGAATTGACTTTTACTGCTTGTCCGCTAGTATGATTTGTAAAATTGAAGATTGGTCTTGCGCTGAATGATTCATCTTCTTGGAGATTGGAAGCAGTTGCATTTTCACCGTGTCCGAACAAAATTGTTCGTACACCAGGTAATCCTGCAACATTTGCCATTCGCACCTTACCTTCCAAGATTGCTTTTTCATTAGCTGCACCACCTGATGATAGTGTAAATGGAGTACCGATTACCATTGCTGTGGCCCTCTTGTATGATGGATCCCACAGAAACATCCTCTCAGATATTTTCCCATTCTTGTTGTCATCATTGTCAGTCAATGTGACAGGAATTCGCTGGCCAGACGCCCAGGTGTTGTTTATTGCAGATTGAGTAATGGAAGCAAACGAGAAACCGCCCACTATACTTGTAGAGATGTCATTATACCGAACAGTTGCAGACTGACCCCTAATTGTTGATGAGTCCAGTGTAACAATTTCAGACTTTTTGCCACCATCCCAATTGACAAAGACTCCAGTGTTTACTCCGCCTGATTCAATGAGTGTGAGTGGTTGCGAGCCTGCACCAATTGATTTTGTATGCACCGTACCAGGATTGCCACGTTGAGTTCCTTGGTAAACTATTTTTCCGTTTGCCTGATAGTCTACAATTCGCACACCTTGTGCAGATGGGTTAAATGTCAGTTTTCCATTGTGGTTGAACATTAATCCTGTAAGGTTTCCTGCCAAGTTTTGCATTCCAGCTGTTCCGTCTGCATCAGCTGCACCGTTTCTTGTAAATGCTTCATAGAATACGGTATTGTTTGTAGCACTGGTGCCCCATGTCCAGGAATCGTCTTCTGTCGGGTCGATGTTTAATTGTGGATCATTTACCTGGACAAAGACCTGGGAATTTTGCGGGTATGCATTCCTGTCTACTGTAGTTGTTATGAAATGTTGTGGAATTCTGTCAAATGTCAGATTGACAATTTGGTCCCCGCCGTTCTTTTGGTAGTCAACTGTTACAGTACTTGGAATTGCAGAAAAGTCATAAAGTTGGATGATTGGCCATGTGTTGACATAGTCAGAGCCTGCAGCAAAGCCTACAGTATTTGTGTTCAGAGTCTTGTTTTGTCTGACAACGTGTTCCATTTGTCCTGCAGTCAATGGGTGGCCAGTCAGGCCTGCATTTGTACAGGTTGGAAAGCTACTTGTGATCGTACCGTTTGTATGATTGGTTGAGCCATAAGAGCCTCTTGCAATTGTAAATCCCTTGGTATCAGTGTAAGTTACACCAGCCTTTGGAGTAAATGTGCTTGATGGACTGCAGAATCCTCCAAAGTTGAGGCCTTTTCCTGATAGTTGTGCAGTGTTTCCAGATATGATTGCCTGGTTCCTGTCTGCAAAGTATGCATACCAGTTTCCATCTGTTCCTTGTGCCATTCGCAGTCTTTTTCCGTTGACTATAACTACTGGTTCTCCATATTGTTGGTCTAGTCTGTTTATGTCAGGATCAGCCACTATTACTTGGATTATCTGTGGGCCTGCAAAGTAGTTGTTCCATTGAGAGTTTTCTGCAGAGACAAACAGGTTTGCATTTGTTGCAGCTTGTACGTGTGGTAGTGCGTTTGGCAAACCTACTACTGCACTGCTGGCAACCAGTATTGTTAATAGTGTTAGACTAGTAAATTGTTTTAATGCTTTACTATTAATATTCAAAAAATCATATTTTGACATTTTACAGTTTTAGTATAAAATTTTATCATTATATATATCTGGCATACGTCACAAAAGAATATTCTAGAATTTTAAAACAGTAAAATTATTAAAATTAAAATGTGCAAATATTTTTCACAGTATACCATCAATGAAATTTACTCATCCGAAAAAAATAGTTTTAGATTTTTGAAAAATCCATTACATGTTAGGCATTAGTTTATTATTTTTTATTCTGATTGCAATAACAGCAGATATTGCAAGTATCAAGATACTTCCAGCAAGTGTACCAAATTCAGGCACAACAGATGCAACACTATCCAACTTTGATTGAATTGTATCAATTTCAGACGATACGTCTGATGAAGATGCACCATTTTTGATCATATCACGTAGATCCTCTCTAATCATCTTTTCAAGGTCTTGTTCTAGAGTGAGGTTACTTTGTGCTAAAGTGGGTTCAATGAACTCAAAATTGTCAAGATATGCCTGAGTGACAAGATTCAGTGCAGTGTCAGTATTTTCAGAAGAATAAGCGCTTTTTGCTTGGTTGAGAAGACTTTTCACATTAGCATAATATGTTGAAAGATCAACAGATGCAGTCTGACCTCCAAGAGTAGAAAATGCTGCCTTGACGGTATCAGTTATAGGATCAACATCACCTATACCGATTTTTTTGCCATATGCAGAATCTAGATCATTATACCTTGTATCTATTGCAGATATTTGGTCAGTTGTTAGTTGTGGTTTTATGTCAGCATACAGTTGTTTTGATTGCCATACAAATGAGGTAGCAGTCTCAAAATCCAAAGGTGATACAACGGTACCATTTACGACACCTACACCATATGGATCAATTGAATTTTCCAAAAGATCATTTATCACATCTACTTTAAAGTGAATATTATCATAGAGAGTATCACCAACAACCGCATCTAGTGCACTTGTCAGTACTTTTGATGCATCATCTAATGCATTTTGTGCATCCTGCTTGTTACTCTTGCTTACTTTGTCTCCAAGGCTTGCTAATGTTTGTTGCAACTGGACACTTGTTGCAGCATTATATTCATCCAGTTCTGGCTTCATGGAGGCATACAAATCAGTCAACGGTTGTGAAACATGAGATACTGCAAGAGCGTTATTGTTTTGATTAAGATCGTCTCCTGCAGCCTTGATATGTGCTAGGGCTTCTTCCACATATACTACAAAATCTGTCTTTTCATCATCAACTTGTGCAAATGCAGGTTCTACTGAAACGGATACTGCAACTAGTACTAAAAGAAAAATTACATGTATATTTTTCATCATTTTACTGTATACAAAACGATAGATGATTTAAGTCAGATGCGAATTTCAAAATGATATTATAGAATTTTGTAATATGTGCTACATGTATACATTCTATAATTCTACAATTATGGCACCCTTTGACAGCCCTTCAAGTTCACTCTTTATTGCATTAACAATATTAGAGGAAGAGACAAGACCTGAATAATCAATTAATTTTAAATCAGCAATGAGATGTACTTGAGGAGCAATTCCATTATGCTTTGAAGACATGAAATCTTCAAACTCTTCAAGAACAGATAAAATGCCCCCATGTAATAGTTTGCCATTTTCAATTGAGAGTTTCATACCTCCATATCTATCAAGTACAAGTATATGGCGTCTCTTTTTTGTTACAAGAAATTTTTTCTGTTCCACATGACCCGTAAACACAAAATGATTATCTGTTTCAAAGCTTAGCTCAATCAAATTTTTTGATACATTCATTATTTCACTTGCACGTGCGATTGCTTCATCAAGTGTAAAGACATTTTTTGCATTAGATATATTATCATATTCAACATTACCCATTGCGGTTATTCTTAATATCGATTTTTCTGGAATGTATTCACTGTTGATTACAACAGATTCAGGAACCGCTCCTTTTTCTACAATCATGACATGTATTTTTTTATGCAAATTTGAGATTTGCTCTTTTGTTGGATTATGCATTGTCTGCTCAATTTCCTCTTTTATCATGGAAGATGCCACACCAATAGAGGATATGACTTCAGCATGATCTGCTTTTTTGTATTGTATGCCTAGTTGTTTTGACATGAATGGAACCAAGACAGAAGCACCCCCTCCACCACCAATGATTACAGTTTTTGCATTCTCCATCTTGAATTCCTTCAAAATTTTTGTGATTGTTTTTGTGATCTCAAAAGATGATGTTTGTATTATTGAGAGTGCAGATTCTGCCATTGATGATCCTCCAACTTTTTGGGCCAAAAGACTCAATGCTATTTTCGCAGAAGTCTTTCCAGCATATGCATAATCTCCAGGTTCAATCATCTCTAGCGCATTTGCAGCACAAGTGTTTGTTATTGCGTATGTCCCGTCTTTGCATTTTATTGCAACATAATCTTCTTCGTCATTTGATTTTGGTTTTATCAAGATAATTTCACCAGTCTTTAGATCTTCAGGATCTGCAAAACAGGCGTATTTGAGGCCTGCAATATGTGCACTACGTGGACCTACTTTCCATATTCTATTGTTTTTGAGTCTAACCATGCTACCACCTGCAATACCAAGCACACGCACATCCATTGAGCGTATGCATGTTGGATGATCTTTAATTGTGACATATCCAATCTCAGGTTTGCCGTTTCGTATTATGCACACATTTGTACTGGTACCTCCCACCTCAACGAAGATTCCATTTGTTACCTTGAGGTAAACCAGCGCTCCCGCTACACTTGCGGCAGGACCCGACAGAATTGTAAGTATGGGTTTTGTCCTAAATGTATTCATGTCTGTTACACCCCCATCACCTTTCATTATCATAAGTGGAGCAGAAATTCCTATTTCGCGTATTGCTTTTTCAACAAAATCCGTAACTTGCACAGTCTTTGGTAAAACACTTGCATTTATTGCAGTGGTCAGGGTTCTGATTTCCAATCCATAGATTCCAGAGATTTCATGTGATGCAGTTGATGGAAGTTGTAATCCATTTGCAATCCTCATTACAAATAATTCATTTGATGGATCATCAACAGAAAATGCTTCTGTTGCAACAATAGTTTCGGCTCCCTTATTTTTTAGATGTGTTATGGTATTTTGTACTTCAGTTTCAGTTATCAAATGTGATGTATCCAGGAATTCATATACAGTATTCAAGTCATTGTGAGAGTTTATTCTAGAGTCTTGGAGATTTGTTCTTTTCACAACATTTTGTTTTTCAGGTCCCACGCCCATCCCTATTATTCCAACTTTAGCTGTATCAGATTCCAATAGGGCATTTATTGCCTGAGTTGTACTGTGTGCAATTAACTCAATTTCTTTAATTTGTATTTCAGAGCTTGACATCATGTTTTGGAGAGAATGTACAATTCCACGTGACACTCCAGTCTTATCATTATGAGTTGTCGAAACAGTAGATTTGGCAATAATTTTTCCAGTGAAAACATCAATTGCCACTGCTTTTGTAAAAGTTCCCCCTACATCTATTCCAATTCTTATTCTTCTTTCAACGCTATTCAACCTGAGCCCTCGATTTCCTCATTTTTGCAATTTGTTCTTCTTTTCGGGGTTTACCAATTAGTACATACGATCCTGCTACCAAGTAAACAACAAGTAAAGCAATTTGTCCCAATATTGTTTCAAGCGTAGGGTGTATTCCAGTCATTGTAGCCAAATTAATGTCAAGTCTAGGAATTACTCCAACCAAATTGGTTGTAGGCATCAAATCAAGTATCTGTAATTCCTGAATTGCATCTCCGATAAATGCAACTGAGAGATATGCTCCAACACCCATGGTAAGACCAAATAGCCATCTGAGAGGTAATTTTCTCCCCAATTTTCTCATTGCATAGTATGCAACTCCAAGCATACCCAGCCCAAGAATAAACCCGAGTGCCACATAGATTTCCAGGTATTTTGCAAACCCAAACATTGCCTGATAGAATAAAACAGTTTCAAAGCCTTCACGATAAACTGTAAAAAATGAAAGCATTACAAAGACTGCCACACCTCCTGATGCAGATGCCTGCCAAACCTTGGCCTTGACAAATTCCATCCATTTTTTGGTTTCAATTTTATTTAAAATCCAGAAGCTTACATAGAACAATACAGCAGTAGCAGACAAGGCAGCTAATGCTTCAATTAATTCTTGATGAGCTCCAGATATTTGAATCACATATGATGCAATAAACCAAGTTATTGCAGTTGCGCCCATAGCAGCTAGTGCTCCATAATATACAAACGGCTTGAATTTTGTATTTCGTGATGCTTCAAGATATGTCAATATTGCACCAATAATCAAGACAGATTCAAGACCTTCACGAAAGATCATTGCAAACGAAGAAGAAAATGCGATGGTCGGTGCAAGAGTTCCAGTACCTGAAACTTGTCTTTCAGATTCATCCAAGTTACGTTTTATCTCAATGGTCATCTGTTCTACTTTACTATAATCGGCTCTGCTGTTTATCAGATTACGAAGTTCAGAAAAATGAGTTTCTACTTCAGATGTAAAATCAGGATTGATGACTCGAAGTGGTATTTCTACATGTTCATAGCTATCAAGATATGCAGATCTTGCAGTAGTGTATGCCTCTTGATAATTTCCTGCCTTGTAATAATTCAAAACTGCTTGAAGACGGGATCTTATAGAATCAAGGTCTCTCTGAACACCTTCTTTTTCGGAATTTGTTGCAGAACCCATTGGTGCAAGATGCTTTCCAGCAGCAAGGCTCGTAGTATTTGCATTAGCAGGTAATTTTGAGACTAGACCTTCAGCCTTGTCAAGATTTGCGAGAATTCCAGCCATTTGTTGCTTTATCACTAGAGGCGATTCATGATTTGAGATGGCGCTTCGAAGATCTTCTCTCATGTTTAGTTCCAACTTGTGTTCAAAGTCAGGCGCAACAGATCTCAAGTCTGGTTCTAAAAATTCAAAATTATCAAGATATGCAGTTATTGCAAGCTCCTTTGCCTTGTCATAATTTCCTGCATCAGCTTGAACTATTACTTGCTTGTACAGATCGCGTATCATATCATACAAATTACTCTTGCTGTAACTAGTCTTTGTTCCAAGTAAATTATTTTGTATTTCAGTAACAGTATTTCCAACTTTAACAAATGGTTCCTTGTTTTCAATCTGTGATTTTAGCTCATCAAAATATAACTTGAGTTCAGAGTTTTGATTTAGATCTGACTCTTTCATGGACTGGAAAATTTGTTCAGAGTGAATCATTAGAGTATGTGAAAACTCATATGATATCTTGTCATTACCAGAGACAGAATTTTGATACAATTCATCAACTGCAGACAGCATATTTACAAGAACATTTGGCGTAACAGATGAATTTGGTGGAATTGCATCAAAAAGTGATTTTACATGTGCAATTTTTTGCAGAACAATTTCATTTTGACTACTGGATGAATCATCTGTCTCTATGTCTACAAGTGTAATATGAACTTCATTTGCAAGATCAGGATTCGTATTTCTAATTGTTTGAAGCGATTCTCCAAACAAGTCAGATGTTTCCTTGGAGTAACCTTGAGCAGAAAGATAATCGCCAATCTCTATACTTTGTTGTACTAGATGCAATCCTGTGTTTACAATTTCTTTGTTAGCCAAAACGACTGAAATCACATCGGTTTCAGCATGAATGTTTGGCAATGGAGATACAATCAACATCATAACTACAAACATTGCCAAATAATGTAGATTAACTTTCATTGCGAGGACTTTTATTTTTGACTCTCGAACTTTATTTAAATCACGGAATTGTTCCAGAGTTTTGTAATTGGAATTTTGTTTAAATAGTTAGGTTAGCCTAACTGAAAAGAAACGCTACAGCGAATTTTTGCCTCAGAGATAATAAAGCATGATACAAATCAAAGAATACCAATATCATTAGCAGACTTTCAATCAAGATCAGTTCTTTTCTCCTTGATAAAAGAAAAATCAGTAGAGGATCTTCACGTGAATTAAAGATACCGCTGAGTTCTGTTTACAAGAAAATATCAAACCTAGAAGAACTTTCACTAATAGAACAGATAAAAGAAATTCGTTCGTATTCAGGAAAAAAAATTAAACTTTACCGAAGCAGAATCAGCAAGACTAAGAACACCATGAAAAAGTTAGAGATGACAATTAATCCATACTCAAATTGAATGGTTGTTTTTAGTTTTTAGAATAGCATGTTGTAGTGTTTAATATTTTTAATATCTGTCAACATACTATTATCTTAGTGCGTAACACCAGCAGTAGAATCCCAAATACTGTTGAGGCATCAGTCATATCATTGGGGACTTCATCACGATTCAACTACCCATTATAATTAAGGGATAATTGCAATTGGCATACTCGGTGTGATTGGAGTCACCAATGATTTTATCACATCACATGAAAAATAAAATTGAACAATTTGATGAAAAGGTATTCTAGATTGTTGTAATTCAAAAATAGAATGTACACAAGTCTTAACTTGTCATATCTAGTCATGATGTCATGTCACAAGTATCTGAAATAATTCCTGAAAAACCAACATGGGTTCTTGTAAGTTCAATACATGACAATACCAATGCGAATGATTTTGTAAAAATCACGCCACAGGTAGTACAACTTGTAGATGAACGGCAATCAGAGGGAAGATTTGTTTGGTCAGGACCTCTAAGTGATAACAAGACAGGAATTGCAATATTTCAAGGGACCAAAGATGAGGCAAATGGATTTCTCACAAGATACAACAAGATCTGCTCAGGAATACTAAATGCATACATGTATCAGTGGGACGCAATGCCATTATTATCACTCTTTGAAGACAAGGTCCAAGCCTGAATTTTTTTAAAAACAGTACTAATTCATACAATTATAAAAAACACTTGGAACATATTTTTTCATATTACATCACAATAATGCAACTAAACTTTTCAACATAAAGAGTAGTGATGAGCACAATAGAAAAAACATATTCCAAACAATGAAAACAGCATTATGAAAACACCATTTGATGTATATTTCTAAGAATTTGTGATTCAACAGATGAACAGTGTCAAAATAGCACTGATTGCCCTTGTTGTTTCATTTGCAGCGTTTGTATCAATTGTAGGATACCAATGTCTAGTGATTGGACAAGACCATAATCACGATGATGATAGTGCAAACATCTACAATTTTGTTAGTCCTACAGACTATCAAGGACAGACACGCACATATTATATTGCATCAGAAGAGGTAAAATGGAACTATGCACCAACTGGAATAAACCAGATTACAGGTGTGCCCCTCAAAGATGATGAAACTGCAGCAGTGTATACAATAAGCGGCAAAGACAGAATAGGTAGCACATACATCAAGTGCTTGTATCGAGGATACACAGATTCAACGTTTACTACACATCAAACAGCAGACGCAAAATGGGAACATCTAGGTATGCTCGGACCCATAATTCATGCAGAGGTAGGCGATACAATCAAAGTCGTCTTCAAGAACAACTGCAGTATTCCAACCAGCATGCATCCTCACGGTGTATTCTATGACAAGGCCTCAGAAGGAGCTCAATACAATGACGGAGTGAAAGACTCTGATAAACTAGGTGCAGACGTACAACCAGGTGGAACTTTCACATACACATGGCAGGTACCAGTTAGAGCAGGTCCAGGTCCACATGATCCAAGCTCCATAGTCTGGATGTATCACTCACATGTAGATGAAGTATCAGACTCATATGCAGGCTTGGAAGGTCCAATCATAGTTACAAGACATGGAGAGGCAAATTTTGACGGAACACCAAAGGGAGTAGATCAAGAATTTGTTACAATGTTTTCAGTAATGAATGAAAACAATAGCCCATATATCGACAAAAACATCCAGACATTTGTCCAGGATCCATCATCAGTAAACAAGGATGATGATGAATTCCAAGAAAGCAATTTGATGCACTCGATTAATGGGTATGTCTTTGGAAATCTACCAGGATTGAAGATGAAAGTAAACACACATGTTCGATGGTATGTTGTAAGCGTAGGAACAGAAGTAGACTTGCACACACCACACTGGCATGGAAATACATTACTCATGGATGGTATGCGAACCGACATGGTAGAACTCTTGCCAATGAGCATGAAAACTCTTGACATGTATCCAGACAATGCAGGTACATGGTTATATCACTGCCATGTCAACGACCACATATCGGCAGGTATGTTGTCAATGTATACAGTAGTACCATAGACAACATCCTCCATACTTTAATTTTTCATCAAGATTTCAAACAATTAGACCACAATCATAAGACAGTGATTATTGTTATCAACCAGATTGAATGATATAACTATGATACTAACATGACAACATGATGTAGAAAATGTTGATGTGACACTAGCAAATTCAAAAAGTGTATCAAATGCAATATAATCATATCCACCATTTGTAATTGTTGTAAAAAAATTTATGATGTCCAAACATAGTTGGATAAACTATCCAACAATTTAAATAATTACGTACATGCCATAACATCAGAAAATGTCCAGTAGACCACAAGTCACCACAACAAAACGTGCAAGCCGCTCGCCATGAAGACACTTTCTTTTCTAATAATTGTCATATCATCAGGAGTTCTTGCAGGCCTATTTCACGGAATTATCAACATTGCATTTGTAGAACCATACCTTGATACCGCAATAGGAATTGAAAATCAGAATCTATTTGCACAAGGAGAAGCCAAAGACAACCCACAGTTTTGGCAGCAATTTTCAGATTACAGGATATGGCAAAAACAGGGTTCAATAGTTGCAGGTGCAATGCTTGGTGCTTCCACAGGCGCATTGCTGGGTCTAGTATTTGCATATTCAAAAAAATCACTTCCGGGGAATAATGACATCAAAAAAGCCTTGATATTGGCAGGCATTATGTGGGCAGTACTGTATTTCATACCGTTCCTGAAATATCCCGCAAATCCTCCAACAGTTGGAGAACCTAGCAGTATAGCTTTTAGGGCATCAACTTATGCCTTGTTTGTTGCCCTATCAGGAATTGCCGCAATAGGATTTTCCCTAGTATACAAAAAGATGAAAAACAAAAAATTTCTTGCGTTTGTAGGATATGCAGTGTTTATGGCAATCACATTTGTTGCAATGCCGCCAAATCCTGATCCAATTAATACTCCAATGCAGATAGTAAATGGATTCAGAGCAATATCTGCCATAACCGTGGCGGCATACTGGATTGTCAATGGACTCATACTTGGATGGCTATGGAAAAAATTCAAGCCAGATGCCATTTCAGCATCATAAGAAAAATCAAATATGACAATTTTTGGCAGTATTTGCCAGATCTGGCATTTTTTGGCGCATTAAATGTCGCACTATCTAAGGATAAATACAACTGCTAAAGCTATCATGACTAGTTGAGTAAGCTCATCCTCAGTTCTGAGTTGTTAAATAGACTAGTCGACGGTAGGACACCATCAAAAGATGAAGCATATCACATTTACCAAGATGCAGAAAATAACCCTCTAGAGCTTTACAAGGTATCCCAGTTTCTGAGAACCAAGAATAAGGGAAATACAGTAACATATTCAAGAAAAGTCTTTTTCAACCTGATTAATCTTTGTCGGGATACATGCTCCTATTGCACATACAAGTCAGAGCCAGGCCAGACAAAGATTTCAATGCTGTCAAAAAAAGATATTACTACACTGACAGATGTTGCAAAAAAACACAACTGTACAGAAGCATTGTTTGTCACAGGTGAGAGACCAGAACAAAAATATCAAGAGGCACGAACATGGCTAAAAGAGAATGGATTTTCAAGCACTATAGAATATCTAATTGAAGCATCAGAGATTGCATTACGAGGAGGATTATTTCCTCACACCAATGCTGGAAATCTAACAAAAGATGAGATGCGCCAGCTACAAGATACAAATGTGAGTTTAGGACTGATGTTAGAAAATTCAAGTGAACGACTATCAGATCAGGGTATGCCACACCAATTTGCTCCAAGCAAAAACCCCAAGGCAAGAATCAAGGTTTTGCAAAACGCAGGAGAATTAAAAATTCCAATGACCACGGGGTTGCTGATAGGCATTGGGGAGACACCACAGGAATTAATTGATTCCATATATGCAATAAAAGAAATTCATGACAAGTATGGCAACATTCAAGAAATAATTTTACAAAACTTTCAGCCAAAAATTGACACACCAATGAAATCAGCGCCTTCCCCGCAAGAAAGGTATTTCAAGACACTTGTTGCACTGGCAAGAATAATTTTGCCCGACATGAATATTCAGATACCTCCAAATTTATCCCCAGAATCATATTCGTCATTTTTATCTGCAGGAATAAATGATTGGGGTGGCATATCTCCAGTAACGCAGGATTATGTAAATCCAGAATTTCCATGGCCACGCATCAATAACGTAAATGCAAACTGTGCCAGTGCAGGATTCTCCCTGAGGGCAAGATTCCCAGTATATCCTGAATTTTTTCACATGGTAAATCCTCATCTAGTAGAAAAAATGTCAGAAATTTCAGATTCAGAAAATCTAGTGAGTCAGGAGTATTCCAAATGAATACATCTCACATAGAATCACTTTTGAAAAATGCTGATCCTCTGATATCAGATGCACTTAATCATGCATTAGATGAAAAAGAGGTCTCGATAAGCGAAGCGACCAGATTATTTTATGCAAGAGGGTTTGACTTTCACCTTGTAGGAATGGTTGCAGATGAGCTCAGAAGGCGCCGAGTTGGAGACATTGTAACATATGTAGTGAATCGAAACATCAACTTTACCAATGTATGCATAAAGCAATGCGGTTTTTGTGCATTTAGCAGAGATTTTAGAGAAGAAGAAGGATATTTTTTGCCAACAGACGAGATAGTAAGACGCGCGAAGGAGGCACGATCACTTGGCGCAACTGAAGTCTGTGTTCAAGCTGGACTTCCCCCAGACATGGATGCAGGAACTTATGAAAATATTTGCAAGGCAATCAAGGGACAGGTTGGAGACATTCACATACATGGATTTTCACCAGAGGAAGTCCTGTATGGAGCCACAAGATCTGGCGTATCAATAAAAG
The DNA here is from genome assembly GCA_036278495.1 of Nitrosotalea sp. Taxonomy (GTDB): domain Archaea; phylum Thermoproteota; class Nitrososphaeria; order Nitrososphaerales; family Nitrosopumilaceae; genus Nitrosotalea. Next base: position 14,825 of record DASUKX010000089.1, read on the forward strand.
AATATTTGCTCAGACTAAAGGATGCAGGAGTAAATTCACTGCCAGGAACTGCGGCAGAAATTTTAGACCAATCAATGCGAGATAAAATTTCTCCAGGAAGAATAAGTGTAAACAAGTGGGTAGAAATAATCAAGACTGCACATAAAATTGGCATACCATCCACCTCAACCATAATGTTTGGACATCTTGAATCACCAGAAGACAGGACAAAACACATGGCACTGATTCGTGACATACAAAAAGAGACAGGAGGATTCACAGAGTTCGTACCGCTAAATTTCATCCATGCCGAAGCACCGATGTACAAAGAAAGTTTGCATTATGGAATCAAAAACGGTGCAGACGGACCAGATGTCTTGCTGATGCATGCAGTATCAAGAATCATGTTCAACAATTACATCAACAACATCCAGACATCATGGGTAAAAGAAGGTGCAGGAATGGCACAATTGGTATTATCATGGGGAGCAAACGATTTTGGAGGCACTCTAATCAATGAGAGCATATCCACAGCAGCAGGTGCAGAGCACGGTCAGTTACTCAAGCCAAAAGACATCAGGCAACTCATAAGACAGGCAGGAAAGATTCCCGCCCAGAGAGCAACATCATACAAGATAATCAAGACATTTACCTCAGATGATGGCCATGACCCATTAGACGAGGTTCAAAATGTGTCCCAGTTTGGCTCTTATCAAGAGTTGATAAAGCTTGACGGATACAGGTTCAAGCGCAACAGGAGAAGCTAGTTGTCATACTGTTATGACATACTAAAAAAATCCAAGACACTTGGCTTGGATGAATGTGAAACAGTATCAATAGAAAAAAAGATCATCACCGTAAGAATAACTGATTCAGAGATTGCAGAAATAAAACAAAATTATGAAGAATCAATAGCAGTACGCATCATTGACAAAAAAAAGATAATTTCTGGCAGCGCATCAAGTGCTGAGAAAAATCTCTTGGAAAAAGTTCTAGAGAGTACACAGTATACCGTACCAAAGAACTTTTGGAAGACACTCCCATCTCCATCAAGATATTCCACAGTAGACAAGACATATGATTTACGACTAGAGAACATGTCAGGGTCTTCTGCAACAGACATGGCAAACGATATGATAAACTCTGCACTGCACAAGGACATTTTACGTATCTCAGGCTCACTGAATATAATATCAGAAAAGTTTCACGTGATGAATACAAACGGAGTTGACTGTACGGACAAGTCCACGTTTATTTCTGGAACAATAAATACCGATTCTACTGGAGAGACACCCGTTAGTGGCATCGGGGCAATCTGCGCAAGAACACTAGATGGTTTTTCTGCTCAAAAAGTAGGCAATGACTCTAAAGAAATGTGTACCAGTTCAATGCATCCAAGAAAGGTAGAGTCTGATACATACGAAATAATTTTTGAGCCATATGCGTTTGGAGAATTGTTGGCGTTTGTCTTTTCTTCAAATTTTAGCCTAAAGACATATTCTGAAAAGCGAAGTTGTTTTTCAGACAAACTAGGAGATAGAATTTCAGCAGATATTTTTACCCTGACAGATGATCCTCACAGTCCCGATGGTATTGGCAGCAAGCCATTTGACGATGAGGGAACCCCAACATCACCTCAAGATCTTATCAAATCAGGAATCATGGCAGGTCTATTCTCAGACTCTTTTGAGGCATTCAAGAATGGAACTAGTTCAAGTGGAAATGCAGCAAGGCCGGGCTCACCAATGGGAAGACATGTTCAATCCACTCCAATCACCCTACCGCATAACCTCAAAGTTGCAAGCGGAGATTTTACAAAAGACGATATAATAAAGGACACAAAAAAAGGCCTGTTAATTGGCAGGCTATGGTATACATATCCGGTAAATCCAGAACGGGGAGATTTTTCCTGCACTGCACGAAGTGGAATAAAAATAATTGAAAACGGTAAGACAAGTCCAGGAAAATCTGTCAGAATAGTTCACAATCTCAAGACATTACTACAAACCATATCGGCTATTGGAACTGATTCAAAGAACATACTCCAGTGGAGCTCACTTCCATCCATTACACCAACTATCAGAGCTGACAGCATAAAGGCAACCCCACTCTAAAGAGTAGGCAAGACAAACTGCATTCCAATTCCTATAGCATACAATACAAGCAACATTACTCCAGATTTTATTCCCAGTTTATTTTTAAACATTGGAACTAGTGCAATGATTGTGATTATTGTCACAAGTATCAGTTGGTTTTCTAACAGTGAGGTATTTGGTATCTTGGCAGTAAATCCCCTGTAGCTCATTGCAGCAAATACTGCAACAGAGAGAAGTAATGTATTGTTTAGTATCTTTGAACCAAGTACGTTTGCAACTGCAATTGATGCCCCATTTGCACCCTTTCGGGCAAGTAGTATCATAGATATTTTTTCAGGCATCTCACCTGCAATAGGGCTGACTATAACTGCAAGCACGACCACTGACACCCCAAGGTCAACTGACACTCCTTCGAGGGCATGCACAAACGGCTCTGCCCCTACAAATATGCCAATGGTACCGGCAATAAAAAGAACCATCGATTTTGTAAAGTGTTTTTTTGGCTTGGTTTGCATCTCATCATGTAGTGATTTTTCAAGAGGTGCAGTCTTTTTTTCTTTTTTCATCTCCCTGAAAGCAAATCCAAGATACACTGCAAACAACCCAGTGAATATCAGTCCATCAGTAATGTCATACCCATCAATGAATAACATGGCACCTACAACAGCTGTTATTACAAGAAAAACTTTGTCAAGCCCAAATTCTTTTACATCAACAAATTTTTGCGGTGCCTTTGACAGTCTGGTAGTTGCAATTATCAGCATGATTGCAAGTCCAAAAGTCATCATGAATAAATTGCTACCAAGTGCAGATCCAATTGCCGTACCATACGAGCCATCCTTTGCAGCAGCAACAACAATTCCTATTTCAGGTAGAGTAGTTGCAATACTAAGCAATGTCCGTCCCACAAATCGTCCGCCCCATCTTTCTGCAAGATGTTCTGCTCCGTCAGACAACAACCAACTCGCAAAGATGAGCTCTCCTAGCCATCCAAACAAAAAGAGTATGTTGTCTGCCAATTTGTTATTTCTGTAAAGTTTGAGCTATTATTTGTGGCGATGATATAATTTTCAAAATCACATACATGCCATAGAGCAAGTTAATCTTTTACTATAATCATGGTAAGAGTAGATTTTATCCCATCAAGTTTTCTTACCTGTGTTGTTATTATCTCCCTCAAAGATTCCATTGAATCAGATTCAAGTACCATAAGCACATCATACACGCCATATACAGGATATACTTCTTTTACATGCGGAATTTTTTTTATCTCATTTACAATGTGCAGTTCTTTTCCAAGTTCGGCATTCATCAAAACAAATGCGCTATGCATGCAGAAACTGGATACGTCTAGAATAAAAACAAATTGAATTTGTCCAAAAAAGCTAGTGCCAAGCTCAAAAAATTCATCCAGCTAGAATTAATAAGGTATCTTACGGTACCAATACCGTAACATGAAGACAAGAATGACATACATATCAGTAGAGGTAGCAGATCACTTTTCAGACTTTATCATAAAGCGAGACGAACAGATACTTGATGCAGTCAAGACACGAGCAAGGGATTTTAGCACAATATCCATCCTAAAGTTGCTCTACCAACTCAGATGCAATCCCATGACATTCTCAGACCTGTATGTAAAATCAAACATACGAATGAAAAGATCTTTTCTAAACTACCTACACTTGTGCGTGTCATACAATTTCATACAAAAAGAGCCAAAAGGTGCAAACATGGTATATTCCATAACAGACAAGGGAAGAACGATGCTTGATCTGTTCATGCAAAAGAGCAATTAATTGCATAATTCTTTTATTCCAATCAAATAGAGCAGATCCATTGGCAATTACATACAAGGACGCGGGCATTGACATCAAAAAGATAAAGCAGAGCCAGCAAAGTATGGGAAATCTTATTGCCTCAACTCACAGACTGCAAAAAAAAGCAAAAATAATGTCAGGGTTTGGCCATTATGCAGGAATTGTAGAAATACCCGGAGGTACACTGCTTGCAACCCATACAGACGGAGTTGGGACCAAGGTAATTATTGCACAAATGATGAAAAAATATGATACTGTTGGAATAGATTGTGTTGCAATGAATGTAAATGACATAATATGTACTGGCGCAGTTCCCATATCTTTTGTAGATTATATCGCAGCAAATAGAAATGATCAAAAAATATTCAACCAGATAGTTCGCGGACTGGTAAAGGGCGCAACGATATCACAGGTTCCAATAGTTGGCGGAGAGACTGCAATACTTCCGGATTTAATAGCAGGAAAAAATTTTTCTTTTGATCTGGCAGGGATGGTTGTCGGAATTCTCAACAAGAGTGAGCTGATCCTAGGAAACAAGATAAAGACAGGTGATGTCATAATTGGAATAAACAGTAGTGGATTACACTCTAATGGATATTCACTTGCACGAAAGGCTCTACTTTCAAAATATTCTATACGTGAAAAAATCAAGGGTATTGGAGTTTTAGGAGATGCCCTTCTTGCACCAACTGAGATCTATGTAAAACCAGTCCTTGAGGCAATCAAAGAATGCAACATACATGGATTGGCACATATCACAGGAGGCGCATTTACCAAACTTTTGAGGCTAAAAAAGACAGGATTTGTTTTAGATAATTTACCTGATACGCCTCCAATATTTCAGGTAATTGAGGACCAAGGCGTAGAAAAAGACGAAATGTACAAGACATTTAACATGGGAATAGGGTTTTGCCTGGTTGCTCCAAAAGATGAGACAGAAAGAATAGCCAAAATATTCAAAAAATACAAGTTCTCAAGCAGACAGATTGGTAAAATCGTAGAGAAAAAAGGCGTCTACATCAACAAGACAAAGATAGCATAAATCAAAGATGCAAAACAGTACCAGATTAGGATTTAATACCCAAATTAATCCAGACAAGGCGTGCAAAGAGCCCAGGTTACATTCGAGGATGCATGTAAGGAGATTTGCAACAACCTGCTTGCAATTTCAAATCCTACTGATAAAGATGTAAAAAAAGAAGTCAAACGAATTTGCACAAAATATTCCTTAGAAAGAATTCCAAGAAACTATGAGATACTTGCATCAGTTACAGGTCAAGATTACATCAAACTACAAAGAGCATTGGTAAGAAAACCTGTCAAGACAGCATCGGGGGTTGCAGTAATTGCACTAATGCCAAAACCTTACGCATGTCCACATGGAAGATGTAGTTATTGTCCTGGCGGAATTGAATACAACTCTCCAAATAGCTACACCGGAAGAGAGCCTTCCACACAGAATGCAATTGCAAACAGTTACGATCCAAAAAAACAAATCCTGGACAAACTTGAACACCTTATTTCATATGGCCATGACAGTACAAAACTAGAGCTTGTCATAGTAGGCGGAACATTTCTTTTCATGCCGCGCACATACCAGACTGATTTTATAAAATCATGTTATGATGCATTAAATGGATTTGATTCACAAGACCTGGAATCTGCCAAGAAAAATAACGAGAAAGCAAATTTCAGAAATGTGGGATTTACCATAGAGACAAAACCCGACTATTGCAAAAAAGAACATGTAGACTGGATGCTCGAATATGGAGTAACACGAGTTGAGATAGGAGTACAGAGTCTTCATGAAAAGGTATACGAGATTGTAAATCGAGGACATTCATACCAAGATGTTTTAGAATCATTTGAGATATCAAAGGATGCTGGATACAAGATTGTGGCACATATGATGCCAGGACTTCCATTAATGACACCAGATGAAGATATTGCAGATTTTAAGAAATTATTTTCAGATCCCCTACTAAGACCAGACATGCTAAAGATCTATCCAACACTGGTACTAGAGGATACACCACTTTATGCAACGTACAAGGAGGGACACTTTACCCCCTACTCTGATGACGAAATGGTTCGAGTCCTCACAGAGATAAAGAAGATAATTCCAAGATGGGCAAGAATAATGAGAGTCCAACGAGAGATATCATCAGACCAGATAATTGCAGGACCAAAACTTGGAAATCTACGTCAGGTAGTGCAGCAGAACCTAAAAAAACAAAACATCTCGTGCAAGTGTATCAGGTGCAGAGAGGCAGGCCTGTCAGAGAATACAATAAACATTGACGATATTAAAATGCACAGAGAAAATTACGAGTCATCAGGAGGAAACGAGGTCTTTTTGTCATATGACGATTCACATGATAAGATATTTGGATTTTTAAGATTAAGAAAACCAAGCGGTGCATCCCATAGGAGTGAGGTCACTTCAAACACATGCATTGTAAGAGAGTTACATGTTTATGGCAAGTCATTAAAACTCGGAGAGAGAGAACATGATAGCATACAGCATCTCGGATTGGGAAAGAACTTGATGAATGAAGCAGAAAAAATTTCAAAAGAAGAATTTGATTCAAAGAGGCTTCTGGTGATAAGTGCAGTGGGTACAAGAGAATATTATAGAAAACTCGGTTATACCCAGCTTGGCCCATACATGTCAAAGGATTTGGTATAATGGAAGAAGAGCAGCAGATAATTGGCAGAGGAACATGGATCGATAAACTTGCAGACGAGTTACTACAACGAGAAAAATCACTTGGAAGAAAGACAGATTTAATCAGAGTTGAGAGCGGCCTTGGCGCATCAGGAATACCGCACATTGGAAGTTTGGGAGATGCAGTAAGGGCATACGGAGTAAAACTAGCACTAGAAAATTTCGGATTCAAATCAGAACTTATTGCATATTCAGACGATTTGGACGGTCTCCGAAAGATTCCAGAAGGCTTGCCTGAAACACTAAAGGAGCACATTGGAAAACCAGTCTCATTTATTCCAGACCCATTTGGATGCCATGATTCGTATGGCCTTCACATGAGCAGCATACTTTTAGACGGTCTTGACAAGCTTGGAATAAAGTACAAGTTTCAACGAGGAATAGACACTTATCGAAATGGTCTGCTCAAGGATCAGATTCACACCATATTGACAAATAGTAAAAAAATTGGTGAAAAGATTGCAGAGATGGTAGGTCAAGAAAAATATCAAGAGACATTACCGTATTTTCCAGTTTGTGCAAACTGTGGAAGGCTGTACACTGCAACATCATATGAATACCTGGCAGATGAAAAAAAAATCAAGTACAGGTGTGCTGATACAA
>DASUKX010000090.1:0-32193 GCA_036278495.1 Nitrosotalea sp.
GCGATGTTGCTTCAAAGGTGACATCTTTTGGAACTGTTAGCTGTGGAGATGTAGTATGAACTACATTAACTAGCTGTGTTGCGTTTGCCTTGTTGCCTGCTTCATCTGTTGCAACCCATAGGATGGTTGTCTTTCCTAGTGCAAAAAATTGAGTTGCATTATTTGTAACAGATTTTATTATTCCATTGTCAGTAACGGTTGCATTTCCAAGTGTTACAGCATTTTGGTTAAGCGATGTGGCTTCAAATGTAACAGCAGATGGTGGTGAAATCTTGGGTGCAGTAGTATCCACGATATTTACAATTTGTGTGGCTGTTGCAGAATTGTCGGATTGATCAGTTGCAGTCCATGTTACTGTTGTCTTTCCTAACGGGAATGCGGCTGGAGCGTTATTTGTAACAGATTTTATTACTCCATTGTCAGTAACGGTTGCATTTCCAAGTGTTACAGCATTTGAAGTTGCATCAGTTGCTTCTTGTGTTATATCTACTGGAGCATGAATTACTGGCTTGGTTGTATCCTGTGCAGTTACTACTTGGGTTGCAGTTGCTGCATTTCCAGAAGTGTCTATTGCCTTCCAGGTTACAGTAGTCTTGCCAATTGGGAAATATGGCGGTGCATCATTAGTGACAGACTCGACGCCAACTGCGTCATTTACAGATGGAAGTCCTATTTCTATAGAATTATGATCAGATGTTTTAGCCTCAATAGTTACTGGCTGTGGTGCTGTGAGCACTGGTGCTGTTGTATCAGTTACAGTGATTTTTTGTACAGCTTTTGCCACATTTCCGCCGTTGTCAATTGCAGTCCATGTTATCATGGTCATGCCCAACGGGAATTTTGATGGTGCATTGCTAGTAATAGAAGCAATTCCGCTATCATCGGTTCCAGTGGCTTGACCAATTGAGACAGGTGTCAAAATTCCAGTTGCCTCTATTGTCATGTCTGATGGAGCAGTGATGGAAGGAGAAGTATGATCATTTGGAGCCGTGATTTTAAGAGTATTAGCCTGAGTTGTATTTTGTGTGACTGTAACTTGTTGTGTTGGGTTTGTTACAGTATTGTTAGCAGCTTGTGTTGTTGGTGATATAGTTGCAGGTACAGCAGAAACAAATTTCTGAATTCTATTATTGTTAGTGTCTACAACAAAGACATTTCCTGCCGAGTCTACAGCAGTGGCTCTAGGATTATCAAAGAAATCAGCACCTGTGCCCTGACTTCCCCATGATGTAACTGGATGACCGTTAGTATCTAGTTCAACAATTCTGTTAGATCCACTGTCTGCTACAAAGATATTTCCTGAACTATCTATAGACATTCCAAGAGGAGTCTGCAGATTAGCGCCAGTTGATGCGCTAAAAGTTTTCAAAAAGACACCATCTTCAGTAAATTTTTCTATTTTATTTCCACCAGAATCAGCTACGTATATGCTCCCTTGCGAGTCTGCAGCAACTGCACGCGGAGACAAAAATTGACCATCACCTAGTCCACTCTGTCCAATTGTAAGTAAGAATTTTCCACTGCTATCAAATTTTTCAACTCTGCTATTTCCAGTATCAACAACATACACATCACCACTTGGATCTACTGCTACACCTTGCGGAAGCAAAAATTGGCCTGTATTAGATCCTTGTCCACCCCATCTGGTTACAAATTTTCCAGTGCTGTCAAATTTTTGAATATCATTTCTTGCATTGTCAACTACATATATGGAATCGCTGGTGATTGCGATTCCCACAGGAGCATTGAACTGACCGTCACCAGTACCTTTTGTTCCAAAAGTAAAGAGAAAGTTTCCATTGTTATCAAATTTCTCTATTCTTCTGTTTCCAAGATCAGTTACGTATACATTTCCTGACGAGTCAATTGATACGCCTTGCGGAAACGCAAATTGTCCGGTATTTTGTAATCCGTATGTACCCCATTGTACTGAAAATGAGGGGGCAGAGGAAGCCCAAGAATAATCAACAAACATACTTGATAGTACAAGTGCCATAATCCCAATTAGAACTGGGTAAGTCTTCAACAGGCACAAATTGCAAGATACTAAAAAGATCTCCTAAGTGAGTAATTGTTACAATTTTTGTCAATTCTGGTAAATTAGAATGGCTTGTTGACTTCTCTTGTGAATACATAGCTTGCAAGTGCTACCATTGCCACAACAAAGCCACCAATCACAGCCAATTCTATTGCAATGGGCAGTATTTGGATCGTACCAGTCATCATCTGCCTTATGAGTAGAACCGAATAGGTAACCGGATTTAGTCTTGCAACAAATGCAAGCCAAGGCGGCAAAAGTTCCAGCGGAAAAAGCGCTGGACTGAGCATGAACAACGGCATTCCAAGAAAATTAATGAGTCCCCAAAAGGTCTCTTGTGATTTTGAGGTGGCAGCCACAATGACAGATATTCCAGAAAAACCAAGTGAGAATATTGTCACAATCAACAATATTGGGAGTATTACAAGCAAGTTTGAAATATGCACACCCAATGCAAGTGCAATTCCTAGAATCAGACTTGATTGCAGGGTAGAGATTATTGATATTGCAAGCATCTTGCCTAGTGCAATAGATGATCTTGATACGGGAGATACCAGAGCTTTATTCATAAAACCATAACGTCTATCCCACAATGTGTTGACACCACCAAAGATGCTGGTAAATATTGCAGTAAGCATGATCACACCTGGTGCCATAAATTCAATGTAAGACCCGCCAAAACCTACAGACTGGATAAGTGGTCTGGTACTTGCAAACGTATTTCCCATCACTATAATCCATATCGCAGGCTGGATTAGTCGTATCAGAATTCCACTTCGAGATTTTTTGTATCTTTTCATCTCCCTCCAGAAAATTGTATATGTATCAAGCAGCATTGTCATGCCCTGATTCTCCTCATTCGTTCTCGCATTTTTTTCCTGTCAAACTTGCCTTCGTCTTCTCGCAATTCACGACCCGTATGGGATAAAAATACGTCATCAAGTGTAGGTTTTGTAAGAGAAATACTTTCTATTTTTATTTCAAGATTGCTTGCTTGCTGGAAAATTTGTGGGATTAATTGATCTCCACTGGTTGTAAATACAGTTACAACAGAGCCGGTTGTGGAAACATCTTTTACGGTTGTAATGTTTTTTAGTTCAGAGGCTAGTTGTTCCAGTTTGATTTCAGAGTTTACTTCAAAGGTTACGATCTCGTTTCCTAGTGCATTTTTTAATTCCTTTGGAGAATTTGTTATTTTTATTTTGCCATTGTCAATTATGGATATGTTATCGCATAGCTTGTCAGCTTCTTCCATATAGTGCGTAGTGAGAAAAATAGATATCTGAAACTCGTCATGGATTTTTTTTATATATTCCCAGATTTTGTACCTAGTTTGTATATCAAGACCCAATGTGGGCTCGTCTAGGAACAAAACTTTGGGCATGTTCAGCAAACCACCGCCAATGTCGAGTCTTTTTCTCATGCCACCAGAATATGTGACAGCTGCCTCATGCTGTCTGTCAGATAGTTCGATTATCTCAAGTATCTCGTCTATTCTCTTTGTTCTGATATTTTTTGGTATGTGATTTAGTCTTGCTTGTAGTTCCAGGTTTTCTCTGCCTGTAAGATATTCATCAACAGTAGAATCCTGTTGCACATATCCAATATTTTGTCGAACGTTTTTTGCCTGGGTTACAACATCAAATCCTGCAACAAATGCTCGTCCAGAAGTAGGCTTGAGCAATGTAGTCAAAATCATAATGGTTGTGCTTTTTCCTGCTCCGTTAGGACCAAGAAAACCAAAGATTTCGCCATTGTCCAGTTTGATTGAAACTTCATCAACTGCCTTAAGACCACTGTGATAAACTTTGGAAAGTTTGTCAGTTTCTACGGCGTACAACAAAAACCAATGGATTAATCTATTATAAATTGCTACTAGGCCATGTTAGACATATAATAAAATAAAAAAGATAAAAAAAGAGAATTATGGATTTTTGTATTCGTCTTTTGTTTGTCGAAGTATTACCTTGTCACCAACGCCCCAGATTTCAGAAGTTCTAAAGATTCTTGAGCCTGTCAGACCAGATGACACTTCAATTGATTCCAATTCATTTGTATCAGCTGCCATGTGAAGTCTTTTGATTTTTCCAATCTTGTGTCCGTCAATGTCAACTACTTGGGTGTCAACTCGAATTGGTGCAGAAGATAGCAAGACTGATTCTTCAGTGAATCTGTCGATATAGTCACGAGACAGGAAATGGTCTTTGTGCAGTCCCTTGTGAACTGTGATGCCTACCACTTCTAGAGTGTCAGTATTGATGTGAATGTGTTTTACATTACCATACTCTATTCCTTCTCTATCAATGACTTTTTTTCCCTTGAAATCGTCTGCCTTGATGTGTTTTCCGTCATATTCAATTTGTGTTGCCATGGCTGGATTTGACAAGTCAGTTTATGGAACAAGATATCAGAGTTTTCAATCCAATCGGTTAAATTCTTTATAACCAAATTGTTCATGTGGAAATTCAGGAAGGAACGTTCAAGGCCATACTGGTTACAACTGGAAGAAAATCAGGCAAGGAGCACGCAGTGGAGATACGGGTGGTATTCCATGATGGCAAGTTCTATTTTTCAAGAAGAAATCCGGACAGTGACTGGTTAAAAAATGCGCTATTCAACCCAAATGTCAAGATAGAATATCAAGGAAACACGATTTTAGGTGCAGCGTCCCTAGTAAACGATCAGGAACTGTGTAAAAAAATATCCCAGATGAAATATTCAGACAAGCGCTCTGAAGAATCAAGAATAGTTTTGCAAGTCATCCCATGTGGATAACGGTTGTCATTCCACGTCGCTCATACTCTTGGCCATCTTTTGTTTCAATTACAATTACCGTAAACGATATGACATCGCGTAATTGGCATTTTTGTGCATCCATCTTTAGATGAAGATCCAATAAATCAGAGTCTGTATCTGAAATGTTTGATTCGTCAATTACTACAGGATTTGAAGAACTAACCAAAAATCTCTTATCTTTTTGATGCCATCCAAGTTTTACTTTGAATCCATCTCTTCCAACTGCCTTTACGTTGATGTCAATTATTCCAAGTTTTGCAAGCGTATACCCTGACATGTTATTTACAAAGATGCCGATTTGGAATGGATATCCTGCAGTATTTTCAGCCATCTTTTGGATTCCATCATTCATGACAATATCCACTCCTTTGATTGTAGTTGCAATCTTTGCTATCCAGTCATTTGTGCGCTCTACAATTGCATGTATTTGTGTTCGTCTTTTCTTGTCTTCCTCTTCTGGTAACTTGTAATAGTCAACCCATGCCAAGTAATCACCGCTGATATCTTTGATAAACTGGATGCATGTTACCTTATAGTCTTCAACACTTGATGCCCTCTCAGAGCCCTCATCATACGGAACACTATCCTTGTCCATTGGAAGCATGATTTTATTCCAAGTCTATGCAATTAAAAGAATTTCTGTTTACAGATGGAATGGATAAGATTTTTTTGATCAAAAAAGACATTTTGAATGTGAATCGGTCATTAATGTGATGAATTACTTACCACAGCTACATAGATTAGTGTGATAAAAAACGTTGTAGTAAGTATTGGAATCATGATCTCCGAGTCAATTTTTTCAAGTGTGATTTCAAGTTTTTTAAAATAATCGTTAAGACGCATGGTGTAAAAACCCGACATAATTGGAATACAAACAAAACCCAAAATAGGAAGTTCCCATTCTAGCTGAGAATACGCCACCATGTTACGAATTGCATGATGATCCAATGCACCAAAACTCATCATGAGATCAGCAAAAAATAAAACACCTCCACCAACCCACAGAGAGATATCGAGTGCAGTTTTGTTTAGCATTATTTGTGGTACTACCAGTCTATTATGATGTTGAGATTTCTTGATCTCTTTGTTCTTTTTGTATATTGGGTATGATTGTCTAAAATATAAAAATACAAAAGAAGTTGTAAAAACAACCAAGTAGATTTGGCTTTCCAAGATCCATTCAACAACGCCTTTAATTTCAGGAATAAAAGCGAGTTTGATGAGAACGCTGAAAATAATGGTCCAAACTAAAAATGGTTCGCAGAGATATCCAACTATTGATCGTAAAATACTCACACCTACTATAATCCTAATATCTTGATTAAATTAGCGTTGTAGGATTTTACCTCGATTGTTATTTTCATTATAACTTTCATAGTTAGTCAAATCAAAAAGTCCTGTCCATATCCCGCTAAGATAGCGTCATACATGGACTATGGACAGAATGTTCTATTCCATACAATGAATCACAGGAGATCATCAGTAATGCAATCTAACCATCAAAAAACCCTAATGCATATATGAGAAAATTTCCAAGATCCCAAGTGTGAGTTTTTCCCAGATAACTTCCAACCTTCAGGCAGAACTAAAATCAAACAATCTCCAGATTAGATATCTCTTAAAAAACAGCCCAGGCTTTGCATTTACCACAATAAATGAAATTGCAACAAAAGTTGGCAAAATATACAACATCAAAGTTTCACTCAATTTTCCCGAAAGGGGAAAGATTGAAGATTACGAGTCTTATGGAACTGAAAACATTGGGTTTGTGTTCCAAAGAAATTCCAAGTCATTTCCAATACCAAGGGATTTGATAAAATCTAAAGCGTCAGATACACTAGAAAATGTCCAGATCCAGGACGCATACATGTATGAAGGAAAGGAAGGTGTGCGAATAATTGACAAAAACTTTAGACTGGATGTCTTGCCTGCCTCTTTGCACGTATGGGGAAAAATAAACGACGAAATCAGAAATTTCTGCGACTGGCTGTTTGAAAATTGTTATGAAGTAAAGCCAGGAGTACCAGGGGCCTTTAACGACACCAATTCGTAAGTGTATTGAAGATTTCCATCAGGATCATAAATTTCAGCCTTTACAGGAAGTGGTAGGTTGTCAACTATCCAGATTTTATTCATGTTGGCACCAATTCTATATGACAACAAAAATGCATTTGCAGAGCCAAACTGGAATGACATTTTTCCAGAATCAGTTACTTTGAGTTTTTCCTCGTTTGCACCAATATACAAATCGCCCCACTCGGCATCTTTTGCCAAGTACTTGTCTTCTGTTGCATAATCTCTCATGGAAAATACAGATTGGTTGAGAATATCAAAATATGATTTGGCATTATCCGATACATCCACAAAATCATAAACCAGTCCAATTGGTACAGTCTGGTCTATCTCTTTTCCGCCATCACTTGGATTCATCTTGACTAACAGTTGCTGTGCTCCTCCAGAGACTGGAAGAAATTTCATGTCGGCTGAAAATTTTGTTTTATTAAATGAAACTTGATATACCATTTCAGGAGTGTATTGCGATCCCTTTCCCATATGCCACTGGCTTGCTTGCACAGGTTCAAACACATAAGCATGTTTCATGTTGGCAAGAAATGGCCACGCAAGACCAGCTACTGCAGCAATTATTATGACAGCAAAAATAGCTACTATTCTTATGTTGGGCATTGTATCAAGTGATTTTTTTACAGTCTAGTATTTGATAATCCAGGATTTACTCTGATAAACAAGACACCCAGTCCAATTACAATTGCCATCACCATCAATGCGCTCAATGGGAATTCTGGAACTGATGGTCCTACTGTAACAGAGCCTGATAACCACGGGCTTGGTTGATCAAAGTAGCTGAATGTTCCTTCATCAGTAAAAGTATGAGAATATGTTTGTCCTGGCTGTATCAGACCACTGTCAAACTTGCCATCAGGTCCTGCCTGGGCAGAGCCACTGGTTACGGAATGAGGTTTGTCATCAGTGTTTGTCCAGGTTATGGCAGTACCAGGCATTACTGTAACATCTTTTTGATCATATGTAACGCCATTACTGTCTGTAGAGCCTTTTGGAATATTTACTGATACATTCATTGGCATGGTTGTACCAGTATTATTTGTAGTATTAACAGGCGGAGGATTAGTCGGTCCAGTTGAACCATCATATGATGCTAGTGTATTTACATCGATTTTTACCAATCCTGCAGAACTAGTATCTGGCAGAGATCCTTCAGCTCCAGTACCCAATGCAGCTATAACAAAATGAGTTACAGGAGTAGTTCCTTTCAGGATAAACGTGTTATCATCATCACCTACTGGTGCAAATAGAGAAGCCCTACCTTTGTCTTTGGCAAGAGAGTATAACGAGTGTCCAGTATCATCAACTATGAAGATATCATATTGTAAATTGCTGAATTTTTGAGTTTGATCAAAGTTCTGCTCAAATGACAATCTAAATTCTATTGGACAGCCATTGTGTGGGTGAGTTGGACTGTATCTATATTCAACAACCATTGAACTAGTGTCTGTTGTAACAACATCATGAATAGAATTTTGATACATATCAGGTACCTCACATGCTTTATTTACCACATTATGTACAGATTGTGAAACATCAAGTACAGCAGGCTCTGTTGGACTATTTCCCATTTTTAACAATTCAAGTTGATAGTCCGGCGGAGGCACTCCAGTTGTTACATCAACATAGACAATAGCTTTTACAGGAAACGGAATACTGGAATCTATCCAAATTTTGTTATCAACTCCTTTATGCCAACCAATAACCCAAGTATCAAATGTACCAGCAGATACTGTAACTTTTTCATGACTTACAGGACCAACAGATTGTCCACCTACGGAGCCAGTTCTGCCCCATGCTGGAACATTGAAAGTTTTTGGATTGTCTTTTGTTGCAAAAGAGTCCAACCAAGAAACTGTACTTCGGTACACTCCAGTATAATCAGCAATATTAGAATCAAAAGATGTTGGATCAGGAGTTATCTTTCCTATTGCCATCATTCCTTTTTGTACATTGGAACCATCAACTACTGCAAATTCAACATTCCATCCACTTCCATCACTTGTCTCATTTTTAACCCAGAAATTCATCTGGAATGGAGCACAGTTATGCCAGTCTGTCCAACACACATTATAACTAAAGTAATCACCTTGTTTGAGTCCTTTTCCAGGATACCATGAATCAGAACCTGAAGTAGCGTGTGCAGATTGTAAAGCAACAGGTACAATTAACAAGAATGCAAAAAGAGCAAATACGGTATACTTTTGCATACATTTTCTAGAAAAAATGATCTAGTTAAATCTTTCAAATAGGCAAATATAGTGGATTCATTCTAGTCCGAATATGTGCGAATGCGAAAAAGTCCACATGTATGAAGTAGACTTTAAGCTGGACGGCATGGTAGTAGTTCCAACACACAAAAATTGTGGAGAGTCCCTCAATGAAAAACAAGTGGATAAATTCCAAAAAGAACTTGTCAAGACATGGGGCATAAAAGACGAGAACGAAAAGTAAATCTAGTTTTTAAAAAATAAAAGAAAAAAAGGTTCTAAAACCTATATCAGAATGATGCTACGTGATCTTTGCAAACTGATGCTTTGCAAGTACAATTACCGTCACAAAGACAGGAGCCTTGCATTTCACAATCGCATTCTGTTTTATTTTCTGCGGATGATTCGCATCCACATGCTGCATCGGTCATACTGGGGAGATCTCAGGCAGGGTTTTAAAAGTTATCGAAAGATCTCATGAAATGGGTACATACCCTATGACTGGATTTTTACATCCGCAAGTATTTCATTTGTAGATTGCATCAATGCTGTTGCTTGGGTGTCAATTACGGTATAGTCACTTTCAATATCAAGCCCTACTTTTAGCACATGAATAAATTCAGGATTTTTATGAATTTTATTCCGGATTTTAAGCACGTTGTTTCTGTTTACATATCCAAGGTAGAAATAACAATCTGAAAGAAGCGAGTTTTCTACGAAATACTCGTATTTTTTCTGGATGATTCCAGAGCTTCCATTGTTTTCTACCATGTCAGAAAATCCAATGGTTGACTTGACCATTCTTGAAAGCAATGATGTAGATGATCTTTCAATTCCAAGAATTTGGTGTATTAAAGAAAATTTTTGATTTATCTTGTCAGTCTTCATGTTTCTCATGATTTCCATCATGTGAGTTGGACTGGGCCTTTTCAAATTAAGACAAAATATAGCATCTGCCAAAGAATATGCTGCGCACTTTATCCAGACTCCTGAAAAAGGATCTTGTGTTTTGACAGAATCTTTTGCCTTGTTAGCAAGAATTCCAACATCAACAAGACAGCTCCTGGCATATGACATTGTAAGTTGCTCTTTTTTTTCTTTAATTTTTGACAACAACATGCGAAGTTTCCATTCATTGTCATGGATTACACTTGCATCCTGCAAGTGGTATAGTGTGTCACTGCTTGAATCATCAATTGAATAATGACGTATTCTGACAAAATCATCTGCAATGCGATGAATTGATTCTCCGGATTTTCCATCCATTGTTATTATATCATATTCACAGCATTCAAAATGAGTTCCATCATTTCTACATCCACTAAAACCAACAGGTAGATCAGAAAGTGAAAGCATACTTGGAATCTGTTTTACATCCATGAGAAATTCAATTGAAGATTTGCTATAAAGTATCAAAGCTACTAAAATTTACAAATCCATTCAAACCCAAAGCGTTCCTTTAAATTGCTATTCTTTATGGCTTAGCTAAGCTCCTGTGGTGTAGTCCGGCTAAGCATACTGCCCTCTCAAGGCAGTGATCCCGGGTTCAAATCCCGGCGGGAGCACTTTTTATTCAAAAAACTTCTAGTTACCAAAAGGTTCTGTCACATATTTTTGGAGTTGATACTGTAATGTTACAGAACCATCAGAATTTTCCATTATGGATACACCTCTAATTGAAAATACAGAATCCGCAAAGTCTTTTTTCAGATCTTGTGGCATGTTCAGTATTCCCTTGTATACAGATCCATTATCAGTAGGGCACGTTACCGTTATCGATTCCCCACTGCCATATGCAAGACAGTTATCATAAGATGTTCCAGATACTATAGGAAAACTAGGGATTTTTCCCAAATTACTAGAGTTGGTGGCTTGGGCCTCATCAGAAACACCTTGAGAAACTCCAAGATATGATGCAACAGCCAGCCCTAGAACAAAAAATCCAATGACTCCCAAGGTAAGATACGAGAAATGAAATGAATTCTTTTTAATTTTTGAAGCAGTGGTACTATGAATCACTTGAACCAATGGTTCCTTTGTATGTGACAAGGAATTTTTCATACAATACTGATGAGGCTGTAAAGATGTAACATGATCACAGATTTTACATTTCTTTTGAGTAGACCTCCTACATTGTTGGCATAACACATGGTTTGCTAGTTCTCCACCACAGGTTCTGCATGATTCATCAGGCATGAGTATTCAAAAATTTTGATTGTAATTAAAGAATGAGAAGAACTTGTCCCATGAATTTCTACCCAAGACTTAAATTCAAAATCTGCAAGGCAGTACAAGAAATTTTATCAGGTTACCGTGACTTGAGTATGCAATACATCAGTTAATGGAATTGCTGAAGTCAGGTCATTCCAAACAAACACTTCGATTGTATACTGTCCACTAGTCTTTGGGATCCAAACTTGAGATGCTGTAAATGACTGGCTTGGAAGCATCGATGCAGAGAATCCTTCAAGATAATCGGTTCCTCCACTGCTATCTATTACCTGAACCAAATAAGTAAATTTTTGTTCTGAATTACCATTGTTTGTAAGTGTAGATTCAACGCCAATTTGTTGTCCAGCATGAAAGCTAGAGATTTTTTGGCCAGACGTGTCCACCATACTAGGAGCAGTCAGTGTAACATCGCTAGTCATCGCCATTGCAGACTGGATGAATCCGAATAAAATAACAGAGCCAACCAAAAATAGCGAGGTCTTCAACGATTTTAGAGACCTGACATAGCTATAAAACAATTGCTTATGATTAGTAAGTAAATTCAAATAACATATTTGGTTTAACATTAAAAAACATCATACTCAGACAGTGACTCGTCTTACCACGATTTCGTGTCCTTCATAAACATGTGTGGCATGATTTGCCTTTATTATTTCGCCCATCTTTTGATCGGAAAAATATTTGTCATTATACCTGCCTAGAGTTTTTTTACAATTAAAACAGTAAATCTCTTTGAACTCCAACTACATCAAAAACTATTTTATCATATTTAAGAGTCCATACTTGCAAACACAGGCTGGTCTTTGTTTTGATGGAACTGTATTTTAGAAATTTTGTAATAAATTACCTCACCACGTCGTTCAATTACTGCAAGAACTGGCTCTTTTCCCATTGTGGTAATGTCCTCAATTTGTTTTTGTAGCAAACCAATTTTTTCTCTCTTACCCTCAGTCATCCCAAATACAACATATTTAGCACCTTTTTCTCCAAATTGCCCTCTCTCATAAACTCTAAAATCAGACCCAAACCCAAAACCATCTTTTGCCACATAGCCCCTAGTTCTCAAATCTCGGTATATGAGAAATTTTGTAAAAGAATCAGGATCAACTTTCATACATTCTGTCATAAGAGAATCAAAATCCATCAGGTGATTTCCCCTGAAAAGTTTGAGTTTGTCAACATAGAGCAGATATAATGATTCAAACGGTTCAAGGAAAAATTTCTTTTTTACCATCTCGCCGAATCCTTTTAGTTCCAAACTATGTTGCATGTCCTTATCAGATACAAGCACATGGTCTTTTACAAGTACACCTTCTACTTTGGACTCTAGTTCTGACATGAAATCCCATGAAACGCGTATCAATATAACATTACTTTTCAGATATTGCCATTTTTGCAAAAATCTATTTACCACATTTGTTCATAATTAATCTAAATGTCAAACAAGTCTTTGATGTTTTTACTGGTAGGAATAATTGTTGTATCAGTTGGTTTCAATTATATCCAATACGAAAAGACACAAGATCTTCAACAAAGCATTGTAGAATACAAAAATTACCATGACAAAAACATGTCAAAACCCATCCAATCAGCTCAGGTTCCAAGTGCTGTGAATCAATCCAGTGCAAAACCTATCCAATTGTTAAACAATGTTAACAGCACAAATTTGCAATCAATATCAGCAGTAGCAGTAAGCCCAGTGCTTCAAAGCGATGGATTTTTTGAAACTACTACATATGTCGGTACGGTTCTAAAGATAACTGTAGAAATTCGTGATGGAACCGGTTTGGTTCTTGTCAATACCGCAACTCCCACAGGCGTTGATTTTCAAACTTCTGCAAGAACAGCTGTGATGATAGCCCAAAAATACACCAATATTGATCTTTCAAAGAGAGATATCATATTCTCAATCTCATCTGAGAACCAGCAAGAATTACAAGCAGTTGATGGAGGTAGTGCAGGAGGAGCAATGACTGTACTACTAATATCAGACATTTCTGGAAAACCAATAAACAACAAAGTGCTGATGACTGGCACTATACAGGAAGATGGATCCATTGGGAAAATTGGAGGAGTGTCAGAAAAAGCAGATGCTGCAGGAAAATATGGCGCAAAAATATTCCTAGTACCATCAGGTCAAGCAGTAGCTCAAGTACAGTCATGTAGTGAAAGAAGCGAAGGGGCATTCACCTATAGATCTTGTACATCACAAGAAGTATCGCTTTCAGAATTGACAGAAAAACAATATGGTATGAAAGTAATAGAGATAAACAACATCAAGGATGCCTTGAGTTATTTTAACGCAAACAGTACGTAGAAAGCATATTTTCAGAACTCACGGTTAAAATATAGGCCATTAATAAAAAGAAAAAAGTGAGATTATGCACGGAGCAAATTACCGCGTTGGAAATGGCCAACCATATACAAGAAAAAAGTACATCAAGGGTAAACCACAGATAAAAATTGCAAAGTTTTACGGAGGAAAAAAAGACGGAGATTATGATTATTGTGTACAATTATGTTCCAGTCAAAAGATGCAGATAAGACACATGGCAATTGAATCTGCAAGATTATCTGCAAACAAGGCAATTGAAACAGTAACTGGAGAAACAGGCTACTATTCTACACTAAGAGTATATCCACACATTCTCCTAAGAGAGAACAAAATGATTTCCACAGCAGGTGCAGACAGATTGTCAGAAGGAATGAGAGGCGCATTTGGAAAAGCAGTTAGCTTGGCAGCACGCATTGAAATTGGCCAGGTAATAATGGAAGCACATGTCAAAAAGGAACATCTTGAAGTAGCAAGAAAGGCATTGCATGGTGCATCTGTAAAATTACCATGTACACCAATGATCAAGGTAATTCCATTAAAGACTGCCTAGTTTTATTTTAACAGATCAAGAATTTCTTTTTGTCTCTTGTTTAGAATTTTAAGAAACTCTTCGAATTCTTCACTTGTTGGATTTCGCTTGAGAATTCTTCTGCATTGATAATAAAATGAATTGTACAATCTCCCTATTACAATTCCACAGCCAAACGAATCTGAACTACTCTTTAATTCATCGAGTGACTCTACAATTTTAAAAATTTCATCGGACTTGTCTGCGACCTCACTTATTTTCTGATCCAGTTTTTCTTCAAGCTGTTTATCCACGATATACTCACACAACATCGTCCTAAAAAATTGTATTCCAAACAGTATCCTTTAATATACTAATAATTTCTAAATCGGTTAAGCGGTTGTAGTATAGCTTGGTTATTATGCGGGATTGCCAATTCTGCGACCCGGGTCCAAATCCCGGCAACCGCATTTACTTATGCAATCCTTTTCTGATTATATCTAATGCATTTTGAGCTCTTTCAGGTTTTGGCAACTGGATCATAAACACATTAGCACTTCCATATGGTGAATTAGGAGAAGAAAGAGAGAGCATTGTAGTTTCTGCCAGCGCTTCAAAGAAATCAACTGTCTCATTTGCATATATGAGAAATTTTTCTTCTATGCCTCCTTGTGAAAATTGCAGTGTAACCCTGACAAAAACATGTCCCAGACCATCCTGAAGTATGTTGAGGTTTGTTTCAACAGAGACTGGCTTTCCAGCAATTGTCTTCATTATGTTATCAAATTTTTTCTCATCTACAATAATGCAAGGGACTTTTTTTCCTTCAAAATCAAATAATGTGACATCTTTGTGTCTTTCTAAAAGAAATTTCTCTAGTTCTTCGCTTGCCATACAAGAGATGCACCATGACTTTTTAAAAAGATACTTGACAAAAGATCAAATGATGCTCAGGGTTTTTGCCAAGAGTTCTATTCTCTCGTTGTCTTCTTCAGTTATTTTTTTGCCATTATACTTGTTGTTAAAATAAATCAAATCTACCACCTTTGACTTGTCCATGTTTACAACTGTGGCATTATACGGAGTCTGGATCTTTTTGTTTGTAAGTATAACCAGTTTATCCACTACAGCAGATTTGGAAATATCAGAGATTTGCTCCAGGTCAGGAATGCCCAATTCGTTGGCAATCACGGCTAATCCCACCTTTGAGCCAAAATTATCCTGATAGACTGCATCAAGGAGCAAGTTTTGTTTTTCTAATTTTTGTATCGTACCCATTTCTTGTGCAAAAACAGTTAGGCTTTTGACTGCATTTTTGATATCTTGTGCGTCATTTCCATTTCTTCGTATTGTTAGAAAATCAGATATTGGTATATTCATGATGCTTCCTCGCACTCTAAGTCCTGGATAAGACTGTCTTATTGCCTCATCAATTACTGCTTCATCAATTTTTTTGGAATCAGACTGCATTGCTTTTTCCATTGCTTGATACAAAATATTGATGACAGAGCGCACATTTCTAAATTCTGTAAATTCATCATACAAGACTTGGATTTTTTCACCTAGCTCTTGTTGCTCCTCAGATCCAAATTTGTCGTTTTTATCTCCGTGTTTTATGTACTCTGTAACAATCTCAGCAAGCTCATCCTTGGAGTTTGATCCTGCTAGATCTATTTTGTAATTTGCCTTTTCTAACCTATCAAATACAGAAGGATTGGCCTTTTGAATCTCTAGATATCCAGATGGCGTAGATATCAACAAAAGCACTGAAGCTGGAAGATGTGCATTTATCACACCCTTGATGAATTCAATTGAATCTTGATTCCCATCAAGCTCGTCTATTTCAAAGACAAGAACTTTTCCCAGGAATCTATGAGTTAATCTAGATATTGATGATAACATTCCAATGAGGCTTTCCAGGTTTTTGACTTCGTCAAACGAGTTGGAAATTATATTTTTAATCAGGATAGACTCGTGGTAGTTGAATTTATGAACAAGAAAGGCAGCAAGATTTTCTATAGATGCCGATTGCTTTCCTGCAATGATGTCCTCAGTCTTTTCCTTTATCGTCATGCCAGTGAGCTTGTTTACAAAAGTATAATCAAGTGCCTTTTTGGCAGAATTGTCACCTTGTTCTGCATTTTCCCTCAGATAATTCAAGAATTTTGATCGTAACTGGACAAAGAACTCGTTATCAAATCCCTTGAGTATTGCATCATAGATTCCAGTGACAGTCTTGGGCGATATTGTAGACAAGTCAACATAAGAGCACTCTGCATTGTATCGTCCCTTGAGACTTTTGACATGCAAAGCCAGATGTGTTTTGCCAGAGCCTACATCTTGAACAACAGAAATAACTCGAAAGTCTCCGTTTTCTGCAGTCTTGCCCTCTACTTTTCTATTTAGTTCCTTGATGCATTCCAGTATAGCAGCTTTTGCTTCTTTGTGTCTTTTACCTCCAAGTATCTTTGCATCTTTTTCTGTTGGAGTTGGGCTACTAGGATATGGATTAAAATCTAAACTGTATGGATATGTCATATGTTCCTCACATAACCGTGAACAAGTCCGCGCATGACAATTCCCTCTTGTCCTCCTGATGAAATTTCATATCTATCCTGATGGTTTTCAATCAAACTTGTTGCCATTTGATAGAATTTTTCTTTGGACAAGTTTTGATTTTCACAAACTTTTTCGCGAATTTTATCAAATGGAACCCATCCTATAGAAGTAGATGATTCATTCAATGAACTGTTAAAGACTCCCTCAAAATCATTATTTTTGGAAACATCCTCTTTCAGCGATGACTGGAGTTCTTCTTGTAAGACATCTGCATGTGCCTGTACTTTAGCTACAGACTGGCTTACTCCTGTAAGCATGCCAAGCATCAGTTTGAATTTTGGATCATTTTGTGTTATATGTTGAATATAATTTTCCTTGGTCCAAACAAAATATGCTACACCCTTTTTCTCAACAAAGATTTGCTCGTTTACCTTCAACTCTTCAAGTATGCCTTCACAGTCCTTGCCAAACGCTCTTTTCAGGTCAATCTTCTTAATTCCCATTACCCCAGAAGAGTCAATTTTTTCGAGTATCTCCCCTTTCACAGGCATGACTTTACAAGATTTTATTTAATATCCGAGGTGATACAGGGTAACAATTTGGTGAAAATTTGTTATTCTCCAATCAAGACGCAAGAAATTGGTACAAAAACAGAGATCAGTCATAATATAAGGGAATAATAGATCAAGTCTCATTGCAGAATGATGATTGGGTATACTGATCATATGATGAATTATACCTGGGGTATCTGACTGCTTGAAAAATATCTCTCTCAAGAAATAGAGCCTCAAAGATTAAATCTCAAAAAGGCCCAGAAACAACCATTGGAATCGCACAATGACCCATGGAAAGAGAAACTGACTGCCGACCAATATCACATATGTAGAATGAAGGGTACAGAGCCTCCATTTACTGGAATATATCATGACTCCAAGGAGAAGGGCATTTACAAATGCCTCTGCTGTGGAGCCGAATTATTTAGTTCAGATACAAAGTTTGATTCTGGAACTGGGTGGCCAAGCTTTTGGGAATCAATCTCAGATAATGTGAGTACTGAAAAAGACACAAGCCATGGCATGCTAAGAGTTGAGGTATTATGCAAAAATTGTGGTTCCCATCTAGGGCATGTCTTCAATGATGGACCAAACCCCACAGGTATGCGATACTGCATAAATTCTGCTTCTCTGAAGCTTGAGAAATAAATCAAATATCATGGTAATAGCAAAGTTACCCTGTCATTAATAGTACCGTATGATACCGTAATGTATGTTAAATTGTGAGTTTTGTCCAAAACAGTTCTTTGAGACTGCAAACGGTCTAGTAGCAAAGACTTTCCATGAAAGTCTTCACGATCCAGAGTTAGTAAACAACTAAACCTGGTTCTTTTTTTGTATTATCTAGAAAAAATCAAAACCTAACTTTTTTATCGGTTGCTATTATTGTAATTAAAAGTGGCCAAATCAAAACGCACCGAATCAAAACCAAAATCAAAAGATTCTCCACATGATGTTGTCAAGAAAATGTCATCAATCTCAGATGCCACAAAAACTCTAGCTACTGAAGTAAAAACCATGTCAAAGATATTTGCAGAGAACCAAAAGATATTGATCTCGCTCAAAGACATGATATCAACAGTAAACTCATCACTTGATCAGATTCAGAAAAATTCAAGACAGATGAACGTAATTGAAGAGGACACACAGCGCCTGTTTTCCGGAATGAGTCAAGTCAAGGCACATTCCAACTTGATAGACAAGATAAACAACCAGATAACAAGGCTTCAGGATCACGTAGAGAAGATTCGTGACAAACAAGAATCTATGCCTGACACCAATAAAATAATGCAAAGCATTGCAGACAATCTGGATTCTACCAGAAACAATACCAAGATGATAATGCACATATCGGAAAAAACAGAGAAGGTACGAGAAGAGATCAAAAATGTGGCATACACTACCGAATCGCTTGCAAATCTCAGTAATGAAGTAGAGGAGCTTCGAAAAAGTACAAGCGAGATATCAACCAAGACTGAATCTCTTGCAAACCTTCATCAAGAGATTGAACAAGTAAGACAAAATACAAAGGAGATATCTTCCAAGACTGAAAAAATGTCAGGTCTGGAGGAGAGCATATCCAGCTTGAAAGGTGAGGTAGGCTCCATAATTGCGAAGACAGATTCAATCATTCCTGGCCTTGATTCTCAGATAAGAAATGTAGGCACAGAGATTGATTCCCTGATAAAGAAAACAGATTCGTTAACAACACTTGGAAATGACATCAGGAGCATAAATTCAGAATTTATCAACTTTAGAGAAAATATGCTTGGCAAGAACAAGAACCTCGATGAAAAAATATCAGATTTTGCAGAATTATTGAACATGAATTCATCAGCAATCTCAGAGTTTAACAAAAAGACGTACGAGATTTCACAACAACTACAAGACATCAAGCATGTAACTCACAAGACATCACAGAATACTTCACATGAGATAACTGGATTGCTTCGCTTGTCTGAATTCCAGTCAAACA
The DNA here is from genome assembly GCA_036278495.1 of Nitrosotalea sp. GTDB lineage: Archaea > Thermoproteota > Nitrososphaeria > Nitrososphaerales > Nitrosopumilaceae > Nitrosotalea. The sequence goes on from DASUKX010000090.1 coordinate 19,290, forward strand.
TCAGAATGCGCTCTGAATCAAAATATGGTACACTAGAAGACATTGAAAAGATGACCGGTCAGACAAAAGACATGGTAAATCTGTTTGACAGAATTTCTGTCGAGGTAGAATCAAAGATGCCATTACCTCTAGAGGTAAAACAATGGAGCATATCAAAGATTTTAGATTGTGCAGACAGATGGGAAGTAAGATTCACAGATGTGTTCAGACTTTTGATTACAGAACTTGGTTCAGATATTGTAAAGGAAGCAATCAGAATGGAACAAGTTCGAGATCTCTTTGGAATAAGAGCAGTGGATGAAATAAGACGCGAATTTAATATTTCCTAGCTTTGATCGTCTTTGTCAAGTGTCTGTTTCTTCTTCTTCAAAAGAGCAAAGATTCCAATAATTACTGCAACCCATATACTGCCAAACAGCATGTTTGAAATGCTGACATACATGTACGGAGTTGCATCAAGCAAATTGAACACTAACGTTGAAGCCTGGTAGTGAACGTTAAGCATTCCAGTGTGAAATGCTGCAGTATCAGCTGTTGTGGTAGAAATTTTATCCACAGTAGACGACATTGTATCAAGATCTTTTTGCATCAATCCAAAATCTGTATCAGATGTAGGAAATATCCAAACAGGGTTTCCAGATTTTGGTAATAGTTGCTGAACTGTTTTGATGTCATTGCTAATCAACTGCGGATCAGATGTAGCTTGAATTCTAAGTAATATTCCTCGAGATTGGTCAAGTGGATATATGGTAGTGCCATACTCCTCAAAAGCCATGACTACACCTATGATGATTAATGCAAGTATTCCTGCTAACGCAGCTTTATAGTAATTATTTGCCATTTTTTCTGCCTTTGTTTCGACTCTACCTCTTGATTTGCCTTTTTTAAATGTTGAATGTGATATGCTAAGATATGCAATGTAAAAAAATCCAATAACTTGGATACCCAAGATTGGAGCAAATACCGGATTATTTGAAAAAATTGCGATAAATATTCCAATTACCCCATATACTCCAAAGAATATCTCAAGAAGCGTAGTTTTTGTAAAGGGGAGAGCGTATGCCTTGTCTCTCCAATCATCATCATTTTTTATTATTCCAAATTTCGGAGTACGTAAAAATTCATTTTTCTTTCCAAAGAATGCATCAAAGACTGCAACAGTATTGTTAACAGACATGCCAGCGGAGTAGACAATTAGATACAGATAGGAAAGCGTCTTGGATCTCCATTTTTTTGCATACATTCCGCGAATCACCATGACGTATGCCACAGGCCCCATGGCAAGATATGCAATTATTGTCAATACCGGCAATCCACTTATCACATAGAGATTTATTTTTGAAGCCAACAATATTGGCAAAATAAGAAATTGTGCAAGAACTAGCGGATGCACAATATGTCGTGTTAGTTGAACAAATGCTTGAACTTTGGTATCAACAGGTAATTTCTTGACTGCAACACCACCAAGTAATTTGATGGCACATTGAATCGAGCCTTTTGCCCATCGGAATTGTTGTCTTTTTGCAGAGTTCATTTGTACTGGAAGTTCTGCGTCAACTACGATATCAGGAATGAATACACATTTCCAACCTTTCATCTGTGCTCTATAGCTTAGGTCCAAATCTTCAACTAGTGTAGCAGTATGCCATCCACCAGAATCATCGATGCACTGCTTTCTCCAAATACCAGCAGTACCATTAAAACTCATAAAGAGATGAGAGTTGCTTTTTGCCTTTTGCTCTATTAAAAAGTGAAAATCAAGACTTAGAGCCTGTGCCTTTGTGAGAGGAGAATACGTTTCGTTGACATGGCCCCACCTACATTGTACCAATCCAATGTTTGGGGTGCAGAAATAAGACAAGGCTTTTTTGAGAAACCATGTAGGAGGAATAAAATCTGCATCAAAGATTGCAACAAAATCTCCCTTTGCAAATTTCATTGCATTTCGGAGTGCGCCAGCTTTGTATCCCTTCCTGTCTGATCTGCGTATATGATGCACGTCAAAGCCCTTGCTCTTGTATTCAGAAACTAGATTCTCAAGTAGATCATATGTTTCATCAGTGGAATCATCAAGTACTTGGATGCACAATTTGTCTTTTGGATAATCAAGTGCACACACAGCATGCACCAACCTTGCAGCAACATACTTTTCATTGTATATTGGAAGTTGGACTGTAACGATTGGAATTTCTTTTAATTCAACAGAGTTAGTCTTTTTTTGATGTCGTGAAATAACTACAAGATAATAAAAGTTGCAAGTGTAAAGAGTAATTATCATTGCAATGCTGATGAACATATTCCACAGAAATTGAGTTAATGGATTTGGAATGGCATGTAAAGGCATCAGACTTTTTCAATTTTAAAGTCCTTATAGCCCTACCGCTAAAAATTTTCTTTATCCTTTCTTTGATATCTTGATTGCTTGAACGGGGCAGACATTTTCACAAGCTAGACAAAATATGCAATCAGGTTCTCTTGCCATCAGCGGTTTCTTGTCAGAAGCTGGATTGCCTGCAAATTCAGCCCATTCGTAAACTTTTACAGGACATGCATCTATGCATGCACCGTCACCTACACAGATATCATAATCAACTGAAACAAACTCTCCCCAGATTCCAAGTATTTCATTGCCTTTTCTGTGGCCGAATACTTTTATCTTGTGACTAGATGGAGCAGTAAAAGTTTCAACAACTTTGAGTTTTGACTTGAAATCAACATCAATTGGACCAGGCTTTGCTCCAGATGGTGTCTCAGGCTCTGCTTCTGGTGCGGCTTGTTGTCCAGGCGGAGGAGCCGCTGGCTTTGGTTTTGGTTTTGCATTAGCAACTATCTGAGCTAACGGGGTCATCTCTTCCAACTCCTTTAGTGCTTGCTCTGGTGTAAGTTGTTTTGTTTTTACTTCATGTTCTATCATCTTGTCAGCAAGTACACTATTTCGCAAAATTGTATCAATAATCATCTTTGCATTTGCATCTGCCTTCTTTCTGTAATCTTTAACCCATAAACCGTCACCATATTTTTCAACTGGATAAATTTGGTAAATCATGTCTACAACTTCACCAGTTACTATCTCAACTTGAACTTCAAGATCTATTGACTTGTATCCACTATCATCTGGATCTGGTAGATTCGCCTCTTTCCAGCGATATGTAGCGTAAACTCTGTCAGCGAATTTATCCATCTCAAAAACTTTCTTAAATCCACTAACAATGGAATCAATTTCATAATTGTCTTCAAGTTTTACAGGAAGACGATAAAGACCAAGCTTGTAACTGTGTAAAGGATATACTCCTCTTTTTGATGTAGCTGATTGAACTGTATACACTTTGTCCTTTAACAGGAGTGACATCTGATTAGTATAATGAAAAAAGAGTTTAAAAATGCTTCTTAATAATCAGGGCAAGTTTCTTCTCGGATCTTTCTGTATCTTTGCTCCATCTCCATAGCATGCTCTAGAACCTTATCAAACCCATACTTGTCCTTTGGAAAATACCAACGTATTCCCACCTTATGGCCAATTCCATCCATGTCATAGATCATTCCTTTATCAGAAGAGACGCCATATTTTTCATCAATGGACCGTTCTTGTGCTGTAAGACCACGTTTGGTCTTGTCTTCCATGATGAAGTAAGTTGGATCATCAAGTATCGCATAGAATATGCCTTTTTTTAGAACTGATGGATCTTGGCCAGTTTCGTTATTTTTCGATTGGGTTTCCAATCATATTACCCCATTCAGTCCAAGAACCATCATAGTTTCTAACTTGAGGATACCCAAGTAGATATTTTAGAACAAACCAAGTATGTGATGATCTTTCCCCAATTCTACAGTAACAAATGACATCTTTGTCTGGTGTCACACCTTTTGTTTCATAAATTTTCTTGAGATCTTCTACTGATTTGAAAGTACCATCAGTATCATTTACTGCACTTGCCCAAGGAATATTGTTTGCATTTGGAATGTGTCCACCCCTTTGTGCATGTTCCATCGGATATTCTGCAGGAGCAGTTATTTCGCCTGAAAATTCTTTTGGAGAACGTACATCAACTAGAACAGTATCTTTCTTGTCAAGTGCTCTTCTTACATCAAACAAATATGCACGTAGTCCTTCATTTGGCGGTTGTGCAACATAGTTTGTCTTTGGTATTTGTGGCTCGTCCTTTGTGTAGGATCGATTTTCAATTTCCCATTTTTTTCTGCCACCATTCATTATCTTTACATTTTCATGTCCATAATACTTGAATATCCAAAATACAAAAGCTGCAAACCAATTGTTAAAGTCTCCATACAAAACAACTTCAGATTGTGGAGTTATTCCATTTCTTGATAAAAGGTCTTCAAACTGAGATTTGCTGATAATATCACGAGTTATAGGATCATTGATGTCTCGTTTCCACCAGATGAGACTTGCTCCTTGCAAATGGCCTTGCCTATAGGCATTCTCAGGATCATAGTCTACTTCAACAACCTTCAATGATTTGTTGGTAAGATTATTTGCGACGGTTGTAGTATCTACTAAAACTTGTTGTGCATAATTCATTTTATCTCTATCACCTAACACTGGCTGGGTTCTTAATATTTTATACTCATCAGATGCTTTTTAAGTGAAAATAGAATTGGTACTTTAGATTGGATCTTCACAGTGTTGCTCTAGTAAGCAAAGTCGGCTCTAAAGAATCAGAGGATGCAGTAAAAAAAGTAGCCAAGAAACTATTAGCAAAAAAAGCCAAGGTGTATACGGTTTCACCGGTGGATGTAGATGGCGCCAAAAAAGTCAACGATCTGGAGGATCTCAAGACAACAAAACTTGATTTGACAATAACTTTAGGAGGAGACGGAACAACTCTACGCACTTTTAGGTATTTAGAAAATGAAGTCCCAAATCTTGCAATAAATGTAGGAGGTAACAGGGGCATATTATCAGAAATTACACTGCCAGAGATTGATACAGCTATAGACCAGATAATTGCAAATAAAATTTTCTTTGACAAAAGAATCAGAGTGGTTGCCTCTTGTGGAGGACAAGATTTTCCTCCAGCCTTAAATGAAATTTACATCAACCGAGAAAACTTGACAAAGACATCTCTATTTGAAATTAAATTTCAAAGCGATACGGTTACACAAAAAATGGATGGGGTAATTGTTGCAACTCCAAGCGGTTCTACTGGTCATTCCTATTCCCTAGGAGGTCCAATTCTTCACGAAAGTCTTGATGTTCTCATCATAACACCAGTTGCTCCTGTAAACAAGTTACCATCCATTGTTGTCCCTGATGAAAAAATTGAGATCATAAGCAATCATGATTCAAACATAATCATGGACGCCCAAGTGATCAAAACTGCCAGATTTGATGAAATAATAACCATAAGAAAATACAAAAAGCAAGCAGTGTTTGTAAGACTGAAAAAACAAGGTTTGAGACAGATGAGCAAGCTTGGCTTCTAGAGTTTTAGATGCAACATCATTTTATGCAGGAGTACCATTTTCTTCACAAGAACCAAGTTTTACAACTCCCTTGGTTTTTGAAGAGATCAAGCATATCAAGAAAAGTCATGGCGCAGTACAGACCCTCATTGATTTGGGCAGACTAAACATCATAGAGCCAGAAAAAAAATTCACCAGCATGATTTTGGAAAAAGCAAATGAGACAGGTGATCTTCCAAGCTTATCAAAAGAAGATGTATCAGTACTTGCTTTATGCATCCAGATAGACGGCGAATTGGTAACAGATGATTATACAGTATCAAATGTTGCCAAACACTTGAACCTGAAAGTTATTCCAATAATGACCAAAGGAATTTCCAAAGTACTAGATAGTATTTATTTTTGCCCCGCATGCAACAAGGTTTTAAAAAAAATGTCAACTTGTCCCATATGCGGAAGCAAATTAAAGAAAAAATCAGCTGAGAGGAAGCCTTCTTCCAACCCAGTCCGCAAAAGAGCCATCATATAGCTTTACGTTTTCATATCCGGCCATTTTTAATTGCGTGAAAAGATGCGAGGCCCTATGGCCATGGGCACAATAGCACACCAACTCCTTGTCTCTAGGAATTTGCTGTTCATCAAAAATTTGTGAGAGTTCATCTTTGTCTTTGAAAAGAGAACCATCTTGTCCTACACCATCTGTGAAGGGAAAATGTATTGAATTGAGTATTCTTCCTGCCAGGAACTCTTGTGGAGATCTTGCATCAATTATTACAGCAGTGTTAATTTTTTGCTCAAGTTCGTCTGCTTCTATTCTTATTGATGGATTTATTTTTGCAACAAAGTTTGTTGCAACAGGTTTTGTAATTTCCCTAGTTATTGGCAGATTATTTTTGTGCCAGGTCCCAATTCCAATATCAAGAATTTTTGTCTTCTCATGTCCAAAGTATAACAATGTCCACGCTATTCTTGCAGAGGACGGATCCATATAGTCCCCGTATATTACAACAGTTTTAGAATCATCAATTCCCAGTGAGCCAAAAAGGGATACGGCTTGCTCAGTGTCAGGTGCTAGATTTGCACCATACTGGTTAATTTGTATAATTTTTTCAAGCCCAAGCGGTTGAGAGTTTGGAATGTGTGCATAAGAATATGCAACAGGTCCACGCGAATCCAATATCACTAGATCTGGATCGTTGTAATGTCCAGCCAACCACTGGTATGATACTATCAATTATTTTCTTAGAATTCAGGAGACATATTTGAATAATACTTCCAGTGTACATTAATTTTTCAAAAATATGCTATGGTTGTTTTTGTCATCGGTAGACCATACCAAATACACATCATTGTCTGATGATACAATCTTTCGCTGGTCACCAATTCCTATATTGTCTGCAAGTTTGACATGTTTTGCAAATGTGTCACCATTGTCAGAGCTTTGTGCAAACATCATAGAGGACGTACCATTTGTTATGCCGTCCCATGCAACATATACATGATTTTTGTCTGCTGCTGTTTGTGATAATCTCGTAATTGAATCGGCAAAGACATTGTGATCAACTATACCAAGAGATACACACAAAATTATAATTATCAGAAAAGGTATAGTCTTCATCTTTTTTTCCTAGAAGATAAAATCACACCAGCAGAAATCCCAGCAGATATTGGGACTCCTACTTCTGCCAAGACAATAGCATTTCCAATATCACTAGTTGACTCTCCATCAGATGGCATAGGTGAAGCACTTGGACTCAGCATTGGGCCTCCAAATCTTACAGGATTGTAAATTTTTATCATCACATCTTGCACAAAACTGGAATTTCCAATGTCTTCTTTGATTGCAACAGGATATGTCCCAACTGATGCATTATCACTTGCAAAGTCAAGTGAAAAATAATATGGAATTGTAGGGGACAGATCAAATGAGGGTTCAGGAATTGACACAGATAACCACGAAGGCATTTGGGCTATCTTAGTTCCATTATCCATTCCAAGAACAGACAGTTTTACGTGCAATGGGGATCCAGTGTAATCTTTCGGATCATACACCACACCAGAAATTCCAAATCCTTGTTGTCCGTTTCCTCCAAAGTTACCTGTAAACTCTATGGGTGCAGGAGAATGTATTATAGTGAGGTTTTGTATTACTGCAATCGGGGTATAGCTTGCAGTTTTTGCACCATCTGATGACTGGCCAACAATTGTCACAACCGGTGTAAATAGTGCATTTGGAGATCCGGGCTTGACAATTCCTGCAGCAATCATCTTCACACTAGTGCCATCAGGTGTTGCAATCACCTCATCTGGAACAAATCTGGCATATTTTCCAGCAGGCAAGTCAGGAACTGACATTACAACCTTTTGACCCTGACCGTATACGGTAACTGGATATTCCTCATATGCTGGAAAACCGGAACACATCCTTCCACCTCCCGGTGCATCTGAACACATGGTATTCTGGTGAATTTCAGGAAGACCCACATCAGACCAGACTTTGTCTTGACCAGATATAGCAAGATGCAGTATTCCAATCCCTGATTGATTCAATTGAATGTATTTTCCAGCAGGGTCCATTATGGAACCGTCAGCTGCTATTCCAATGTCATATGATCCTTGTTTTGCACCCGAATCCACATAGATGTTGATTGTGGCATTTGCAAGGCTGCCATTAACAGGTTGGTTTGCAAGAAACCCAGAATCACGTGGATCTGTCCATGACTGTATCCTGGATGGAAGATTTACCATTAAAAATTTTACAGAAGACAGACTGTATCCATCCTTGACTTTGATCTTGATTGGAACATGTGCAGACTGACCAGTATTCACAGTTGCAGAAATATCATTTCCAGAATAAGACATCATTTCAATTACGGACTGGGGATTAAGATTTGTTTGAGAATTTACAACAGATGAGACATTTGGAACATAGTCCATTTGGATTGCAGAGCCTGACATACTTGCACACCGAAGTGTATAATTTTTCAACAGTGGTAATCCCGGACTGTTAGGCGGAATGACAGACTTTGCAATCTCTGTGGTATTTGCACATTGTGCATCAGTGCTTTGAGCTTGCACACCAGATATGTCAAAAGAAAATGTCAGTGCTACAAGACTGAGTATAATCATGGAAAAGTGTAAAAATTTCATTGCACAGAGCGCTAAATTTTTATCAAATTTAAGATTTACGTACAAGTGCTTGTATGTACTGTACAAAATACAACATAAGAAACCATTAGAAAATTATACTGGAATCTTCTTCTAGTTTTTCAAGGTACATGATGTATTAGACATGTAGATACACAGTTATCGTTCTGCATCACTTTTTTAAACTATACATATCCAGTACGTATATGAAATGAAAACTCTACATCTTTTAATTATTGCAATAGTAGGAATTGTAACAATATCTATTGTAATCATATCCGTCTTGTATGTACAGATTCAAACTGTGCAAGAACAGAAAAGAGTCATTGACAAAACCAATCAAAAACTAGCGGCAAATCTGACTATTTACCGAGACTTGTTTGGTGATATACCAAGGAATTACACTTTCATGCCTTTTGCAGTACAAACTAATGTGTATGTGGCAGGGTCGCTTGGGACTAATCCAACTACAACAATCCGAGTAAATCAGCCTTATCAGGTCATAGCTAATATCACAAAGATGGAAAATATGCAACCTCTCATCTATTACTATTGTATTGTTCAAGTATCAAATTCAACAGGTTTGGGTTACCATGTTGGATGGGGACAAGGAATATTCATTCCAAAACAATCTTTTTCACAATGTGCAGTTAGTTGGACGCCAACAGTTCCTGGAAATTATACGCTTACTGCATTTGCATGGAGATCATTGTTTGGCTCACCTCTTGCAAATGCATCTACAAAATATGTTGAGGTTGTGCCATAGCAATGAAAACGCTACTTTTTGGATAAAAATTTAGGCACGACGGAACGCAAAAATGCACTGTACAGAGCATGTCCGGCCCAACTAGAACTTCTATTATCCATATTTTAAGTGGGGAACTAAACTAAGTGAACAAAACTCCTCAAGGGAATTTTAGAATTGAATCTAAAATAACTACACTGTGATACTAATCTCACAGCCTGGATTTATCATGCTAAAATCATGTATAAAATATAACAGAAAAGTCAAAGTATTGGTCTAGTAATAGATCACAGATCATGCAGTGTCTTTTGATCAGTTTTTTTCGCATTCTTACTTTGAGCATCAAGTATTTTCCTTATTTTTTGAGCACGAGCTTCACCCATTCCATTTATTTTTGACAGTTCCGCAGATGTTGCATTCAACGAATTACTCGTAGAGCCGAATTTTTCAAGCATTCTTGCTGCAAGTTTTTCTCCCACACCAGGCAGGCTACACAAAATTGACAATTGTTGCTGATGCAAATCACCTGATTTTCTAATTTTTTTAAGAAATGGTCCCTTTGCAGTACCTTGTCTGGCACACATGGAAACCAATAGTTTGGCAGTGTGAGATGCATTAGGGGTCGGAACTACAGGTATTTTAAAATCGAGCACTACAGAGGATACTGCACCATAAAATACAAGTGGATTTTCAGTGATTTTATCAATCTCATCTACATTTCCTTCTATTATGATAGTGGGATGTTCAAAATGTTCCTTGAGCCTGTTGCATTGATCAAATAATCTTCCATCAAAGACTGAGGAAATAAAATCATTGACACTTTTTCTTTCAACTATGGTTTCTGGTGCAACAATATAATCACCAACTGGTAGAGTCATCATTTCCACTTTAACTCCAACCTGTTTTAGTAAATCAGGAATACCGCTTTTTCGTTCCCTCTCGTCAATTACCATTCGGAGATCTTCAATTTTCATTAAACCATTTAGATTTCTGTAAATATTTTATTTAGGAGTATCTGTCTTTGGTTGCCCTGGTTGACCAGCAGAACCTCTTAGCATCTCACGGATTTTAGTCTCAGCTTCTTTGAGATTTTCTTTTATTCTGATTTCTTGTTTTGATAATACCGTTAGTCTTGTATTTGCAAGCTCTTTTTTTTCTTCCAATTCTGCAACCAGTGCAGGTTTGGTAGATTTTACAAGAATTGATCCTGCTGTTTTGTAAACTGTATCAGTGTCATTTGCTTTCTGTAGAACTTCAAGTGCTCGTTCGGTTTCTAGATGTTCTGATTCAAGATGTTGTTTTTGCATCATGATAGACTGGAGGTTTTGTTGTAATTGTTGTAATCTTCCTACTTGTTCTTGTAACCATGGAGGAATTTGTTGTTCGCCTGCAGACATGACTGTCTGACCTGCTGTTTTGTTTATATCTTTAACGGTATTGCCAAGTTATAGTGAGATATATCATAATTACCTCAATCTTAAGAAAATCTTTCTTTTTAGAAAAAACATTGTAAAAGTAACAAAATGTGTCTGGCAGTACCATGACAAAAAAGATGAATTTGATCCACTCTTTGAGTATTTCAGATACTGTGAAAACGAAGCAATTAGGATAGGCGCTGAAAACAACCTGACATCAAAATTCAATCTATACTACCACCTATACCACAAATTGCGCTTGGATTCACAATTCTATTCCAAGCATGTTTATGGTGCACTAGAATGTGCTGCATCAAAGTTAAAATTATACAAAAAAACGCTCAAGAAAAAACCCAGTGCAAAAAGGCCATATATTTGGAAAAACCACTTGATACTTGACTCCCAGTCATACAGAATTAAAAATAACACCATCAGGATCCCAATAGAACCTGGCAAGCATATTTACATCAAATTAACAGACTATATTTGTAAGAAAACAAATGGTACAAAGCTAGGTAATGTCACCATAACAGATGACAAGATTGGTATCTCGTATTCAAAAGAGATTTCAGAACAAAAAGTAACTAGTTTTCTTGGAATTGATAGAAACCTAGACAATGTGACAGCATATGATTCCAATGGAAGCAACACTGTCCATGATTTATCCAAAGCACAGAAGATTATTGCTTCATACAGTACAGTGAAGAGTAAATTCAGACGTAATGATTCTAGGATACGAAAAAAGATATTTCAAAAATATGGTAAACTTCAGAAAAACAAGGTACATGATATCTTACACTGTACATCAAAGAAGATCATATCAAAAAATTCTGGAATCATAATGGAAGATCTTAAAGGTATACGAAAATTATATCGAAGGGGAAATGGTCAAGGAAAAAAATACAGAAGAAAAATGAATTCTTGGTCATTTTATGAATTGCAACAACAGATCGAGTACAAAGCAAGATGGCTTGGTCTGCCAGTAGAATACGTAAAGGCATATGGAACAAGCTCAAAGTGTGCAATGTGTGGGTCAAAACTAGTGCCCGAAGAGCGCCGAAAGATGTCATGTTCCATCTGCAAGAGTATAGTTGACAGAGATGTTAACGCTGCTCACAATATCTTGCTTCGAGGCGCACGGGTCGTGCCAGACGGGGCTGCAGGTGAAGCAGTGATGGCAGAACTGGTAGAAGTCAACCAGCAATCTGTCGAGTCGATGCAGTCAAGTCATGTGATGGGATTAATCTTCCTGTAACTTGACAGTACCCAACTTTACCGATTCGATGGAATCATTACTTGCCTGAACAAGTCTCAATGTAGAATTCAGGTTAGCTCTCAGATGCGCAATTTCTTGTGCATCAATTGTAATTGTTATTTTTTCATCAAGTGAAAAATTTGTTTTTGTAGGATTTTCATCATAGAATCTATTGTCAGTCTCAATGGAATGAAAAACAGATTTTGTTCTTTTACCAGCAGAAATTTCTATCTTAGCTTTATAGTTTGACATCGTATGCCAAGCCTGCTACCTTGAAATTACATTTTTGGCAAGCCCAAATTCCTACTGCTTCTCTTCCAAATCTCTCAGAACCACATTCAGGACACTTTCTTTGTGACTTTAGTTGTCTGTGTACTGAAGTGTATTTTTTTCTTGGTTTTAGGCCATATTTTTGACCCAGTCCTTTGAGTGAAGCACTTTTACCTTTTACCATCTTACATCAACTGCTCAAATTGCTTCCTTATTTTTCTTCCTACAGTAAGCGCCGTTTCAGAGCACTGGATGAGTTGTTCAGCAGTAAATCCGTCACTTCCACCCTTTTGTACAGCACAAATGTTACCTTCAGAATTTGTTGTAATTGTAATTCTTGCATCCATGCATGATTCTTCATCCTTTGTTGGATCAACAATGACATAGTCACCAATTCTTGCCATTGTAACAGATACGGGCAATGTCTTGATCGGAGGCTTGGATGTTACACCTTCTACAAGAGCAGGTGCGTCATCTTTTATCTCATATTTTGGAACAGTACATGAGAGAATTCCAGCTACAGATGCATAAGAACAAGCATCAAACAGATTTCCGCCAGAGTCTATCACACTGCTATCGATAAACATTCCAATGACAGATTTATCTTCAATTAGAACAAGTTGGTGCAAGTCAATCATTTCAGTTTCT
>DASUKX010000091.1:0-4829 GCA_036278495.1 Nitrosotalea sp.
TAAACGCTAGAGGAATAAAGCACCAAAGATAAAAGGTGCAGGAGGTGGGATTTGAACCCACGAACCCCTAAGAGACGGGATCACCCATTAGTATGATCTTAAGTCCCGCGCGTCCAAAGGCCATTAAACCTTCTTTGGCCAGGCTCGGCGACTCCTGCGTTTTATTAGCGAGATGTTGGAGAAATTAAACGTTTTATGAAAAAAATTTCCAAGACCAAGTAAGATTAATAAGGATTCAGAAGAGCGAGCTTGTCATGCTTCGATAGCTCAGCCTGGTAGAGCGTTACCTTGGTAAGGTAAAGGTCGCGGGATCGAATCCCGTTCGAAGCTTAATGTTTTCTAAGAATATCATTTAGGAATTGAGAAATAAAATGTGGTTCCTTCTCCTTCCTTACTTTCAAACCAAATTTTTCCACCCAGATTTTCAATGATTCCCTTACAGATCACCAACCCAAATCCACTTCCCCCATATTTTCGCTTGAATGAAATATCTACCTGGTAAAACTTTTTGAAGACCGAGTCCTTTCTTTTTTCCAATATGCCAACACCATTGTCTTTTACATAAAACAAGATAGAATCTCCTTCTTCCTTGGCTTTGATCTCAATTCTACCCCCAGTTATAGGCACAAAATCAACTGCGTTTTGAATCAAGTTGTAAAAAACTTCATTTAGCCTGGTTTTGTCGCTTGTAATTGGTTTTTTTGTTTTAGTAGAGTTGACAAATTCTATCTTCTTTTCTGCCATCATCGGAATACATGATTCTATCACCTCATCCATAAAGCTGTCAACATTGAATTTCTCCTTCCGAAACTCCATGGTATTGCTGTTGAGTTTTTGCACAGCAATGATATCATGCATTAATTGTTCCAACCGCACTGCGTTATCATAGATTTCATTTACTGCATCATACTGCTTTTCAGTCAAACTTCCAAGAGAAATATCACTTAGAACTTTGGCATATTTTTTGATTGGCGATATAGGAATTTGACATTCCTTTGCAACCATCATGTAAAATTCCTCCTTTGTCGCATCCATCTTTTTTAGTTCATCAAGTTGTATCTTTTGTCTCTCATGGTCTCCCAAGACACTATGAGCCTTGTAGATTTCAGATATGTCTCGTATTGCAGTGTTGCTTCCAATCAATTTTCCCTTGTCATCATAGATGTTATTGGCACTTACCAGTCCAGGAAAGACTGATCCATCTTTTCTTTTGAACCAAATCTCAATGTTTTCCACCTTACCTGATTTCTTCCAAGTTTCAAAGGTTTTGTGCATATCATCAATGCTTTTTTCTGCAGTATGATCAAAAAGAGACTTGCCAAGAACATCCTCTTTTGAATAACCAAAATTTTTGACATATGCTTGATTGCATTCCAGTATTATTCCGTTAGTATTTACGGTCCTTTGTAGAACAGGTGAGCTGTCATAGATATTCCTATATTTTATTGGATCAGTTTTTGATTCAGTTCTTTGTGATTCTATCACATATTTTTGTGTTAGACCCGAGTTGTTCTGTCGTCTATTGCTCAACCATACAATAATGCCTCCACTTGCAGCACAAACTACTCCAAGGAAAAACACTTGACTTGAAAATGGCTCATGTACATCCAATCCATAGACAGCAATCAAGAGTCCAAAAATACCAATCATCAACCCCCCAATAGGACCAAAACTAGTCATGCCCTAAAATTTCCTCCATCAGTTTTCACAGTACAACAGATGATTCTAGGAATTATGACAAAACAATCTGAACTAGTTGTTGTGTGTGTATTTTGTATGAGAATGTATTGTGAAACTAGCAGATTAACTTTTCATTGATGATATATTTTCAAGAAAATTAAGGAAATTTTATTCCATTTCCAATAAAGAAATTATCATATCAAGCAACTCTTGGATTCTTTTCTTTATCCCCTCAAGAACCTGTTTGATTTCATCGCTTGAGACTCGGGCTTCATGGATTCGTAGATTTCTAGATACTTGATCCATTCCAGTCTCTGCAATGAATTTGTTAAATGTATCCAGGTATTTGCTTTCAACAAGTATCTGGCGTGTAGTTTCTAATTCCTTAACCGAGTGGTATACAGTCGACTTGCCAAATAGGTCCATCATGTAAGAAGGAGGACTAATTAGATTACCATAAAGATCATAAAATTTCCAGGCAGTCTTTCTATATGATGGAAGATTTTGGCATAATTCTTCTCTTGTCTTGTATCGTACCAAATAACCATTAATCTCAAGGTCAAGCCATGTGTTTCCATCAGAGATTCCAATCATCTTGCATGCATCCTTACAGGTTTCAAGTATGTCATGAAGCGATCTTGTCTCATCCAAGAGTTCGACACTGACATTTTTGGCCATTTGTAGAATTTTCCCTTTTTCACCAGAATTCAATACAATCAGCACTGAAAGTATCTTTGATTTTACTCTATTGGAATTTAGGTGCTAGTAGTTTTTTATCAACAGTTCAGTGTGCCCAGTTCGCTTTTGTGATACAGAATTGATGAACCTGTTTGCATTTATCTCAATTATACCATCTGAGAATTCGTCAAAGAGTTCAATTATTTCATCAGATTTTGAATTTGACAGTAATACCTTGACGCCCTTTTTATCAAGTGCTTTGAATTTCTCATAAAGCCTTTCTTGGTCGCTAAAATCAAAGTCACTGTCAGTATAACTGGTAAAGCTAGCAGTAGAGCTAACCGGTTGATATGGAGGATCCAGATAAACAAAATCTCCACGTCCCACCCCTTTTAGGGCATCCTCAAAATCCTGACATTTAATCGAGATATCTTTTGATTGCAATACCTTACTTACCTCAAAGAGATTTTCCTTGTTCACAATGTTTGGATTTACATATCTTCCAACAGGCACATTGAATTTTCCTTTGCTGTTTACACGATATAGCCCATTAAAACATGTCTTATTGAGAAAGATCAATCTTGAAACTTTGTCAATCTCATTTTTAGGACTAGTTTCCCGTATCTTGTAATAGTATGCACTCTGGTTTTTGGAATAATTTTCAGCATGGTGTTCAAGTGATGAAACAAGTTCCTTTACATTATCTCTAATTGTGATATACGATAACACCAGATCAGAATTAAGATCAGAGATGTGCCATTTTGTTTTTCTCTCTTTTGAGACAAGTGAGAAAAATACTGCACCGCCTCCCAGAAATGGTTCAAAATATCTTTCAAATTTACTAGGAATGTGACTTGAAATAACAGGTAAGAGCTGTCTTTTACCTCCGGCCCATTTTACAAACGGTTTTGGCGCAATTGAAATTAACTGATACTCTTGTTTCAACAGAGGTTAATTTCAAAATCTTATTTTGTGCAATAGGGTTACAAAAGATCACACCTTGTGTAACTTTTTTTAATCTAAAGTAAAACTCAAGGTAGCTTGATGATATTCAATAATAAAAGTAAAAGGAGAAAGGGAGGTTTAGTCCCACTTAGACCAGGCTGCCATCCATCTGTATGTCCATGTTGTTAGTTTGCAACCTAATGCAGTCATTGTTACTGTCAAAACTGCACTAGCGCCTGCACCCAACGCGACGGGACTGTCATAGAACTTGCCTACTTGGGGTTCTATTGGAGTCATGTATGGAGGCAATGTGGTTCTTGGGTATTTGAAAGCAGTCTCAAGAGGATCATCTATTGTGATTAGATTGATCATGTTGAACAACGACATTGACATACCACAGAGTACACCGCCGATTAGGATCAAAGAGTGTTTGTTTCTCTTTGTTGCCCAATATGCCAAATCCATCAATATTGCAGATGGAATCCACATTGGCACAACGATGAAGCTGTACGGATATCCTAAGGAGAACCACGCACCTTTTGCAATCCAAGTATACACTGTCATTATTAGTGCATAGTAGGTTGCTGTTCCTGGAACGCCAGTGAACGTAAGGTAGTATGCTGCACCGACTGCGAGCATCAATGATTGTGATAGAGTAAATATCACATAAGATGTCCACATCCAGTCAGTATAGAAGATGTAGTCTCCTGCGTTGATTGTCAACAAGGTCGAGTTGACTGCTACCACTACTATGAATAAGTAGTGAGTACATCGTCTTAGCCAGACCATTGATTTGTATGCAGGAAGTGATGTATATAAAATTTTATGACATGCGAGATCAGCACAAGAAGTAACCTGAGATTACTCTAAGAAATAAATAATAAAAGAAAAGATGAAAAGGAATTTTCCTATCCGAAGAAGACACAGTCAGTCACAAGTGTTGCGATAGCAACTGCCGCTATTACACCTGCTATAAGACCGTTGTATGTCTTAGCTTTTGAGGTACCCTCTGTCACTACTTTGACACTAAACAAGTACCCGATAGCTTCTATGATTGTAAGTACAGTTAACGCAAAGTGTGCGCTTGGCGGTGGATATGCCCATGGATAATATACGCATGTAACGGCAACTCCTCCCCATGTTCCTGCCCAGAGTGCAACGAATGCACCAGTGATAAGGCCAACCATGTCTTCGACACGTCTGCCAATCATCTTACTGACGTCGGAACTGGAAGCTCCGCCACCTGTACCGAATCCTTTTGGTAAGGTCATTTGGATTTATTGACAGGTGTATGCTTTTAAGTCTTTTCCCAAGATGAGATACAACTTGCGTTAAGTTGATCGCGGAAAAATAAGAAAAAGAGCGCTTGTGCGCGTTTATGGGATTGATCTACTGTACAATTTGCCTTCGAGAGCCATCTTGTACATTTCTGCAACATATGGATTCTCACCTGGTGTTTCTGCTCCAAGTTCGACGAGTCGTGCGTATACTCTTACTACATAGGCAAGTGCGCCCATGAAAGCAAC
>DASUKX010000092.1:0-6583 GCA_036278495.1 Nitrosotalea sp.
ATTGTAACATTTTCAACGGTACCCTATATGTCAGAGATAGTCCAGTATCAAATCCAGCAGTTAGTTGACAATGGCCAATCAGTCCAGTTGACACTTGCAGAAGATGTCCAGACAGAGCCTGTCTCACAAAAGCAACTGATGCTTGATGCGATAAACAAAAAACTAGACCCAGAACTAAGAGACCAGATTGCTCCATTTATTGAGGCAATACTCCAGGCCCAGCCAACAATTGCAATCAAGAGTTATGCCCAGACATCAATTGTGATTACAATGCCAAAGCGAAGATATGAGAGAATGGGTAGTCCGGCAGTAGGTCAGAGACTAGAAATCAACATAAAAAAGATCTAGACTAGTTTTTCAATTTCAGGTACAGTCTCAAGAGATAACGAGCATGTAAAGTCCCTGCACACATAGACCTTGGTTTTTGCATCATCGTATTCTTTTCCTGCAAAAAATTGCAAACATTTGAGCTCTTCAAGGCATTCTCTTTTTGAAACCATTACAAGAATTGCTTCAGGTATGAATTTTTTCAAGAGATAGTTTTTCACATCGGTATTTACAGTATTAATCACGGTAATCTCTACGGGCTTTTGCAAGTATGCATAAACTGCATTTAGCAATTGGCCAAACCCAAACGGATTTTCTGCAGCCATTATTGCAAGAGACTCCATCACTTTTATGGAAATATCAAGATATTTTTTTTCTTGTGTGAGATGGTACAGTCGTAACATTACACCTGCTGCAACGGAATTTCCAGATGGTAATGATAAATCATAGATGTTTTTTGTCCTAATGATTAGTTTCTCGTGATTGTCGGCAGTAAAGAAAAAGTTTTTGTGATTTTCATCCCAGAAATGATCAAGCAGGTAATTTGCATAATACGTGGCAAGGTCTAGGTATTTTTTTGAGGGTTCAACTTCAAAGTAATCAAGAAGTGCACTTACAAAATATGTATAATCATCAAGATATGCCCTAAGTTTTGATGTACCATCTTTGTATGTATGAAGCAGTTCACCGTTTTTTGTCAGTTTCTCTTCAATGAACTTGATACAGTTTTTGGCAGCCTGGAGAAAGTCTTCATCGCCAGAAACCCTATACCCTTTAACAAATGATGTAATCATGAGAGAGTTCCAACTTGTCATGATTTTGTCATCTCTTCCAGGACGTACCCGCTTTGCCCTTTCTGTATAGAGTTTTTCTCGTGATTGTTGTAGTATCTGTATGATTTCAGATTCTGGCTTGCCAAAATGAAACGCTATTGAAGACAGGTTCATGGAATTGTACAGTATGGTATGTCCCTCAAAGTTGCCACCATCAGTAACGTCATAATACAGACAGAATATGTCCGAGTCTTTTCCAAGTATTTCCTGAATTTCTTTTTTCTTCCAGACATAGAATTTTCCTTCTTCACCTTCAGAATCTGCATCTTCTGCAGAATAAAATCCGCCTTCAGGTGATGTCATTTGTCCCAGAACATATCGCAGTGTATTTTGTATGACCTCAAGATATCGCGGGTCTTTTGAAATCTGGTATGCTTCAGCATAAACTGGAGGCAAGAGTGCATTATCGTAGAGCATCTTTTCAAAATGCGGTACTAGCCATCTTGAATCAGTAGAATACCTGTGGAATCCCCCCCCAAGTTGATCATACATGCCACCGTTTGCCATCTTGGACAAAGTCTTGAAGACAAACTCTTGGAACTTTGCAATTCCAGACAATTTGGAATATCGCAGCATAAATGAAAGATTAGATGCATTTGGAAATTTTGGAGCTTGTCCAAATCCTCCATTTGTAGTGTCTGCAATGGATAGTAAATTCATTGCAGCCTCGTCAAGTATAGAACGTTCCAGTTTAGATTCTAGTGCAACAGATTCTGTTTTTTGTAGAGTATTGACAAAATTTTCAGCTGCTTGTTCTACATTGTCAGGTTTTTCTTTCCATGCTTGAGCAAGCTGTAACACTAGACTACCAAATCCAGGCCTTCCGTAACTATCAAGAGGCGGAAAATAAGTTCCTACATAAAATGGCCTTTGATCAGGTGTCAAAAATACACTAAGAGGCCACCCTCCACTACCTGTTGTAAGTTGGCAGACCTTTTGATAAATATCATCAATATCAGGACGTTCTTCCCTATCCACTTTGATGTTGACAAAATTTTCATTCATGGCTTGAGCAATCTCTTGATTTTCAAATGATTCATGGGCCATTACATGACACCAGTGACAGGCACTATAGCCTACGCTAAGAAAGATAGGCTTGTTTTCTTGCTTTGCCTTGGCAAGTGCCTCTTCACCCCATGCATACCATTGGACCGGGTTCTCGGCATGCTGCAAAAGATATGGACTAGATTCTTTGATTAGACTATTTGGCAATACAACATACAAGAAAATTACAGTATTTGTATTGATCTCTTTAACAGAAACAATAATGTTACATGATTTTGTGACAAATTCACGCAATGAAATTTAATCCAGTTTTTTTCATCTTGGCAATTTCCATGCTTTTTGTCGCAGGATATACCGGACAGGCATTTTCACAGCAGGCAACCACATGTGAACCAAATACCATTTGTGCACATCCAGGTGACATGCTAAAATATAGTATTTCATTAAGAAATATCAACAGTTCAGCAACCTATAGTTTTGGAAGCATTGTTGATGCAAATAACATCAATTTGGTACAAACCCAAGAGGACAAGAGTGGCACTCAAAACACTACACTAGTTCTAAATATGAAAACTGGTTTTGCTCACAGCACTCAAGATACCAGTGCAGTAAGACCTTTCCTAGAAGTCTTGGCATCACCAATCAATTACAGCAAGTCAGACACCTCAGTGACACCGTTAGTGACTGACTTTAATGGGTTCAAAAGAACAGCCCTTGTCGCATTCCATTCTACCGAAAATAGTACAGAAAAAATCATGTATGATATAGAAACCGGAATTTTACTAGAAGAGCATTCTTCATCTATTTTAACAATTAATGGCAATCCAGAAATTGTTGATTTTTCAGACAAGTTATCAAGTACCAACATGATAAACTCTGATTCAGATGCAATCAAGAATATGAAAAGCAATGTCTCAATACCAAAATGGGTCAAGACTACTGCAAAGATGTGGTCTCAAGGAAATGTCCAGGATTCAGAATTTACCAACGCAATCCAGTATTTGATATCAAATGGAATTATGCAAATACCACATGATGTATCAGGGACTAGTTCTTCACAAACAATTCCCAAGTGGCTAAAACACAGCACCTCAATGTGGGCCGACGGACAGACCACAGACAATGAATTCGTACAAAGCATCCAGTGGCTAATTGCACAAGGTATAGTCCAAGTAGGAAACTAGAGTTAAATAAAACCAGAAAATGGTTCAGTTATGAATTGTAAGAGATGTCATCATACAAGTGATGCGCACATACCATCTGACGAAAGCAAGTCTCTTGTAAAATTTGGCAAGTGCCTAGTAAGAACTTGTACATGTGCGCAATTTTTAGAGCCTATTGAAGAAATTGACGATGATCTAGTCTAGATTTTATTTTGAGGTCGAGTTGACTACAAGTTGTTCTGATAGAGATATCGATTTAGAACTATTAGATGCAGTTTGATTTGTAGTTGTCTGATTTGAGGAACTGGTCGTAGTTACATTTTCAGCAATTGAGAGATTCTCTTTTGTTCCAGTTTTCATGTCAGGAATAGTGCTTGAGGAATTTGTAGAATTTGTGACAAGCATTGAAGTTACAGTAGCAGTCGTGTTTTGTGTTGTTGTCTTTGTAACATTAGTTACAACACTTGTAATGTTTTGTGGAACAGGTGTTACTATGGTGACATTAACCGGTACAACAGGAGCAGGTGGCGGAGGTATCATCTTTGCAGGCATTGACCTAATGTTGTTAATGTTTGCATCTACAAGGGATAGATCATAGTTTGAGCCAAGCACCTGTTTCAAGTTGTCATCAAATGATGAAGTCAAAGTGATTATCTGTACAAGTTTGTCTACGTTTGCAGAGCTGTATCTTGCCGAGTCATTTACTGCGGCACCTGATGACGAATCAAGTGTTTGAGACGCAAGTCTTGCACCAACTGGCATTACTGTATTAAATGACACCACATCATAACCTGATGTTGGAGTCATTGCATATACTTCAGCGTATGAAACAGAATTTGTATTGTTTGCAATGGACTTGTCAAAGATTAGGACTTGGCCTTTTTGACTGCTATATTCTGGCAAGTTTTGATCTCGTAGTTTTTCTGCATCATCAAGACTTGCTGCTGCACCCAACAGTTTCAACTTGGCACCAATTGGTTGAGTGTAATCAAACACTACAACAGTATAACCGCTTTTTGGAGTCATGGAGTCAATCTCTTGTTTTGCCATGATATCACCTGAGAAATGATAATTGTCACCGATTGCCCACACAAGCAGGCCTATGAGAACCAGAGATACAGAAATTACAATCATTGAATAACCAACTTTTCTATAATTATGCGGATTCTTGTCTTTTACAACAGACTTTGAGCTGTCAGATGGCTCTACAGAATGAGACATTTGTTTCCCAACAATTGGGGGCTGAATTTAATCTTTTATTGTAATGGTACAAAACATCAAGACTAGGCATTCAGGTCTACTTTTTGGCTTGATCCATTTTGAAGATCTGTACCATCATCAGATCTAGTGCTTTTTTTAGATGCTCAAACTCGTCAACAAAGTGTTTTTGATTTTCTGCCAGTACCTTTAGCACACCCATCAAGGACTTTTTTTCTCGGTCAGTAGCTGCTGCCTCTAATGCATCAATTTTAGATATCAGTACATCAAGTTCTTTTTTGAGCTCTTGACCATGAGGCTTGGTCTTGTCCATCAAATGGGATTTATCCAACATGATATATGAACATATTAAAATCAAGGCACAAAATACAATCATACCATGATTGAAGAAAAGATACAATCACTTGGGATAACACTTCCAACACCACCAAAACCGGCAGGCTCTTACATTCCAGTAGTAAGAACTGGAAACTTGGTATTTGTATCAGGACAGATTCCAGTAAAAGACGGCCAAGTACAGTTCAAGGGACAGGTTCCAACAAGCATATCTGTGGAAGATGCCCAAAAGGCAGCCAAGTTATGTATAACAAATGTCTTGGCCCAACTAAAATCAGAACTTGGGACACTGGACAAGGTAACAAAAATTGTCAGAGTTTCAGGATTTGTCAATAGTTCTCCCGAATTTTACGAGCATCCAAAGATAATCAATGCCGCATCAGACCTTCTTTTTGATATATTTGGTGAAAAGGGCAAGCATGCTAGAATTGCAGTGGGAGTTGCAAGCCTTCCTCTAAATTCTGCAGTTGAAATTGATTTGATTGCAGAGACTATTTGAGTTTTGAATTAAATTTTTTCAAGAACAGGCCCATCTTTTCTTTAGGAATTACTGCACCGCATGCCTTGTCATGTCCACCGCCAGAGCCACCAAGCTCTGTTGCCAATTGGTTTACAATTCTGCCAAGATGTACCTTGCATGACTTTGCACCGCGAACTGATACTGCATAGATTCCTTGTTCTTCTCGTAACTTGTATGACACTCCGACTTCTTTTCCTGATAATCCCAGAACAAAATTTACTGCCATACTTGCGCCAGAGTCTGTCACCTCCATGTAAGAAAGATTTTTCATCTTCTTCATGTTGTCCTTGACTTTTTGTATAACACCAGAAATTCTTTCTGCCTGGATTCTTGCAAATTCAAATGTGTTGTTTACCTGGTGTGGGTATTTTGAATCACTTAGCTCATCGACCAGATACAATAAAAATTCAGGATCTTTTTGGTGGCTGGTAATTGTGAATGTAAGAACTGTAGCCTCCAACAACACAAACTGTCTGTCAAATCTTTGTAGTTGTGCT
This sequence comes from Nitrosotalea sp., assembly GCA_036278495.1. Classification (GTDB taxonomy): domain Archaea; phylum Thermoproteota; class Nitrososphaeria; order Nitrososphaerales; family Nitrosopumilaceae; genus Nitrosotalea. The sequence continues at coordinate 5,900 of DASUKX010000092.1, forward strand.
GCTCCAATTGGCCTATCTTCCATGTAATCAGTTACTGCAGCACATGCTGCAAGAAAAGAGCCATAGTCTGAGAGTTTTGACTTGAATGCATTGTATACCTGGACTGTAGTGCATTCGTTTATCGTATGAATTAATTTTACCTTCAAGGCCTTGATCTTCTTTTTTATTGGCTCCTCGATATCATGATGGTCAATGTATGTAATGGATACCTTGTTTTTTCGCAATGCTTTTAGTAGTTCAACAAACTGGTCCTGGTTTGATTTGCTCAATCCAAGGTCGCAGATAAATAAGGTCTTTAGTTTTTCGTCATTTTTTAGTGCTTCAAGCTCGTTCATCAATCCAGGATAATCAACTAGTTTTGTTTCCCCGCCAAACGCCTTTCTAATTAATGATGCAGCGCTTACACCGTCAGCATCCTCTTTGTGAGAAACACAGACAACTCTAGTTCGTGCCATGGATTATTCACGGGATAGTTACCCCTCATTTAAACTAAAAAACAGACTTTGCTTTCTTTAGACTCATGTATGTTTTAAATTCCGCAACCAGTGTTTGATGTCCTTTGACATCTTGCAGTACCACACAGTACATGTCGTAAAATGATATTCCAAGCAATTGAGATTCCCGGTCAAGCTCAGAAATCTCTTGCAAGACTCGAGGGTCTTTAGTTTCTACCACAAAATTGTC
>DASUKX010000093.1:0-5138 GCA_036278495.1 Nitrosotalea sp.
ATTACACCGCAATTTCTACATGAATCTTTTCGCATACTTGCAATTTCTACAACTTTGCATATAAATTGTAGTGATGTGAATCTTGACACACTTGTGTAAGCATTTGACCAATTTCTTGGTTTTTAGCCTGATATTACAGCCAAAAAGCGATCATATTTGAAACCCAAAGGGCGTTATTTCCAGAAAAACTGGTCCAATCCAGTCTGTTTTGGCTCACCTATGAGGCTTGCAAAATCCAAGTCCATTGAAGACAAGATCTGGTCAAACGTGCTTTCCATAAATTCCATGTATTTTGGAGTATCAACTTCATCAGGTCTTGCAAGCTCTACTGGTTTTACCCCGGGTTTGTTGATGATTTTTACATAATCTATGATATCTCCTTTTTTTACTTCACGTATTGACTCTAGCAACTTGGCAGCACGGATGTGCTGTGGAACAGTTTTTACATATTCTGACGGTGCCTTGCTTATCATCACATGGAATGCAAGCTCTGCAAGAGGAATCTGCCTTGCTTTCAATCTCTTGGCATATCCTGATATCATGTCACCAATCTTTGTCTTTGACTGGGTAAACTCTTGCTCGTTTTGCACCTGTGATAAAATTCCAAGGATTTCATAAAAGAGATTTTTGATAAATGGAGGTGTATGAGATTTTTTACCAGTCAATCCCTTGACATCTACCTTGCCGTCTTTTTGTACACCGAGATAATTTTTCTTTCTTGTACTAAATACAACATAACGATATTCTTTATCCAAGTCAAGGTCTACACCAAATTCAGTTTTTGCCCACTCGACTACCCCTTGTACTTGATCCTGCGACGGAGCTTTCAAAAATAAAGAGTCAGTATCTCCATACAAAACTTGAATTCCAACTGATTTGCATTTTTCAATTGTCTCCAAAATTGTATATCTTCCAACTGCCGTAGTTGCTTCTGCAACAGGCAAGCAGTACAATGGAAATATTTCAGCTCCCATCACACCATAGCTTGCATTCAAAATGACCTTGAGTGCTTGACTTACTACAGTATACAATTGCTTTTGGTCTGCAGAAAGACTTGGATTCTTTGAGAGACTCTTGTAATAGTTTACACGCAAATCCCTCAATGAGCCAATCAATGTGGCAGTGAGTCCATTTCTCTTGGTACAAACCCAGTGGGTCGTTCCAGGTATTGTATTTGATTTACATTCATCATGGACGCATTTTACCGTCTCATATGAGAGATTTCTTACCTTGATTATACTTGGATATAGACTTGCAAAGTCCATCACAGATACGTTAAAGTGAATTCCTTCTGTTGGTTCCACAACAAGACCGCCGCGATATTTCTTGTCTTTTATGACTGCCTCAGTTGATGCTGCACCAGATTTTAGGTCAAGCTCTTCTCGTCTTGGAATCAAAAAGTTGTGTTTTCTGTGCTCGTAATAAAATAGACTTCGAATCCATTGTGATACGCCCATCCTTGATATGTCATCAATTGGCATACGCCCAATTCTTGTAATTACAACAAGCAGATTCATCAATAAATCATTGTTAAAACTTGTAAGCTTTTGCGTTATCCTTGCGTCATTGAAGCAATAGTTTGCAAGCTCATATAGTGAAAGATCTTCTAATTCTCCTTCATATTCTGTCTTTGATTCCTCAATCAGTCCTTCACAAATACTGTTTAATGAAAAATCATTATACTTGTGGGAAAACGCATAGATTTGAAATGAGCGATTGGAAAATGTCCTGTACAAGTCAATGTGTACACCTCTTTTGAGCGTTGCAGAATCTCGCATCATCACCAATGGAATCTCTTTTAATGGAACTCCTAGCCTTTCGGCCCTGTTGTACATGAAAGGCATATCAAATTCATCTCCGTTAAATGTCAAGACAAACGGATAGTTCTCCAAAATCTTGAATGCGTCTCTGAGCATGTCTGCTTCCTTGTCTTCGTCATAGAAACTTATCTTGACATCTTTTGGGAGCTCATCAGTTCCCATGGCAAGTTCAGGTCTCTTTAGCACAAAGACTGCTTTGAAGTCATCGCTTGCACAAAATCCTATCGCCGTAATTTTCTTGTCTGCAATTTTGGCATCAGGAATCCGTCCAGTTTCTGATTCTACCTCAATATCAAATGTGATTCTTCGTATGTTTGGCACGGGCTGGTTGAGAAGATTTGCCCATTCGGTGATGTGGTTTTGGAATTCCTTGGTGTCAATCATGCCGATGTTTGTTACTTTATCATACAGCAAACCTTTGAGGGCAAGCTGGACCTCGTCTGGAATTGGATACGAGTATTCCTTTATCTTACCATTATCAATTGTATAATACCTTCCAACGATTAGCTGATTGTCGTAAAGATAATTTTCATAATACTTGATGTCAGACTCCCATGTCTCCATCATATTTCTGATGCTCTTGTCAGTCTGAGTTCCCCCAATTGCAAGAGGGTCTGTCACTGTAATTTTTGTCACATCAATCATACGATCTTTTAGCAAATCTTGTCGCTTTGTTTTCTCTAGTGATATTACATCAGTTCTATTTGACAGAAATTTCAACTCTTCAGGATCCAGTTTGGAATAACAATATGGCTTGTGTCCCGTATTGTCAAACCAAAGTTTGAGCGTTTTTGATTGCGGTTCATAAAATTTCAACACCGCACATTTTTTCAAGCCATCGTATGCTGCAGACACCAGTAATGCAGGCGGCATAGTGGTTGTTACTTCTTCTACTGCGTTTGACATTTACATCATCACTTTGGTGTCAGATTTGTATGAGGCTCATCCAATAGAGCCTTTATCCAATAGTTCATCCGATTCTTGTCCAAGACTACAACTTGCAGTCCTGCTTCGTGCAACAACTCATAATCTGTTTCAGGATAACTTCCAAGGCATACAATTCGTTTAATCCCTATCGTAATTGCCATCTTGCTGCACTCAAGACATGTGATAAATGTGGTGTATAATGTAGAGTCTTTTGTGCCCGATCCCACTCCCAAAATGGCGCAATGCATTATGGCATTTGCCTCTGCATGGTTGCACAGACACCTATCAAGTCCTTCACCTGAGGCGATTTTACCCTCCATTCGAAGCTGACATCTTTTACAGCCCCCCTCAAAGCAGTTTTTGACACCTGGCGGTGTTCCGTTATACCCTGTGGCAATCTGCCGGTTGTCTCGTACAATTACTGCGCCTACTTGTCTTGTGATGCAATTAGATCGTAATTTGGCAAGCTCTGCCTGTAGCATGAAATATTCGTCCCATGTGGGGCGGTCAAATGATATACTCACATCAGAAACTGTATCGCGCTTCAATATAAGATTACAAATTTTTCAAGTGAAAAGCAAAGAAAGCAGAGCTCAACTCTTTGTCTCAAACAAGCTTTTTACACAGATATTGACAAATACGTATTATTGAGCGGAAGTTTTGTAGAACACAAGTATATCAAAAAGTCAAGCATAGAGCACAGGGATTATCAAAATAATTTAGCAAAACAGGCAATATCAGAGAATTGTTTGATAGTACTACCAACAGGGCTTGGAAAGACGACTGTTGCGTTACATGTGATTGCAGAATTTTTATCGCGTGCAAAAGGTGGAGTCTTGTTTTTGGCACCGACCCGAGTTCTAGCCCATCAGCATTACGAGTTTTTAAAAAATAATTTGCTAATAGATGATGTTGCATTAGTTACTGGAGAAGATCTTATTGCAAAAAGAAAAAAACTGTGGATAAACAGTGTGATTTGCGCAACACCTGAAATTGTAAAAAATGATCTTGATAGACAAATTGTGTCACCAGGCCAATTTTCACTTGTGATATTTGATGAAGCCCATAGAACCGTTGGAGATTATGCATATTCTGGAATCGCAGAGCGTTTTGCAAATATGGATGTTAGAATAATTGGCATGACTGCCACATTGCCAAGTGAAAAACAAAAAGCCGAAGAGATGATAAAGATACTAAAAATTGCAAGCATTGCACAAAGAACCGAAGAGAGCCCCGATGTCAGCCCATACGTACAGCAGACTGAGACTCAATGGATTACAGTTGAACTCTCACCTGAGATGAAAGAGATTCAAAGTTTGATCAAAGCTACAATCGATTCTAGGTACATGGAGCTCAAAAAGTCAGGTCTAAACCTTTCAGGTAGTAGGTCCATGTCCGAGCTTTTACGTGTACGGGAATTTGTCATACGGCAGAACAGACGAGCTGTAAAACCACTCTTTACTGCAATCCGTCTAATTCATGCCTTGAATGTATTCGAGTCTCACGGTGTGACATCTTTTCTCAGATTTTGTGAAAGAACACAGGAAAAAAAGGGAGTCGGCATCAAGGATTTATTTGAAAATGACTTGAATTTTGGAAAAGCGGTAAGGCTTGCAAAACAAGCCCAGTCAAAAGGAATGGAACATTCCAAGATTGACAAGCTACGCGAAGTCTTGCAAGGAATATCGGGCAAGGCGCTTGTCTTTACAAGCTATAGGGATTCAGTTGATGTAATACACCAGAAATTAAATGAGCTTGGAATTCCAGCAGGGTTTTTGATTGGAAAGGCAGGGGAGACTGGGCTCAAGCAAAAAAAACAGATTGAAACAATACAAAAATTCCGAGATGGCGAATACAAGGTACTAATTGCAACACGAGTCGGAGAAGAGGGTCTTGATATTTCCGAAGTTAATTTAGTGGTATTTTTTGACAATGTCCCAAGTTCAATTCGTTATGTGCAAAGAAAAGGCCGTACGGGAAGAAAAGATTTTGGAAAACTTGTGGTATTGATTGCAAAGGATACTACGGATGAAACGTATTACTGGATAGGAAAACGTAAGGTTACAGCTGCAAAAGGAATGGGTGAAAAGATGAATAAATTCTTGGAGCAGCAAGAGACCCCGAAAGCAAAATCAGGCCTTGACTCTTTTTTCTAAGTTCCATAAAATCAGTTAAATATCATAGAAATGCCACAAACTTTTGATGAACGCCTTGCAAAATACATTATTTTTAATGTCCATTCTTGTCATACCGTCAATGATACTTCCAATTTATGCAGATTCTTCAGGTATTGAGGCTGCCGCAAACAAGGATTCGTACCAGCCTGGCGATAAGGTGATAATTAGCGGGTCCGTTGAAAACATAGTAAATAGTGATCCTGTCACAATAATT
>DASUKX010000094.1:0-17584 GCA_036278495.1 Nitrosotalea sp.
TTCCGCCTTTGAGTTTTTCACGTTTAATACCTTCGATTGCGATACCTCTTTTTTCAGTAGATACTTTTGTGACTTTGCCTTCAATTCCCTTGAATTCGCCACGTAATACCTTGACGCTATCTCCTTCCACTACGCGCAAGCTTTTGCAATGATATTTGTCTTTAAGATCTTTAGCAAGATGTGAACCTAATTGTTTGCTAAGTAGATGTTGTGATGCGGTGTATAGCATTCTTTTTCGGATTGTTGTTGGTTTCATCTTTTATACCACCATCGAGGCCAAGTTTGCGATTCTTGGGTATTTCTCTGCTGCTTCTACTGCTACTGGTCCCTTGATTTCAGTTCCCTTGATTTCACCTTCAGGTGTTACAAGTACTGCGGCATTGTCTTCAAAAGTTACTCGTACTCCGCTTAATCTTCTTACAGCATATTTTTGTCTAACAATAACGGCACCAAATATTTGTCCTCTTAGTTCACCAGGACCTTTCTTTACTACAACATTGCAAAAGTCACCAACTGCTGCAGCTGGATAACGAGCAACTCTAGTCTTTGTCTTTTGAACCATCACAATTTCTAAAATCTTTGCACCTGTGTTATCTGCACATACTACTTGAGCTCCAAGTGGAAGTGCTCTTGTAACATATGGTCTGAATTCTTGTACTCCTTTTGCAGATACTGCACGACTCTTTGTTGCTGCCATTAGGATACTACCTCAACTACTACAAAAGATACACTCTTTGAGATTGGTCTGCATTCAGCAGTAAGAACAATATCGCCTTCTTTTACATCGATACACTGTGGCCTGTGTGCATGCAATTTGCTTTGGCTACGTGCATATCTCTTGTATTTGATATCTAATCTTGGGAATTCTTGTTGTACTACAACTGTTTTTGGAGCTCTTGCACTGACAACTTTGCCTTGGACTAGTTTACCCCTGATACTTAGAACACCGTGGAATGGACAAAGATCATCATCACACTCTGATTTTGGTACCTTGACTTGAAGTCCTATGTTTTTAGTCATGCTTTTACTCCCATTCGTTCATAAGATCTTTTTGCAATTGTCTTTCCATCTACAATAGCAGAAGCACCGTTAATGGTAAATTGCCAGGTAGAATTTGACTTTGGCATTGATTTTACACCAGTGCTAGTTTCAATTGTAAACATGGATTTTGTTTCGTCAATTATTTTTCCGTGCAATCCGATTACTTGTAAATTGCTAGATTGTACAATAGAGGTTTCAAGTCCAATTAATTCATGGCGTGTAATATTTTCAGTTGTAATCATTTGGTTTTCATCTCATTTAGTCTAGTTAATACTCTTGCGATATCTCTTCGAAGAGGTTTTACTTTTCCACTATCTTTTCTTAATGTTCCTTTTGATGCTTCAATCTTTAATTTTGTCAATTCAGAACGCAATTGTCCGAGTCTATCTTTGAGATCAGTTTCATTGAACTCTCTAACTGTTTTCATCTTTATGCGGGCCATTACTTGAGCTCCTCTTCTACTTCTTCAAAGGTTTCCACAGTTTCAATCAATTTCTCTTCCAATGCAATTACTTCACTTTCAGTACGTGGCTTGGTTGGATCAATTTGTGTTTCCTCTACAATTTCAATCTCTTGTGGAACTTCCTCAACTTTTACTTTGGCTTCTTTCTTTAGTGCCTTTAATTCAAATTCTGGTATGAATCTCTCTTTTCGTGCAATTCTGATTCGAACTCCGATAAGACCCATTTTTGTTTGAACGTGTACAATATCTTCGGAAACTATAACAGTTGCTTGGTGTCCTGCTCTTGGAAGTACACCTTTGCTGTGCTTTTCAAAACTTGAACGGTCACCTCTTAGTTTACCAGAGGTAGTAATTTGAACACCCATTGCTCCTGCTTCCATGATGGTCTGCATTGTCCACATGACTGCACGTCTAAATGCAGTTCCTCTTGCAAGGTGTTGTGACATTCTGTTGCACATGACACTCGGTTCAAGTTCTGGTTTTGTTATTTCAATAACTGAAATCTGTGGATTCTTTAGTCCAAAATCTGTTTCTAGAACTTTGGTAAGATCTCTTATTCCGCTTCCTTTTCTTCCAATTACTATACCTGGTCTTGTAACATGCAATCCAACTCTAGTACCGGTTGGAGTTTTTTGAATATCAACTTCTGAAAAACCTGCTTCCTTGATTGCTTCTCTCAGGTAATCTTTTAGGAGCATCAACTTGTAACTATCATTGATGACATTTTTCACAGATGACATACTATAGCTCCTGAGCCACTAGCTCAACGTGTGTAAGAATATCCACTTTTGGTGATGCACGTCCCATTGCACGTGGTGTAAATCTTTCAAGTTTTCTTCCCTTGTGTACTGTAGCATTGATTATTTTCAATCTGTCAAGATCCATTCCACGATATTCTGCATTTGATTCTAAATTATCTAACAATCTGAGAAATTCTGATGCTGCTTTTTCTGGATATCTTCCAGCCATAACACCAGTGTCTGACTTGTGACCTACTTCATTGTTGTATCTTTTGAATGGAACTGCACGCTCTAAATTGGTAACAGATTGCAAGTAATTTCTTGCCGATTCTATAGACTTGCCTTTTATTGCATGAGCAATTTCTCTTGCATGCTTGTGAGAAATTGTCTTTTCTCGCAATGCGGCACGAACGTGTCTTGTCTTGTCGTAATTTTGGAAAGCGTAGCTAAAATGCATAGATATCACTTTAATGGTACGTACAAGCTAGACCTTGATGCTCCTACACCAGGTGCACCGTGAATAACTCTCTTGTTGGTTCGTACAAATTCTCCGAGATAGTGTCCAACCATTTCCTGTCTGATTGTAACTGGCAAGAATTCTTTTCCTGAATAAACGTGAATTGTTAGTCCAACAAAATAAGGTAAAACTATGACATCTCTTAGGTGAGTTTTGATTTGAGTATTTGATTTTCCAGCCTTGGCTGACTTGATTTCTTCCAAGAGTTTTCTTTTTCCGTCTGTGATACCTCTTGTAAGTGATCGTCTTGCTCTGGATGGTAAAAGTTCAAAGAGTTTTTCTAGTGAAAGGCCTTGCATTTCTTCTAATGCTAATCCTCTATACTTGTATTCTTTAACCATTCATGCTCACCATTACTTTAGTTGATTCAAGTTTGACCATATTATAGCATTCCTATCTTTGTAGCCAAGTCTCTTGCTTTTTCAACTGTCTGGAATTTTACAAACGCTTTCTTTCCATATACTGTTCTGCATACGTTTAGTCCAATTGGATCTTCTTTGTAGAGAAGTTTTATGGCTTCCATGATCTTTGGCTTTGTAGCTTCTTCTCTTACTAGAAAACAGATTCTACTTTGATTTTCAACTAGTGCAAATGTCTTTTCAGTAATGTACGGTTTTAAGATGATGTGATTTGCTTCTTCAACATTCATTTTGTAGTCACCATGATTTCAAGGTGTGGAGATTTTATTTTTGAAATCTCTTCGATTGCACCTTTTGTAAATACTGTCAATCTCACAGGCTTTGCACCTGGAGCCAAGTCAAGAACGCTGAGACTTTTTGCATCAACTACGTCAACTCCCAAAAGTGAACCTGCTGCCTTGGAAAGTCCCTTTGAATCTTTTACCACAAGCAAGACGCTCTTTCCTACCTTTGTTTTTCTTCCTCTAAGGAGAGGTTTTCCAGAGCGACCCTTTAGTCTGCTTCGCAGTCTTTCTACATCTTGTGATAAATTCAATGCGTCAAAAATTTTGACGAGGTCTTTTGATTTGTGAACTGATTCAATCTGATCTGATACTACAATTGGAAATGATGTAATCTTGTCTACTTTGTGGCCACGAAGTTTTACCAGTGCAGAGGATGTTGTTGCTGCCAATGCAGAACATAATGCAAGTCTATTTTCTTTCTTGTTTAGCATTTTGTGTATAACTCGCTCAGATGTTGGAGGATGTGCCTGTCTTCCCTTTCGTGTCATTGCAACTCCACCAGCCTGGCCTTGTCTACCACCTCCACCACCTGCCATTCTTGCAACTCTTGCTTGGTGATGACCTGTTGGAGGACTGTTTGATTCTGCAACCACATCCATACCTGCATTTGGATATCTGCCTTGTCTTTGGAAAGCATGAGATTCCAAGTGGACGTATGCTTTGTGGATTAGTTCATTTCTAATTGGAGTTGAAAATACTAGAGGCAGTTCAATGTCGCCATCGCTTGAACCTGTTGTTGAAAATACTGGAACTTTCATACCATTATCTCCAATATCTTTGGTTGTGTAACCTTGGATAATTTTGGTCTGACAGGAGCACGTAGTTTTACAAGTCTACGATAAGTTCCGGGAATTGAACCACGTATTATGACATAATCACCTTGTACTAGACCAAAGTGTTTGTAACCACCTGCTGGATTAATTTTTAATTCTTCATTTTGTGTATTGCTAACTATCATGATTCTACTGTTGTACTGTGTTCTTTGATGGAATCCTCTTTGTCCTGCCCTTGGAACAGAGTACATGATTGTTGCAGGACTGATTGGACCGAGTGTACCAAGAGCTCTGACACTTTTTCTTGATTTGTGTTGTTTCTTTTTGACACCCCATCTTGTGATTGGACCTTCTATACCTTTTCCTTTAGTAATTGCTGCAACATCAACTTCAACTCCTTTTTGAAATACTTGATCAATTTTTACTTCTTTACCCAAAAGATCTTTTAAGAATGCAAATTGTTTTGCAATGTCTCCACCTTTTACTGCAACTTCAAAAACATATGGCTTCTTTTGTTCAAGTCCTGCTTTGCGTGGAAGTACTGCTGCAATTGCATATAGTTCATCAATGTAAGAAAGAGATTTTTCTGCTTTTTCAATTCCTTTTTCATCTAGTTTTGTTTTGAAAAGTCTTGAAAGTTCTTTTGGTAAATCTTTAGCATAAACATCAAAAGTTGAATCAACACCATATCTGTCTCTAGAGTAACCTCTGATTCCGATGATTGACATTGGCGGAGTAACTACAACTGTGCCAAGTCCGACAAGCTGTTTTCCAAAGTTTGGAGTCTTTTCACGATCGTCAATGCTTGCAATTCTCATGCATGCAGCTTTGAAACCGGCATAACCAAGAAGTTTTGGTTGTTCAGCCTTGACCTCAGGCCAAGTTCTTATTCGGGCTTCCATGCTCTTCGCTCTACCCCTTGGCAAATATGCAAGGCTTCCCCTCCTAGGTTGACTATGCTTCCTATGGCCCATTGTTAAACAAAATTGTCGAAAAGCCCATTATAAGTCTATAATTAGAGTATAGCAAGTTTTTATTTCAAAATAGATCTAGTGCCAAAAATGCATTATGTTGGTTATCATGAATGTACCACCTATTGCAATCCCTGCAACACCTGCAATTATTGCAAAAAGTAAAAATTTCTTTTTGTCTAATGTTTTTTTGTCCAATTGATCTTCCACCCAAGATCCCACATTAAAACTAGTTTCTGGTCAGAGTGTTTAGAACAGCCAAGGTTCCAAGAATTGCCTCTTCAAGTCTAACTGTTTCAGTTGCCTGATCTGAAAAGAAATTCAATACACTAGATCGTGGAGTGTTTCCAATATTTTTTCCCAGGATCTCATAGACTCCTTTTTTTGGAGAGCCAAAGACAATTAGAACGTGTTCGCGTGCGATCTCGTCAAAATATTTTTGTGTCTTGTGGATTGGTTTGCCTTTTCGTGATGTAAGTATGATGTGAGATCCCCAAGTGGAAAGAAACGTTCCAAGGTTTGACACTTCCTTGACATCATAGCCCCAATATTGAGAGATCTCGTCTTTTTCAATCTGTTTTACTGTTAGAGCAGGATACCCTTCTTTGAATTTGACTAGAATTCTTTTTCCATCATCATCTTTGCTGTAAAACGGAATTAATTGTTCAAAGCCAACATTGACAAATTTTTTTCCCTTGTATTGGACCACGACACCATCTCTTACATCACCTGCCTTGATCTTTTTTGGATCTGATGTCTGCACATGTGATGGGATCTTGAGTGGACTGAGACTGCCTGCAAACTGGAATTCGTCACTTATTGGATAAAGTATTTTGCGCAGATATTGTGGTGTTTCAAGATAACGTAAAAGATTTCGAAGTAATGATCGGTCTCTGTCTGATCCACTTGATTCTTTGTAGATGTGAATTGTATTAACACGAAATATTGAGCAGGCCCTTGCAATCTGCGATATCTTCATTGCTTTGTCAAGTGGAGTGGGCTCTTCAGATAATGATGAATCTGGAATAGCTATTGAAATTTTCAATGTAAGTCCTGATATTGTAGCGCTATAAAATATGAGATGCTACTTGGGTCTCTTGGCAATATTGTCTTTTGCCTTGACTGCATATTGTTCGATGTCTTTCTCACTTGTTCTTGTCAACTGTTTTGTTGCACTTGGAATTTGTGCCATCTTGATGTGCTTTGTTCCATCTTTTTCTTCGCTGACTAGATAGATAGACTCGATTGCCATTGCGGCTGCTTCTTCTACTGACATGTCCTTTTTGTAATTCTTTTCGAGGAATTCTGTTACTTGGTCTGCGCCTGCTCCAATTGCTACTGCATCATATGAGATGTATGTTCCACTTGGGTCAGTCAAGTATATTGTGCTACCACTCTTGTCAATTCCTGCAATAATTAGTGCAACACCAAATGGTCTTACACCTGCATATTGAGTATATTGCTGAGCTTGGTCTGCCAAGTGTTTTGCAACTGCCTCTACTTCGATGGGTTCGTCGTATATCATTCTGTTACTTTGTGAAAAGAATCTTGCATTGTCTACTTGAGATCTTGCATCTGGGATGTAGCCTGCTGCTGCAACACCAATGTGATCGTCTACTTGAAATATTTTTTGTGTAATATCAGAATTTTGTAATTTTCTTGGTTTTTCTTCTACTGCAAGTATGATGCCATCTTTGCTTTTGATACCTATTGCTAGAGTTCCTCGTCTTACTGTCTCTATAGCATATTCTACTTGGTAAAGTCTACCATCTGGAGAAAAGACTGTAATTGCTCGGTCATAACCTGCTGCTGCTGGTAGCATTTCAAAATTCATCCTTTGAAGGTTTAATTTAAGTTTATACAACTCGAAATTGTGCGTTTTGAGATCTCATTCTATGGTCATGAAAATGTCAGATCACTTCATCCAAAATCAATTGAGATAACAACTGATCCAGATCTTACAGTAAATGGAGATTGTATTGTGGGTGTCAGAGCTTCATGCGGTTGTCATGGAATTCCAGATGAAATGAAAACATTGTTGCAAAAACCAGAGTCAGCTATAACATGTACCATTCTAGTTGAAGACATGTCATTCAAGATAACAGGTCATGGAAGTGAAAAACTCACTTTGAAAAATCCACATGATATTGTGATTAGAAAAAGTAATTTTACATGCCCTAGAACATTATCAATTGGATGCGATGTTGCATCAGATTCTATTCCGCCAAAGATCATCAAGGCTTTACAAAACCCAAAAACAAAAGGAATTTTCAGAATAGAAGTAAAGTGACGGAGTTACTTTTGCAAAAGTAATTGTCCGTTGTTTTCAAACACTTTGGCCATTGCCCTGTTGACAATTTCCATCATGATGTGTTCTTCATAGTTTGATTCAGAGGAAGCATTTTTGGAACTTTTTTTCTTGATTTTTGATCCTGCATTTTCAACAATATTTTTTATCACTTTTTCCAATCGGACTGAAGTGTCTGCAATTGTTTTTGAAAACTCTGTTTCAAAGTTGGCTGGAAGTTTAGTTCCCATTACCCTGACAGATGTCCCATAATATTTCATAACAGCACCTCTTACTTCTTCCATTTTTACAATTTCAATTAGTCCAGCATTTTTTAAAACATCGATGTGATGTCTTATTGTGGTTGTTGCTTTTTTGTAACCCATCTTGTTGAGCTCTTCAACAATCTGTTCTGTTGCAAGTTGTTTATGATACAAGATTTGCAGAATTTTTATTCTTGCAGTATCATCAAGGGCTTTTGCTTGGTCTGCGTTTGTGCTAAGTATTTTGCTTATTTTAATTTCTTTTTGGAGCAATGTAGACATTTTATGACTTTCATTTTCTAGTTCTCCTAAAAGATCAAGAGATCATATTTTTTTGTCCAATACGTAATTTTTTTTTATGTTACAAGTTTGGTCGACCCAGACCAATTTTTCTAGTCATGGTACGAAATACCGCGATATATGATTACAGAAATCATAGTGGTAACATCAAAACCAGTAGCAATAGTATTGATTTAGTACCATTACTAGTATCATCATACCGGTACAAAAAATACAAAAAATTTTAAAAAAATAAAAAATTTGGAAAACCTTGTCGGTTAGGGGGTCAAATGGTCAGCAGTGGTAGGACAATGCAGTAGGCATCAAATTAGAAATTCGAGTTAAAACTTGATTCCAGTTATCTTTTCGTATGCAGTAACGTACCTTGATGACAATTCATTGCATAGTTCACTTGATAATTGTGGTGCAACAGGTTCTTTTCCTGCATTTCTATCATCTTCAAACTTTTTCTGATATCCATTTGATGCAAGCCAGTCACGCAACAACTGCTTGTCAAAACTTTCCTGAATCTTTCCTACCTGGTAAGTATCCTTTGGCCACAATCTGTATTCGTCAGGTCCAATAGAGTCACCAAGAATTATTTCGTCACCAATTTTGCCAAATTCTAGCTTCAAGTCAGCCAGCACAAAACCTGCAGCATCTGCAGATTTGAACATTTGTTGATAGATTTCAATTGATGCATTTTCAAGCCACTCGTATTCTTTTTGTGTGACAAGGTTTCGTTCCAGTGCATCTTTTTTTGATATCGCAATATCATGTGTTTCAGATTTTGTAGTAGGATCAAAGATAGGTGTTGGAAGTTTTGCTGCAAGTTGTGTTTGTGAGCCTTCTGGCAATGTGACCTGACCGTCTTTCCATCGCTGGACCAAACTACCATAAAAGTATCCACGTACCACGCATTCCATTGGAATCATGTTCATTTTCTTTACTACAATCTTGTCCTTGCCCTCAGTTCTGACGTAATGGTTTTTGATTGGTAATTTTTTGAACCAAAATTCGGCAAATCTACACAAGACCTCACCCTTACGTGGAATTGGCGTTGGAAATTTTACATCAAATGCAGAGACCCTGTCTGAGAAATGAAACAAGATATCCCCGTCTGGAAGCTCGTAAATGTCTTTTACCTTGCCTGAGCGTAAAAACTTCAAACAGGCGGTCATTGAACAGGCTTGGATTTAAACTGATACAGTTGTACTAGAATATATCACAAAATAGGCAAAAATTATCTAAACGGTATTTTTGCCAGGAAGTGCAGGTAATGTAGTAGTTGACAAGACGTTCGGCACTGTACGGATTTTTTTTGTTATGACTTTATCCAATTCAGGTCTTGTTTGAGCCTGAACTTTGACAAATATGTCATACTGGCCAAATGTGCCTGTTGCCTCTTTTACGCCATCAATTTTTAGAATGTCATTCATGACATCCATTTCGTGGCCCATTTTGCTTTTTACCAATACAAATGCAAGTTCCATGTCATTCACCCTTGATTTCGGCCCGGGTTTTAAACATAGGCTTTATTCCCAATGTAGAGTAATCACCGCTAGAGCAGGTAAAGCACATAGAGTCAGAATCCATACCAACCGCAGCTGCAAGATTCTTGGCATCATTATATCCTAGAAAATCAGCACCGATTAGTTGTCGTACTCTTTCTGTTATCTCGTCTTCAGAGTATTTTTTGCCATCACCCATGTATGTGACCAATTCATCTTGTGATGGAAAGTCTATTCCAGCATAGCAAGGATATTGAATTTGAGGAAATGTTATCACCATGCTTATCTTTCTTGCACCAGCTCTTCTTAGAGCTTTTATGATTGCCTTTGAGCTTGTACCGCGAACAAGACTGTCATCAACTACAACAACATGTTTCCCGGAAATAACTTGAGTGATTGGAATTATCCATCTGTTAATTTCTACCCTGTCAGCCTGGTGAGGCTCTATGAAACTGCGCAATGGTCCTTTTCTGCTATATCTATCTTTTAGTAGACCTTCTTCAAATGGGACACCGAGTTCTTGCGCATATCCAAGTGCTGCAGGTCTTGCAGAGTCTGGAACTGGAATTACAATATCGGCATCTTTTATTGTAAACTTGCGTGCAAGAAATTGTCCGATTCTTTTTCTTGCCAAGTAAATGTTAGAGCCCTCCATCACACTTGATGGATGTGCAAAATAAGTAAATTCAAATGAACAGTGGGCAGGTTTTGTATCCTGTGAAAACATTTCAGATTCCAATCCTGCATTGCTGATTTTTAACAACTCTCCAGGTTTTACATCTCGGACAAGCTGTGCGCCAACTGCAGAAAGTGCGGATGATTCAGAGGCAACAATGTATGTGTTATTGTCTTTTCTATATCCCAATACCATTGGCCGAAATCCTTTTGGATCACGTGCTGCATAAACTGCGTTATCATCAGATACAAATGTAAAACAAAACGAGCCTACCATTTCATTTTTCAAAATAGACAGTGCATTTCCAAGCTTTCCGTTCTCAGCCATTAGTGAAACAAGCCTTTGTGCTGCAATCAGGGTGTCACTTACATTTTGAGGAGTAAATGTACACCCACCAACCATTCCTGTGAGCTCTTCTACGTTTGATATTGTACCATTGTGAGCAACACAGAGATCTTTGACTTTGAGCGGTTGGGCATTTTCCAGGTTGCTTTTTCCCATTGTAGAATACCTGACATGCCCAATTGCAGAAGGCGATTCATAGTCACGTGTCACCTTATCAAACTCCGATACTGCAGAAGACACCAGTCCTAGTTGCTTGTATGGTTGCTTTTTTGGCACAGCCACACCCCATGCCTCTTGGCCTCGGTGTTGTAATGCACGTAATGCATCAATTACCATTGGGATGACGTTTGCGCCATCCAGACTAAAAATTCCAACTACTCCACAATTTTCCTTAACCATGTGTCACAAGTGCCCCCAACGAGTTTAACCATTTTTCTTGTGCTTTATCAATCCTTACACTAATCACGGTTCTTGTCTTTTCTGCAAATACTATATCTTTACCTGAAAACTTGGCAACACGTGCATGTTGTACTGCTCTTTTTCCAAGAAGTTCCATTGCCTTTTTTTCATCCCCAGATTTTATTACAAGCAAGAATCTTGAATGCGATTCAGAGAACAACAATTCATCATGTGATAGTTTTGCAGAAGGAATCTTTTCAAGCGATACAGTACATCCGATACCATTTGTGATACATAGCTTTGACATGGCTATACCCAATCCACCTTTTGAGCAGTCGTGTGCAACTTTTACCATACCAGAATCTATCAAGTCCAAGACAGCATCTTGTATTTTCTTTGATACTTTCATGTCAACTGCTGGACATTTACCACCGGTAACACCGTGGACATATTCATAATATTCAGAGCCACCGAGCTCATCTTTTGTTACTCCAACAATGATGACCAAATCACCGCTCTCAATTTTTTGTGGAACAAGAGGTTTTTTCTCAATGAGGCCAAGCACTCCAATCAATGGTGTTGGCTTGATTGGGCCTTCATCAGTTTCATTATACAGACTGACCTTTCCTCCAACACATGGAATTTGAAAGTATTTTGCATAATCAGTAATAGACTGGACTGATTCTTTGAATGTCCAAAATATTTCAGGATCTTCTGGATTTCCAAACTGCAAGTGATCAACCATTCCAATTGGTTTTGCTCCAGTACAGATTACATTTCTACATGCTTCGTCAAAACAGCCCATGACACCATCTCGTGGGTTGACGTAACAGTGCTTTGAATTTCCGTCAATTTTTGCAGCCAAGAATTTGCCATTATCTAGTCTGAGAACAGAACCATCACTGCCTGGTTTTACCACGGTTCGTATTCCCACCTCATGGTCATACTGGGTGTATACCCATTGCTTGCTTGCAATGTTAGGATTTGAGAGCATTCTCAAAAGTGTCTTGGATAAGTCTTGAGGCATTTTTGGTTTTTTTATTTTGTCAATATTTTGTAGATATTTTGGTGTAGCTGAAGGTCTGTCAAGAAGCGGTGCATTTGCAACTACTTGACTTGGAAGATTTGCAATTGTACTTTTGTTCAAGTTTACTTTCATCAGTTTGTCTTCTTTTATACGTCCAATAACAGAATACGGAACTCGGAATTTTTCACAGATTTTTTTTAGCGCTCCAAGTTTTTTAAGATCAGTTACTACAAGCATTCTTTCTTGGGATTCTGAAACCATGAGCTCTGACGGAGACATGTTCTGCTCTCTCTTGTGAACACTTGACAGGTCAAGCTCAATACCAACACCTAATGCATCGGCAGTCTCTGATATTGCACATGACAGTCCACCACCGCCCAAGTCCTTCATTGCCTTGATGCATTTTTGGTTTCGTGCCTCCAGGATTACCTCGATTACAAGTTTTTCAATGAATGGATCAGGAATTTGTACTGCGGAGCGATTTTCTGCCTCTAGCTTGTCAGAGGCAAATTGTGAGCCACCTATTCCGTCACGACCAGTTGAACCACCAATTAAAACAACATAATCTCCTTTTTGTGCTCTATTTTTTATCAGGTTTTCTTTTTTACCAAATCCTATTGATGCAACATCAACTAGAGCATAATTTGTAAAACACTTGTCAAATTCAATCTCTCCACCAATTGTAGGAATTCCAAGACAGTTACCATAGTCTGCAATCCCTCGCACTGCATTTTTGAAAAGCCACATTGCATGCTTGTCTTTTTCTATATTGCCAAATCGTAGACCATCCAGAATTGCGATAGGTCTTGTTCCGGCTGACAAAATGTCTCTAATTACACCACCAACGCCAGTTGCTGCTCCACCATACGGTTCCACTGCAGATGGATGATTGTGGCTTTCAATGTGGACAGTTACAACATATCCGTCTCCAACATCGAGCACCCCAGAATCATAACCAGGACCTGATATGACACGCTTGCCTTCTTTTGGCAATATTCTAAGATGTTTTTTGGAAGACTTGTATGAGCAGTGCTCTGACCATTCTGCTGCAACAATTTGCAACTCTAATGGATTTGGTTTTCTACCTATTTTATTTTCAAGATATTCAGACTCTTGAGGAGTAAGACTCATGCTGTTACGCCCAAGGTGTGAAGTAAAGACTTGAAGATTAGTGATGCAGGTTTTGCATCGTTTGGGTTTATGATCTGCTCTGCAGACCTTTCAGGGTGTGGCATCATGCCGACAACATTGCCTTGCTTGTTAGATATTCCTGCAATTCCAAGTGATGCACCGTTTACCTCCTCACCATAAGTAAAGACGATTTGATTATTTTTCTTTAACAATTCCAAAGTCTTGTTGTCTGCATAGTATCTTCCTTCACCGTTTGCAATTGCAATTGGTATTCTCTGTCCCAGTTTGAACTTGTTTGTAAATGGAGTTTTATTATTTTTGACGATTATCTCAGTCCATTTGCACATAAAATTCAGTGATGTGTTTTTGAGCAACGCCCCAGGCAAGAGTCCAGATTCTACTAGTATTTGAAAACCATTACACACACCAAGAATTGGCATTCCCTTTTCAGCCATTTTTTTTACATCTTTTATGACAGGACTATGTGCTGCAATCACTCCAGCGCGGAGCCTATCCCCATAGGAAAATCCACCTGGCAAAACTATGGCATCGACATTTTTTGGTAATGCATCAGTGTGCCAGACTAGCTGTGACTGTAAATGAAAGACATCTGTTAGTACGTGGTGCATGTCACGATCGCAATTGCTACCAGGAAAGACTATTACTGCAACCTTCACAAGTTTCATTACTTTTCAGAGATATTAAATTGAATCGGCAATAATTTTTTAAAACTAAATTTGAATGTCATTTATTTCAGCCATATGTGCTGATCGCTCTTATGGCATAGCGATCATTGTTTGATATCAGCATCTTTGTCCCTATCGTTTTATTACAGCGATTCGTTCCCAGAATAGATGTTAAAGTTAGGAACTCCTCCTCCAGTTACTACAACACTAGTTGTTGTCAATGTGTTAGTTTTTGCATACGGCATACTAGGTAACACTCAGAATTTCATAATTTCCCAATATGGATTTGTTCCAAATGGCTTGTTCAAGGATGGATATGTCGCAGACAGCATAGTGAGACTGTTTACTTCCATGTTCATCCATGCAGGTATTGCACACATTGCATTCAATCTGTTTGCGCTTGCATACATGGGTGGATTTGCAGAAAGGTCAATTGGTAAACCAAAATTTATTGCAATATACCTCATGGCAGGACTTGGCGGAGCTTTGTTTCACGGTGTAATTGCATCATTTGTACTTGGAAACGGAGATTCTGTACTAATTGGTGCATCAGGTGCAATCTCTGGCATTTTGGGAATCTCTGCTGCACTCGGAGACATTCGTGGGTACTATTGGCTTGCAATCCAAGTGCTCTATGTATTCATAGGCTCTGTTGCATCACTTTCAATTGCATTTGCAGCACACGTTGGCGGATTTATGGCAGGACTTGGCATAACCAAATTAATGATCGAATTTGAACGCCGCAAGAGAAATCCGTACAAAGGTTTGACATAGAAAATTTTGTGCAAACAATTGGAAAAATAAAAGATTAGAACCAGTTTAAGAAAAATAGATCTTTTGGATTTGTTTCCAGTTCAAAGAGTGGAATCGTTTTTATTCTAATATTCGTTGGTACTAGCTATGGGTCTAGTTCGCGACATCATGGTTCGCACCGTAATCACAATAGAACATGACAAGACTGCAAAAGATGTTGCATTGCTTTTTGCAGAAAAAGGAATAAGCTCACTTGTTGTAGTGCAAGATGGCAAGCCAATTGGACTAGTAACAGAAAGAGATCTTGCCCGCAAGGTTTCAACTACTGACAGAAAAAGTATCGAAGTTCCCTTGTCTGAGATAATGTCACCCAACTTTAGATGGGTAGAACCAATGACACAAATCGAAGACGCTGTGCAAAAGATGCTAAACAAGAGCGTACGAAGGCTCCTAGTCTTGGATAACAACAACTTGGTTGGAATCATAACAGAGACAGACTTGGCAAAATACTTGAGAAGCAAGTTGCTCATAGAAGGAGCACTTGATGACGTTACTGCACTTAATAGAAAAGTGATAAAGAGCGGCTAGGCTTTCAGCGTCTCAACTGATACCTTACTTACAAGAGGATTGAATATTCTAAATTCATTGCAAATACCAAGAACTTGCTTTTCTGCGGATTCTTTGTTTTTTGCATCAATTACAAATCTGAGCATCTTGGCTGAGCGTACTTTTTTGATACTTGTTTTTTTGTCTTTTAAAACCAAGTCGTTTAAGATGGTGTCACCTTCAGGGTCTACAATTTCAGGTTTGTTTTCAATGATTACATTGACTTTGAAGGAAGGCATAAAATGCGTTCATTCATAATCAATTTAAGCTTTGAGAAAGGTAATTAGAAATGAAACCTGTTTTTGATCCAACCCAGTACAAGATTACATCCAAAGCAAACTGGAATACGGTTGCACCTGAATATCATTACAACTGGGCAGACCAGCAAGTTGGACCGTTCAAGTCAACTGTAGAAATTGTAAAACTTGCAAAGATCAAACCAGATGACAAGGTGCTCGATGTTGCATGTGGAACAGGAGTGGTTTCAAAAGAAATCTCCAAATTTTTAGGTCCACAGGGACTCTTGGTTGGAATTGATCTGTCCAGGACTGCACTTGGTATCGCAAAAAAATCAATCACATTTCAGAATTGCAATTTTGCTGAAATGGATGCAGAAAACATCGGATTTAGTTTCAAGTTTGACAAGGTAACATGCCAGTATGGTTTGATGTTTTTCCCAGACTCGGTCAAGGTGTTAAAATCAATCAAGGGAATGCTTACTGATAATGGAACACTTGCTGTTGCAGTACATGGACTTGCAGAAGATGTGCCATATTTTAGTACAATAATGAACCCAATTTTGGAGCACATTCCTGATATCAGACCAGTAGGAACACCAACTGTCCACAGATTTGGCAATCTAGATGATCTAAAATCAGAATTGGCAAAGGGTGGATTTTCAGATGTTACTATAACAAGATACAACTTTGTCTACGAGCCTGGAACTTTTGAGGAATATTGGAATGATTACATGCACTCTACCGCAAATTCAATTCGGGTCAAGCTAGAAAGCCATGGAGAGAAAACAATGGAGAAAATAAAAAATGATGCAGAAAAGAACGCCTCAAGATACAAAAAAGACGGAGTTTTGATCTTCCCATGGACTGTACTTGTTGCAACAGGACTTAATCAATAAATTATTTTATTTTCTTGGCATATGATGAAAAATCAGATTCATACCATATGGTTTGAGCCTCTTTTGCTTTTTCTGTAAATATGTTAAGTGCGATATGAGCAAAGTTTTTTCCCTTGAGGGCACCATGCCAGTGCAACGTATTTTTTGGAATAAAGACAACATCTCCTGGTCCAAGACTTGTCTGCGAGAGTTTTCGTATCTTGACGGTATCTTTGACAATGTTTGATTTATGGTAAATTACAAGCATTCCTTTTCCCTTTGTTACAACAAGAATTTGTCCGCCTTGGTGATAGTGTATCTTGGTTCTTGCACCGTTGTTAAAATTTGCAAGGTATGCCTTTTCTCCTTTTATTTTCAGTTTTAGTGAAATGTCATTTAACCATGCATCACCTACAAAGTATCTTTTTTTGCTTTTGACAAGAGCCGACTCGGATTTTAATTTAGAAGTGTTGATTTTTTGTGCCATGATATCCTCACAGTCCACCAAATGCATAAGAAGTTGGAATTGATGGCGGTACATCACCTGAGACTAGAGTAATCTCATCATGTGCAGACAGTGGTATTGTGTTATAGTTTACCTTTATTTCAATCCCATTTACAAAGACGCGGATGTTATTTCCGCCATGTGTCAAGTCTTCAAACTTGGATGAGATGCCAGGCGTATTGTCCCAGACTTGAATAAACTGTCCTAGAGTGAATGTGTCCTGCTTTGGTGATTCGATATGTATTACACCCGATGTATCATGAGTATGCAACCAGTAGAGACATTCATTTGGTTTGATTCCAATTCCTGCAGGAATTGTAACAGGCTTTGAATCAACAATCAAATCAAGATGAGCATGGATGTGAAAATTTAGTGCCTCGACCGGATCACATTGTACCCCATGTACAGTTCCATTGGTAGAATCATCAGAAAAATACACAAAAAGTATGATTCCTACTGCAATGATTGCTGCAATTCCAGTTGCCTTGTATCTAGAAGCTTTTGAAACTTGTGGTTTTATTTTTGGAGGATGTGATTCTTTTTTATGCTGATTTAATTTGTTGATATCATCAAACTTGATTCCGCAGATGTCGCATTTTTTTTCCGTGTCTGCCAATACAAAAATCAGCAGATCAGGATATAAATTTCGTTGGATGTAGATTTGTCACTTAGCCCAAGATGTGATTCGATCAGTTCTAGTGTGATAACATTTTAAACCACCTTCCAAAGTCCATAACCTAATGCCAACGTAGCTCAGCCTGGCTAGAGCATCTGACTTGTAATCAGAAGGTCGA
>DASUKX010000095.1:0-2608 GCA_036278495.1 Nitrosotalea sp.
ATTTTAAGCGGGTTCGCGGGGATTCGGACCCCGGACAGCCGGATTAAAAGTCCGGTACTCTACCTGGCTGAGCTACGAACCCATAGCGAAGGGTCATAGTTGTGTATAATTTAGTCTTTTACAAAATTTTTTGAAGAAAAGAAAGCTTTAAACTCAGATTTTCTGTCACAATACTTTAACGCCCTTGTAGTATAGAGGGGATGCGGTTAATTCCAATCCTCGTAAAGCCCGGTCTAGAATGGGGCCCTGTCACGGCCTCGACGCGTGTTCAAATCCCGCCAAGGGCGCCATAAATTTTTCTCTGGAACTTGTAAAATTGGAAATTAAATCTCAGATCTTGGCTGATAAACCTAGTTTTTTCCTGACATCTGCAAGTGTTTCTTCATTTGCAGCTGCTATGAACGAAATTCTCTTGTCATAGCTTAGGTTTGAATCAAGTGGCATGCCGTTTTCATCAACTACGTATCCTCCAGCCTCTAATGCTATTAGATATCCTGCAGCAACGTCTGTGATTCTTAGTTTTTTTCTCAGATCTACAAATACGTCAACTAATCCGCGAGCAAATATTGCAAGCTCAAGTGCAACAGCTCCGAAATGTCTTACATGGTTTGATGCTGAAAGAATCGGTGCTAATTGGGGTAGTGCATCTGGAGAGATTCCTGAAATATCTACACCAACAACGAAATAAATTGGCTTTTCTTTATGGACATGAATCTTTTTTCCATTCATGTATGCGCCTTTACCTTTTGATGCAGAATACAAATCCCCATTATGTAAATCCATTATTACTCCATCTGTAACAGAACTTAGTTTGTCTTCAGGTGTATATGCAAGCGAACAACAAAAGAATGGTAGGCCCCTGACTGCATTAGTCGAACCATCAATTGCATCCATTATGATAAACCCCTTTGGATTTGGTGACAATTCCACCATACCACACTCCTCTCCAAATACAGTACACTCAAAATTTATCTCACGTAGATAATCAAGAACAGTTTTCTCTGCTACGATATCAATTCTGCGTGATATGTCTCCTCCTGCACCCATTCCATGATCTGTACCGGATTCTTTTGTTCCTGCCAAGTGCTTTACATTCTTGTGCACTCGTTTTGCAGCCTCTTCTAAAACCTCGATTATTTTCACAAGTTTTTCTTTCCTAGGTCCTAATTTATTTGAAGTAATAAAAAAGAGGCTGAATGCATAAATAGCAAAAAAGTTGTGCCATTGTGTGAGTAGCAAAGACGAATCCATATTTAGCAAGGAAGCACTCTTGTCCACCAAACCTGGAAAAGACATTGTCAAGCAGGCATTGTTCAAAAGCAAGGGATATCGATTATTTGACAAGTACAAGAAGGAAGCAGAAGAAGAATTTCCAAAATTTACCAAAAGATTTACCGAGGACCTACTACGAGAGATAAAATCTGACCCTAACCCATTTGAAACACAAGAAAAATTTGCCAAAGAAGTGGGTTCTGCTGAGATCATTCTCCAAAAATCACAGATAGATGAAGTACGAAAGAGATTGGAAAATTATGATACTCTTCTAGATAGGGTATCAAGAATACTCAATTCCAACTTTGTTAAAATGACATTTCCAGTATTCAGTGCACTGTACGATGCTTCTTCCCAGTATTTTGGAGATGACAACGATAGCAAGAAAAAAACCGATATTATTGATGGACATATCATAGCAATTGACCTAAGCGAACCGATGGATAGAATAATGGACAAAGATGAAGATGTGGAATTTCTGGATGATTACAAGTTGATGAATCCATACATCTTGAAGCTTGCAAGAGATAAGATTTCTGTTGGCGGTAAAGAAGTGTTGGAAGAATTTGAGAGAGGATTCAAAGATGCACGAGTTGGTCAGTACATTGATTTTAAATTAAAAATAAACCCTAAAAGCATATCTGAGGAAGAAATGATTCAGTGTTACAAAAAATATAGAGCAGTAATGGGAACTGCTGGAAAGAATATGACACTTGCAAGATTTCCCCTTGGAGAGATTTTTTATCTAGGAATGGCAAAAGCTGCTGAATCTGTTGGATGTGGAAATGAGATTGAGGATTCTATAAAAAATAAATTTGTTAAAGTTCCCTCTTGGCCTCTATACTATACATTTCTCACAGGTGATGTCCAAAAAGGATTTGATTTTACTATGAAGAAAAGTGACATCTATCTAGGAGAGGCACGACTTGCTCTTGAGATATTACCAGAGAATTTTTCACACAAAGATTTTCTTGAGTTTCTCTTCTTAACAGTAGAGCATTACAACATGTATTGGTTTAACCAACTTTCAAAAGAAAAATTATGGAAAGAGTTCGAGTCCAAGATTCCCAAGTGATTTGATATGATGTGGTCTGAGAAATATAGGCCAAAGAACCTGCTTGAAATGGTTGGAAATGAGGAAGCAAAGGAATCTTTTGTAAAGTGGCTTGGAAAATGGATCAAAGGAACAAAACCACTCTTATTAGTTGGTCCTCCAGGCATTGGAAAAACAACTATGGCTGTATTGGGAACAAAGCAATTTGGTTATGATCTAATTAGCATGAATGCAAGTGACGTAAGAAGCAAACAGAAAATTCAAGACATTCTCACCCCAGTT
>DASUKX010000096.1:0-3217 GCA_036278495.1 Nitrosotalea sp.
AGGTCCTTGAGGAGTGCCGGCAGTTATGATATAGTATACAGTTTTTCCATCAGGCCCCCACCCTCTGTGTCCTACAAAGGTGGCAGTCATGTTGTCTACATTCACATCAAGGACTTGTCCATCAAGGTATGATGTCTTGTCAGACAATACCTTGTTTGTTCTCACATCTAGTGCGCCTCCATCCCAGATTACCTCAGGAGTATTCAGGATTGTATCAGTGACAGTCAGTTTTACCTTTCCTGTCATGTTTGCATCAAGAATTGTTTTTGTAGAATTGAGAATAAATGGTCCTCGCCCTACATTCCAGGATACTTCAATTACTTTGTTTAACGGGCTGTACTGCTTGTCAGTTGGTGTAAATGATAACACATCATCTTGATATCCACGTGTTCCATTTCCTTCAATTCCATTTGTGAATACGAAGATGTTGCCGTACGATGATATCGGTACATGAGCCAATACAGGCGATACCTGAACAATCCAGTCTTGTTTGTCAGATATGGTATTTGCTACAAGATTGTTGCTAGAATCTGTTATGATATAGTAAACAGTTTTTCCATTTACCATTCCCTGATGCATCGGTATCGGTACTGGGATTGTGCTTTTTGGTAGCTTGATGGTATTATTTTCAGTTGATGATACCACAGTTACAGGTTGAGCAACTGTTGGAGTTGTAACTCTTATCCATCCGTCAACACTTACAGTAGCAGCAAACTGACTAGAGTTTGTAGAGTGTAAACCAATGGCAGACCCTGTAAAATCCAAACTGCCTCCACTAGAATTTGAATCAATTGTGGTTATTGCATAAAGTGTATTGCCATCCACTGTCCAAGTTGGTTGGCCCTTAGAGTCACCTTTGTCAATTTGATGCAAAACAACAACCTGTACAGGTTGACTTGAGCTGTATGTAATAGAACCATGATAAATCGAACCACTGTTTGGTGGTAACACTATTGCCATTTGTTCATTGTTGTGACCAATTCCAGGATCTTGTGTAGATGTTACAGTCTGAGTGAACTGGATCTTTTTTGTTGATCCAGCATTAGCAAGTTGATCATCAAATAATGATAGCGAAGCCACAAGGCCTCCAACTATTACAAGAATTACTAAAAGCAGAAGTCTGTTCATATGCTATGAATATTTAATTTGCATAAATATGCTTTTAGCGAAAGTTTCTGCTATTTGTCTAGTTTAAACTCATCATGCAGTGCCTGTACTGCTGCATTACAATCAGAGTCTTTGACTACAAATGCAAGATTAAGCTCAGACGAACCCTGAGCTATCATTATTACATTAACGCCTTTTTTTGCAACAGCAGTAAATACTTTGGAGGCAACTCCTGTGATTCCCCTCATGCCAGAACCAATGAGAGCAAGTATGGATACATCTACTGTGACATCTACTTTTTTGATGACTTTGCCAAGCAGATTCATCTCAAGTGAGTTTACTGCCTTGTCCAAGTCATTTTTCTTTACGATAATAGAAATGGACGACTCGGATGGGCTTTGAGATATCATCATTATGTTAATTCCTTCTTTGGCAAGAATTGAAAATATTGTAGCTGCAGTACCAGGGGCACCAACCATGCTTCCACCCCTTACATCAATCAATCCAGTATGTCGTATGGTGCTGACACATTTTACTGTCTTTTGCGTATCAGCTTGCGGAGTGGCAGTGACCAGCGTACCTGGATTATCAAGATTAAATGTATTTCTAATTCGCAAAGGAATTTTTTTTGCAACAAGTGGCTCTAATGCTCTTGGATGAATGTATTTTGCACCAAATAGTGCCATCTCCATTGCTTCAATGTATGATACTTCTTTGATCAGCTTTGCATTTTTGATAATCTTTGGATCAGTTGTCATCAATCCATCTACATCGCTCATCAACCAGACTTCATCTGCCTTGATGCTTGATGCTATGATAGTTGCAGTATAATCAGATCCACCTCTTCCAAATGTAGTTATGTTACCATGTTGGTCTGCACCAGCAAATCCACCAATTACTGCCATGGTTTTCTTTTGTAGAAGATCTTCTATTGTATGGGATACATGCAGACGAGTTGTGTCCATCAGCGGCTTGGCCCCTCCAAAGTTAGAGTCTGTAACTATTCCTACGTCTTTTCCTGTGAGAGGCACTGCCTTTATGCCTAGTTCATTTAGCGTAAATGCCACCAAATTGATGGATAGCCTTTCACCAAATGAGATCATGTAATCAGAAGATCGTGGTGTCACTTCTCCAAGCAATAACATTCCATGCAAAAGATCCTGGAATTCATCAAGGTCTGCTTTCATCTTGTTGAGCAAGTCTTTTTTTATTTTGGAATTCTTGACACATTGATTTGCAATATCAGTATGCATCTTGATTATTTTCTTTGCAATCAAGCTTGCACCTTCCTTGTTTCTGTTCTGAATCAAATTTGTTATTCTGATTAAATCGTCTGTAACTCCGCTCATTGCAGAAAACACTGGAATGATTTTGTATTCCTTTGTTAGCTTCTTTATCATGGTTGCAACGTTTCGTATGTTTTGCGGAGAGGAAACAGAAGTTCCGCCAAATTTTAGAACAAGTTTCAAATCAGTATAACCTCGCCCTATTATCCTTAAAATCTTTTAACTCTCTACTCTAGGAGCAAGGTAAAAGTGAATCCTGCCAATGTTGGCTACCTTAAATTCTAGCCTAAGTGGCATTTTACTTGAATATTCACAAACTACTGTACCTGCAACAGTACCTATTGCCTTGACTATACTATTGAGATATTCCAAGCTATATGTTGCGTTGCTGTCTTCTTTTACCTCAATCTCTGGCATCTCTGGCATTCCTTTTTCTAGCGTTATGATTGCCTCACCAGAGTCACCACGTCCTGAAAATTCTGCTTTTGTAGGATTGGCATTAATGGATAAATATTCTGAAACAACCTGAATGTCACCAAGTATTTTATCAAATTCTGCAGATGTTACACCCACTTTGGCGTTATAGGTAATTTTTGGAAGCGGAGTATCAGTTGCAGAACTTTCAATCAATCGCATCTTGTATTTTTTATTTTTACCTATAGTAACAAGCAAAAGCTTGTCTTCAGAGATACTGATTTCTATATTGTCTTTTTTATCAGCTCTTTTGATTAACTTTGAAAACTCGTCTATTCTTACTCCAAACTTTACATCTGAATCGCAAACATATTTTTCAAATGCAGAATTAGGCCAAGCAATATCAATTA
>DASUKX010000097.1:0-13056 GCA_036278495.1 Nitrosotalea sp.
GAGACTATACAATAAAACGACTAAATGAGATGAACGGCATCAGCTGCTCAAATCCAAAAGGTGCATTCTACGCATTTCCAAAGATTGAAAATAACAAGTATGGCTCTGACAAAGAGTTTGTAACCGAACTATTGAAGGAAACCGGTATCCTCACAGTCCATGGTTCAGGATTTGGAACCCAGTATGGCACAGGCCACTTTAGGATGGTCTTCCTACCTGATGTATCCATATTGCAAGAGGCATTGGACAAAATAGAAAATTTTGTTGCCTAGTACTTCCACTCTGTGACCTTTCTTGGAGTAATCTGTATGATGCAATCAGTCTGGTCAAAGAGTTGCTGAGCGGATCTATTTTTCATGTTGTTAAAATATCGAAGTAGGATCTTTTTTGCAAGTGATCCAACCAAATCTTTTTTCAAGATCAACTTTGCCCTTCCAGTTCCCATCACACCAATGATGTCAGGTGACCGTACCCCCACATCTACACAAAATGAGACCTTGGGATTTTTCCTGATGTTTCTTGCCTTTCTTGTTCTAGTGTTTGTTCCAACATAGAACTTGTCATTCCAGTACATGTACCATACTGGAACAATATGCGGAACTCCTGTACTATCTACTGTGGCAAGCCG
Source organism: Nitrosotalea sp. (assembly GCA_036278495.1). GTDB lineage: Archaea > Thermoproteota > Nitrososphaeria > Nitrososphaerales > Nitrosopumilaceae > Nitrosotalea. The sequence goes on from DASUKX010000097.1 coordinate 629, forward strand.
CAAAATTTTCTGTGATCTTAAAAATTTTTCACTCTTCATAGTTTTCTCCACGTAACCCCAAAATGATGAGAAACCCGGCAATGCCAAACATGCCTACTGATATCTTTTCACTTGTGATATCCGACGAAGTAAAGAAATCCGATGTAAACTCTGGACCCCAAATAAGCAAGTCTCGTATTATGGAAATACAGGCAACAACAATAAACAATACGCCCATTGCCGTAAACCAATTCTTTCTTCTTACGCGGCCCATGCTAACTACAAGTAGGAAGACTAGATTATCTTTATGCCTGGATTTTTCATCTTGTTTTTTATCATTGCATTAAGAAGTATTGGTGTTGCCACCTCTGCAAGATATGACAAAGAACCTGGTCCCAATAGTATAGGCCTGAGATTTTTTATCTCAGTTATCAACTGACGTGTTACATTTATGGAATCTTCCGCATCCCCGCACACAAATATGTCTGAATCCAGCACAAGTTTTGGGTCGATCAATTTTTTCTCTGATATTGTATGAAATGCAGATACCAACCTTGATTTATTTTTCATGTGCTTGTGAACCAATTCAAACGCAGATGGTTTCTTGTCTTTAAACGAGATGAACTCAAAACCAAGATCAGTCTTTGTCAGGGGTACAATTGGGGATATGACAGTACAGTCATCTCGTACATTAGGTAAAAGCTGCGAGCATATTGCATCTATATTTTCATATGGAATTGACAATACCAATACATCACTCTCTTTTGAAACAGAAACATTGTCTTTTCCAGAAATCTTTCCCTTGATGGAAGTGTATTGTGTCTGTGCTAAAATAGAATATTCTTTTGCGGCTTCCTCTGCCTTGGAGGTTTCACGTGATCCAATTATAACATCATGATTTTCACACCATCGAAGAGCAAATCCTTTACCCATGCCGCCTGTTCCGCCAATTATTCCGATCTTCATGAAATCAAGCACAGGTAATGTTATTATTATCTTTATTCACTAATTGTAATCATTATTGCCACTAGTTCTTTTTCTACGACACGGACAGGCCAAAAACAATGTTGAACGAATTTTAGCTGGACGCACAAAAGGATTTCCGCTCACTGATCTGGGTGTCCAGCAGGCAGAACAGATAGGAACTTTTCTAAAATCATTTAACATTTCCAAAATTTACTGCAGCCCAATAGAGAGAGCTGAGCATACTGCCAAAATAGTTGCAAACAAGGTGGGATTAGACTGTACAGTTGATGAGAGACTGACAGAGATAGAGATGGGTTCATTTTCTGGAATGCATTATGATACAATGTTTGAAAAGCATGGAAATGTTTTCTTGAAGTTTTACCAAGGTCACCCAATAGTTGAGCAAAACGGCATCGAAACATTTGCAAGCGTAAAAAATAGAGTTCTTGATATTGTCTCACACTGTTCCAAAAAACATGATAGCGAAACTATACTGCTTGTTACTCACATGGATCCGATAAAATCAATGATATCTACAATTCTCCAACCAAAACCCGAATCACTATATGAAATGATAATACGAAATGCATCATTGACGATATTAAAAAATGAACAATCAAGTTTTTCAATGGTAGCAATAAACTCTATGAATTCAGAACGATATTCTGACGAATGATTTTTTACTAATCAATCTGCGCAAAAATAACAGAACCAATATCTATGGGTTAGCAAAATCATATTTAGATTGAAACTATTGATACTTGCATTACTGATTCTTGTAGTTTCAAGTACATTCTTGACCCAAGCCTTTGCTTTACAGTTATCAACTGACAGAGATGTATATTCTAGAGGACAACCTCTTCTTGTCTATGGCCAGGCTCTTCCAGATGAACCATTGATAATCCGATTGTTTGCCCCCGATGGAACCATTGCGCAATTCAACCAGATAAATGCAGACGATGCTGGTGCCTTTAGTCACATACTGATAAGATGGCCCAATGCCACAAGCAACTATTCATACGGAACATATTCTGTAGAGGCAATTGCCACAAAGGAGCAAGGCATATCAAAAACAATTGATGTAAAATTCTTGGCCAACTCAACTTTGGTCCAAGTACCACAACAACCAATTGTTCTAGTGTCTGTATTTGCACCACAGAGTGCAGCTATTAATCAAACATTTCGAGTCTTTATCCAGGTTACAAGTGATGGGTTACTTGTAGCAGGAAATCCATCCACAGTACTTGGCTCATCACATGTTCACATGCCTGATGGCAGCGTTGTCAATCTTTCAGATTCGATAAAAACTCTGCACCAAGGACTGTTTTACGTAGATTTTACACCTGCTCAGGAAGGCACATACATCTTTCACATAACTGCAACCAGCAAAGGTACTACTGCAAATGGCTCTGTTGCTACACTAGTCTTAAAGCAGAATTTTGAGTCCGTTTCCAACCAGATACTGCAACTAAATACAGTCTTGAATTCTACATCAAAGGAACTCGACAAGTTAAAGTTTGAGATTCAAGGGTTTGGAACTGTACTAAACAGTAGTCAGCAATCTATCACTCAGGCAAATCATAACCTCAACAAGAGCGTAACCGAAATGTCTGACTCGGTTACAAATATCGACCAAGCATCAACACAACTAAACTCTTTATTTCTTCCAGTCGTGGCTCTCATTGCAATAATCATCGCACTACAAATAACAATTCTTGCTAGGCGACGATAATTTCTATGGTAGAAAAACAAAGTATCATCTCAAAGACTGGGTTTTTTCTAATTTGCATCTTGGTATTTTCTCTTTTTCCAAAAGCAGCAACAGGATTTGACATCGATCTTCCAAAAAATAATACATCCACTGATATATACAATACATCTGATCTCATAAATTTCCAACCTGCTTCATATCAACCAATAATCAAAAGATACATTGTCTCTGGACTTGGTCATGTAATAGACATTGCATCGCATGCAAATAATATCATATATGGAATGGATTCAAGTCATGGTTCTATTGCACTAGGTTTTTTTGATCAAGACCAAGTATCTGATTTAAAATTAAACGGATATAATGTAATTGAGGATCTTCCACTAGAGTTTGATTCTGTAGCGCCTCAAATGCCCGCAACAGATGTATCCAGAATCGATAACATCCTGGGCTCTGATATTGCAATCCACAAGTATGGTTATGACGGAAGCGGCATCCGAATTGGCATAGTGGACACGGGAACTGATTTTTCAAACCCTGATGTTACAAATTCCCTAGCCCGTGACAAAAACAATGCCCCCGTAATGATTGATGCTGACGGGCAAGGAATTGTACTGACAAACGCAACATTTGTCGCAAATATCAAAAAAGGTGTCATACAAAATTATACAAATGCAATACCAAAAAATGTGACATCGTCTGTCTATGTAACATCAAAGGGAGTATTTCTTGACTTTCACAAAAAAGGCAAGGCTGCAACCATACAAGTGTACAACTCTTTATACCCAAAGGGCGGAGCACCTGTTGTAAACGGGACAGTTCCAAGTGATTACAAGATAGGAAAAGATCCTGGGCACTTTATCGTATCCCAGAGCGGTGTGTATCACTTTGGCATGATATATGAGAGCGTCTCACAGGGACAATATTTCAGGCTGCAGCTTGTACCGGTTCTTGTTGTTGATTCCACCATTCCAGGATTTTACGATACCATAATTGCAGACATGTCAGATTCATGGAAAGATTATAAAAAATTTGACAATCCAATTGTACAAAAATATGATTTTGATTTTACTGACGAGTCTCCAATCACACTTGGAAAAGGAAACGAGAATCTTGTCTATGATTCAAACCATGACGGAAATCCCGACTATGGAGCAGGAACAGTTGGTGCACACGTACTTGATGTATATGGTGTAATAACAAAACCGTCAACGATTGACAAGAAACTTGGAACAATTAACGGCACACTGCTTTCCCCACTTGACCCTCATGGAAACTTTTTTGGTATAATGTATGATTATGGCGGTCACGGTACAGGAACTGCTGGTTCAATAACTTCAGCAGGAAAACAAAGTTATGACATTTATGCAAACTCTACAAAATACCACATAAGGGGTGTCGCACCTGGTGCAAAGATAGTTCCTATCAAGGCACTCTGGTTGGGAGATGCAATTTATGGATGGCTCTGGGCTGCAGGATTTGATCAAGAAAAAAATCAATGGAAGTACACTGGAGATACCAGGGTGGATATAATATCAAACAGTTGGGGAATCTCAACTTTTCCTGCTTTACAGTCAGTCCCAGGACTTGATGTTCAATCGCTTTTACTTGGCGCATTGTCTATTCCACATTCACTTGATGTCAATTATCCTGGGGTGTTAATTGTGAGCAGTGCAGGAAATGCAGGACCTGGCTATGGTACCATGGGAACACCTGATGCTGCACCGTTTGGGATAACGGTAGGTGCAGTCACTGACAATGTATTTGTGGGCTATGGTCCATTCAAAAACCAACCCAGGTTTGGAAACAGTACATCTCATTATGGTGAAGTATCGGGATTTTCAAGCAAGGGTCCGTCTCTGATTGGAGACCCAAAACCTGATCTTATGGCAGTGGGAGAATACAGCTACACCCCAACATCAGTTACAAAAACTAGCAAAAATGATACAAGTGATTATGGCCTGTTTGGGGGAACTAGTTTGGCAGCACCTCTTGTCGCAGGCTCTGCAGCAATTCTCATGGAGAGTCTCAAAGACAATGATATACCATACAATTCTTTTACGATAAAAAACATCTTAATGTCAACTGCAACTGATCTTGGAAACGATCCATTTTCCCAAGGTGCAGGACTTGTAAATGTAACAAGGGCAGTTGACTTTGCATTAGGGAATGGTAATGTCTTTGAAGTCTATAATGATGCCTCGTATCATAATACAAAAAAAATTCTAGATTCTGCACTTGACCAAATGAATTCATCTTCAGTTGGTCTACAAAAAATTAAACTCACCAATTCTTCCTTGCCTGAAACATCCTGGTTTGGCGGAAGATTAAATCCTGGAGACCGGACATCTGCAGTTTTTACCATCATAAACCCGACCAACCATACACTGGAAATTAACATCGAGCCGCAAAAACTCGGGCTGATAAAGACTGATACCTATAACGGAACAACTCTAGTAAGATTACAGGATCCACTTGCAAAAAAGCCAGGAGTCTATAGGCCGGATTACGTCCCACTACAAGATATCAAAAACTATACCGGACTTGCATCTTTCTTTGAAAAAACAAGTCCTATTCCTGATGATGCATCTCTGCTAGTTCTTAATCTCGAGTCTCCGTTTTCACAGTTCATGAACTCGTCTGCAAAAAAATATGCCGATGACATGAAGATATCTTCGCTTTATCTGTATGACTGGGACAAGAAAAATGGCAGTTCTGTTCCTGTATCAAAAGATCTCTCCCTGATAAACAGAGGTGGCGCATGGGGAACAGAACAAGAACTCAGGGTATCAGATCCTGCTTCACAAATAAAGCATGTTCCGCTAGTTGGAGTATATCCGGTGCCTACAAGATATTCATACTGGACTGGGGACACCAAGAAAAACTCGACATCATCTGACTATACCCTGACTGCAAGCTATTACAAAAAAACTCTATGGAATGAAATCTGGTTAAGCTCAAAAAATGTTCAAATCAAACCATATGGTACGGCCAAAGTAACAGCTACTATGATCATTCCACAAGATAAATCTCCCGGACTGTATCAGGCATTTATCAACTTCAAGGGAATATCACATACCATTAACGTTCCAGTATCGTATGCTGTAATGAAAAAACTTCAACCAAAAGATCTCCCAACTGTAATTCAGGGACAACAAGGCGATGCATTATATGGAAATGGATACATTGGAGGAGGATTTGACATGTCAAACAGGTATAATGCAGGAGACTGGAGACAATATTATTTTGATGTCACCGACAAGACAATAAACTCTATTGCAATGACTTTGTCCTGGAAAGATCCTGATACAAATCTTTCAGTCTTTGTAATAGATCCACAGGGAAAAATTATCCAAACAAATACTCCACCTGGTGTGCTAGGAGAGTTTCAGGGGTGGCCAACTGGCGACTGGCTTGGCCCAAGTACTCCATTTAGTGAGGGAGGAGGATTTTATCCAATAAAAAATAATGATCCTACATCTACTGCATTGTATGCCTCAATAAACCAGACCGGCGTTTATTCTGTACTCATACACGCACCATTGTTTGGAGGACGGCAAATTGCAGAACCTGTGACAATTACTACAAAGTTTTCAACCATACTTCCAATTGAATCTGCACCTCAAATGATTCTTGACATTCCGCTTTTCATCAACAATAATTATACAATCAATCCAAAAATAATTGGACAAGGAATTGAAAGTGAACAATATTATCTTGACAACAACGAACCCACAGAAATCAACCAGTCAAGTCTTGCAGAAGATGTGAAAAATCTCTCTGAAGGAGAACATGATGTTAAATTTACAATACTTGATACCGTGGGGCATGATGTATCCAAAGAATTCAAATTTGTAATAGATAACACTCCTCCGCAGATTGTGGTGCAATCTCTAAAGAACAACTCTGTAGTTTCTGGAATCGTTCACATTGATCTAGATGTAAACGAATTGAATCTTGCACAAAAAGACTGGTTGGTAGTAAAAACACCAAAACAAGTTTTCCATGATCTCAAAAACATCCAGTTTGATACAAATACTATACCTAATGGAAATTACACTATCCAAATAACCGCAAAAGACAGGGCAGAAAACGTAGATACTGCAAATATTGTACTAGATGTAGACAACTCTGGTACTGGTATACCGTCTAATCCAACTACAAGCGATCAAAATTTTACGACTTTGATTGAAGTTCTGGCAGGAATTGGTATTGCAGCTGCATTAACCATAATTGCTTTGAAAAAATTAAGAATTTCCAAAAGAGGCTAGACAAGATTTATATGCAATTTTTCAAGAACGGAGCTTTGGATGTCTGAGCAAAATTCTGCCAAGGATGCCCTATCACGACGTGATTTTCTTAAATTACTTGGTGCCGCTGGAGTTGCTTTAACATTTACACCCTTTGTCCCATGGGGCAAATTCATGCCTAACCCATCAAACGCATCACTTGAGAGAGCCCAAGTTATCCTTCCTGATGGAACACAGGCAAATGTAAAGACTTTTCCAAAAAATCATTCCGAGGTTATCACTTATCCAAAAACAGGCGATTCTGTACTAGACCAAGAGGCGTTCAAAAAATGGCAGTTTATCAGATTGCCTGAGGAGCTTGGCGGTGACAAGGACGATGTTAGTGCTTTTCGAGCCTATAGCATGGTTTGCTTGCATCTGTGGTGTCTGTGGAAGTACTGGCCACAAGAAGGTAGAAAAAGAGGTGAATGTCCATGTCATGGAAGCATGTATAATCCATTGAATGGAAAGGCATTTGCAGGTCCTGCATCACTTCAAGCTTCTCCGTCAAATGTACTTGCAACTCTTTATTTTGAAGCTGATAACGATGGAAATTTGTGGATTAAACCAGCAGTATGGTCTGTAAACGAAAACGGAGTAGTGGGGTATGGTCGTTTCCTTAAAACGTAGAAACGGTCTAGTAGATTTCTTCTACTGGATTTGGGACGGACTGGAGAGAACAGTATTCATCGGTACAAAGTTTTCATTCCCTGCAAGATTTGTAAGTCCATTTGGATTCTTGGGAATGCTCACATTTGTGATATTCATAATTCTTGGAATCTCTGGCGCGCTGCTGATGTTTTACTATCAACCGATATTAGATAGGGCATGGGATAGTGTTGCAAAAATCAATGATACTGTTCCTTATGGATTTATGATACGAAATATTCACTATCATGCTTCAAATGCAATGGTTTTGCTTGCAGTACTTCACATGTACTATCAATACTTTAGTGGAAGATACAAGATAAGAAACGAGATCATCTGGGTAACAGGTGTAGTACTGGGTACAGTAACAATCCTCGAGGCATTTACAGGATACGATATCATATTTAGTGAAAGAGCAGAACTTGCAATCAGTATTGCTGCATCTCTTACAAATTCAATGCCGGTAGTTGGACCTACCATACGTGACGCCATGTTTGGTTCCGGCTTTGCAGATTTCATACTTAGATTCTATACGATGCACGTATTTCTATTACCAATAGTGATGCTTGGACTGATGGCAGTTCACATGCCCAGATTCCTAGTCTTTGATGTACCTATGGTGATGGCAATCTCTGGTGCCATATTTCTAACAGGAGGCGTGTTCCCAGTAGATCTTGGTTCCAAGTTTGAACCCACGGTACCGCCAGGTATTACGGTACCTGAGTGGTATCTCACTGGAATCTATGCATTCCTGAGGACCCAGTACGACAAATTTGTGACTGGTGTGCTTTGGCCTGGCATATTTATTGTAGCGATAGCTATGACGCCATTCATAGACCGATACAAAAAATTCTCATGGAAAGACAGACCAATAGTTACAGCATTTGGTATTACTGGTATTACCCAAGTCATGGTTACAACATACTGGGGCTTTTACATTACACCTGATGTAACAAAACCGCTTGTTGCAAGACTTGTGATCGATCCAATATTCTTCTATCTGATAATGTTGCTACTTGTTCCAATTGGATTTGGATTCTCATACATGATGATTTTACTTGCAAAAGAATCCGAAAGAAAGGCAAAACTTGCAGCTGCTAAAGGCCCACACAAATCTGCACCAATTAATCTTTCAGGCAAATGGATTAACTGGTTGATTATAGGACTTTTGGCATTCCAAGTGTACCTGAACATTGCAGCATATAATGCGGCCCTGAGTGGAATGAAGAACTTTGCTTTATTCCTGACAGGATTGATTCTCATGGTGTTTGCAGGTCTGTTCCACTTGTACAGACATGGATTAAATGAAGCGAAAAAGATTCCAACTCCGCCTCCTTCAGAGCCAGAATCTCCAAAAGCTCTTGACAGTACGGAACCGTCTGCAAGTCTACCACAATAGATTCTCAACTATTCTGAACTGGTCATTATTTTTAGTCTCTAATTTGTGAATATTGAATTATTTTTGTATAGATTTATAAGAATAAAAAAAAGATTGCCAAATAGTTGAGTCTTCCATCCTCCAGTCATGCGTATGGAATCGGATTAATCGCAGTTATCGTAGGTGCTGCCATTGGAGTTTCATATTACCAACTTTATTACATTCCAGAACTTAATGCAAAACCAATCATTCCAGAAAAAGTTCTCCACCCTGGTGAACCAACTACAATAATTATCGTTCCTGGTGCAGAAAACCAAGCACAAGAACAGAACTTTACTCCGAAAACTGCCAAGGCGCAGCTTGGAGTCAATAATGAAGTAATCTGGAAGAATACTGGTGAAACTGCTCACACTGTAACCCCTGACAAGCCATTCAAGGATCAATACAGCGGTGACTTTGGCTCTCCTGGGGTAATCAAGCCTGGCGCTACCTACTCATTTACCTTCACAGAGGAAGCTGTAATTCCATATCATTGTGATCCTCATCCATGGATGAAAGGCCAGATTACTATTGAACACGGAGCATTAACGTCTTAAAATTATTAGAGTCTAGGACATTAATTTTCCAAAAACAATATCACTTTCAATCTCTTTATGTTCTTGAATTATTGACGCCCTAAATTTTATTTCATGAATTTCTTTTGGCTCAAATTCTATTGAAGCTGTAAACTCGACTGAATTTTGTGCCATGTCATTTTTGTTGATAAACAATCTTGAGAGATTCTGTGATATGGTTTTGTTATTGTATGATCTGTATACAATGAGTTGGTTTGAGCCCAGAATCTGAGAATTCACTACAACTCCGTCGTATCTTCCAGAATAGTTTACTTGGATCTTTCCCTTGATTATCTCATGAGGCTTGAAAGTCAGATTTTCTAGTTTCAGTTCAATCTCTTTCATGTTGTATTTGATCTTTGGATCAAGATAATTAAATTATTGGAACTTGTGCAAACACTTGTCAAATTATCTAGAAAGCGGGCCCGAAGGGATTCGAACCCTCGACCACCGGATTAGAAGTCCGGTGCTCTATCCAAGCTGAGCTACGAGCCCAAATACCGGGCAGTTGGAAGAGATATTAAGGGTTTTTACAACCAATTTTTTTTATTAAGATCTCTTTCCATCTTGAAGAGAAATTGTTGTGAGTATCCTGCATATGGACCAAAATGTTTTACGATACCTTCATGAATTTTTTCATATTTTTTTTCAGTCACAGGTTTTTCTGTCACGTCTTCAAAATTTTTTTTGTAATATTTTAACAAAATTCTTTGTGTCCACCTGTCAATTGGAAAAGCCTCCATCTTGTCAAGAGCAAATAATGCAATACAGTCTGCAACCTTGTTGCCTATTCCAAGAATTTCTTTCAAGGATTCTAAAGCAGTTCGATAGTCTGTTTTTTTTAGCCATTCAAAATCAATCTTACCAGATTTTACTGCCTGTGCTGCCTCCTTGACATATTTTGCCCTGAACCCAAGTTTGCAATCAATTAGATCCTTCATGGTTGCATCTGCAAGGATGTCTGCTTTTGGAAACGTGGACAGTGTATATCCTTCGAACTCTTGCTTTGAGCCAAACTTTTTGCACAAGTTTTCTAGCATCGACTTGATGTTTTGTATCGAAGAGTTTGATGAGCAGATAAATGATATGTAGCATTGGAATGGATCCTGTCTTATCAATCTCAAGCCTGGGGATTGTTTTACAGCTCTTTGCACAATCTTGTCTTTTGCTATGTTTAACAATATTTTTTCCAAGTTATCATCTGTTCTGAGAAAATTGTCTATATTGCCAGATGATCTGGCATCAAAAGGTGACTGGCTTAAGATGAGAATGTCCTGGCCGTCTATACCTACCCATTGTTCACCAATCTTGTTCCACAGAAAGACCTGTCCACTATTGATTGTATTTTCTATGTCTATTGCAGGTATCTTTGGCATCGTTATACTGTTATTGTTTCACCAGCTTCTGGTGCATGGGCATCAAACCCAAATTTTTCATGTATCTCATCTGCAAATTTTGTACATGAATCCAAGTCTCCATGAACAGTAAGGACTTTGGGATTACCCTTGATCTTTTTCATCATATCAAAAAGGGAATTTCTGTCAGCATGTCCTGAAAATTCAAACTGCCTTACCTCTGCTTCGCATTTGATCTCCTTTCCTCTCATGCCAACCATTCCAGTGTCTAAAAGTTTTCTTCCAGGTGTTCCCTCTCCCTGATATGATACTAACGCAATACCGTTTCTCTTGTCTGCTGCCAGATTCTGCAGATAAAATACTGCCGAGCCACCAACTAGCATACCAGCAGGTGAAATTATGACCGATGGTTCACTTAGTGCATTCTTTCTTTCCTTTTCTCCTTTAATCCAAACTGCTTGGTTAACCGAGTCTGCAAAAACTTTGGCGTCACGCAAGTATTCGGGATAGTTAAGCATTATCTCATTTACCTTTACGGCCATTCCATCCATTACAACTCTGTGCTTGAATCCTGCATTCTTGAGTACGCATGCAATTTCCTGGGATCTCTCCACTGAGAAGGCGGGTACAAAAAGAGAACCTTTTCTATCTAATACTTCGTATGCAAACTCCATGAATTTTTCTTCTGATTCGTTTCGTGGCATCTGGTTTGTCTGGGAATAGGTACTTTCTGTAATGACCATGTCAACTTCACCAAAATCAAGATCTGCCTCTCGTAGCATTCTTGATCCTCTCGGATTGATATCTGCTGTATAAAACAGCCTCTTGTTTTCGGATTCAACTAGAACTGATGCGCCGCCCAAAACATGGCCTGATTCAAGTAATTGAAAAGAAGCATTTCCGCGCTCTATTTTTTCTTTATATTTTATTTCCTTTGAATGCATCATCATATTTGAAACACTAGCAAAATCGTATGGCAGATGGCTTTTTTGAATTCTAAGCATGTCTTCAATTAATAATCGCGACAGGTCAAAGGTTGGAGGTGTAGCATACACATCAGTACTGCCATTTACAAAAAGTGACGGCATGTTTCCTGAATGGTCCAGGTGGGCATGGGTTATGATTGCTGCATTAATTTCATGGGGATTTACTGCGATCGGGTATAGTGACTCTTTCTTTAATTCCACTCCATAGTCTAGGAGAAAACTGGCACCGTCACAATTGACCTGAAACGCTGACCTGCCAACTTCCTTGGCAGCACCTAAGACTCTTACTTGCAAGAATTCAAAACTTTTCCAAAGTACTTTTAAATCTTTAGCACTCAACTTACCTGATCTCTTGTATCTCTGCATAATTTACAAAAGACTTAATTAGATCAAAAAAAAATGATCCGAGTATGGGTAGAACTTTTGAACAATGGTGGAGTACAATCCCAAAAGACCTCAGAGACAAAGTTCGAAGAGGCGATGAAGGAAACAAACCATTATT
>DASUKX010000098.1:0-21312 GCA_036278495.1 Nitrosotalea sp.
GTAAAATTGGGCATTATTACACATGACTAATCAGATTGTTATTCAAATGGTGAAGACTCTACGAGGAGCTTCAAAGAAGAACAATGCCCCAATATGGGAAAGATTAGCAGATCTGGCTTTAAAACCAACCAGAGTAAAAAGAACAATAAACTTGGGCCAACTGGACAAATTCGTATCAGACAATGATGTAGTAGTAGTACCAGGCAAAGTATTAGGAACAGGAAGTCTTTCACACAAAATCACATTATGTTCATTTTCAATATCAACCACTGGCGCAAAAAAAATAACAGAGTCAGGTGGTAAAGTATTAGATATATCCCAGATTATCAAGAATCATCCAACCGGAAAAGGAGTAAAAATAATTGGCTAAACAAATTTCTGAAGTAAAAGTAGTAGAAAAGAATCCAGCCCCACAGACAATCATAGTAGATGGAACAAACATGATTGCAGGTAGATTATGTTCTCATGTTGCAAAATTACTCATAAAAGGAAACAGAGTATCAATTGTAAATTCTGAAAATATCATGATTTCAGGAGATAGAAAAGCAATCATTGAACAATATAGAAAGTTCTTGGAGATTGGCAGTATCAATAATCCAAAATTTGGTCCATTCCACCCACGTAGACCAGATACCATAATCAGTAGAATGGTACGAGGAATGCTACCAAAGAACAAGCCATCAGGCAAAACATCTTTGAAAAGATTAAGAGCTTATCTTGGCGTACCAAATGAATTACGATCAAAAAAGACAACACAGTTTGATGATGCAATGATCAGAAGACCTGCTCCATATTATACAACTTTGGGAGAATTAGGTAAAATGGTTGGGTGGCACGAATAATGGTAAAGCTAGAAAGTTACTATGCATCTAGAAAAACTGCACGCGCACATGCATACATTACAAAAGGAGTAGGTCGTGTAAGAATTAACAATATTCCAGTAGAGATGGTGCAACAAGAAGTTGCACGAGAAATTATGCTAGGTCCTTTAGAAATTGCAGGAGAACTTAGAAACAAAGTAGATCTTTCAGTCAAAGTCAAGGGAGGAGGTTTCGTTGGACAATCATATGCCAGCGCAATTGCAATGTCAAGAGCAATGACAGGTTGGACAAAAACAAGAAAGGAACCAAAAGACCACCCACTCACAAGAACAGTAAGAGAGGATCTTAGAAGACGATTGAGTGAATATGACAAGCACCTGTTAAGCGGTGACGATAGAAGAAAGGAACCAAAGAAATTTGGCGGTCCTGGTGCTAGAAGAAGAAAACAAAAGTCCTACAGATAGCATTGAAAGCTGTAATTTTGGCAGGAGGCCGTGGAACACGCGGGAGGCCATTTACAGATTATATTCCAAAAGCAATGATTCCAGTCCAGGGAAGGCCACTTGTTTACTATATTGTCAAGTATCTCACCAAGTTTGATATCATTGATGAGGTAATCATACTGGGAAATTTCTCAGGTATTGGAAAACAAATCGAGAAATATTTTGAAAATCATATTGTATTTAAAAAACCAATAAAATTCATCCAAGATTCGCAGAGCGGAACTGGAGGAGACCTTGCTCATCTAAAATCATCGCTTGGCAAAAGTAAAGAATTTCTCTTGTGGTTTGTTGACAACCTGTGCCCAGTTGACATAAATAAGATGCAGCAATTTCATGCAGATTCCAAGACACTTGCCACAATAGCTGTGAGAAGATACAGAAATGAAGAGACGGGATTTGCAATAGTAAAAAATGGAATCATTAAGGAATTCAAGGAAAAACCCACAATTGAACTTCAGATGTCAGAATGTCTGGGCATATACATCATAGATTCCAAGATAATCAATACAATAACTGCCAAAAAACAAAGGAAGAAAGATCTGAATCTTTCCTATGACATTTTACAACCATTATCAAAAAAAGGAAAGATTGCAGCGTATGACATAGGAAAAACCCAATGGTTAGACATTGATTCGCCTACACGCGCTGAGAGAAACAAAGAATTGGTCAATTCAATAATAAAAAAACTCAGTTAGATTTTGTGAGACTTTTCATATTTTGTAATTGCATCTTCATGTAACAAGGTTACTGCAATATCATCCAGGCCCTCAAGCAGAATTTTTTTCCAATGAGGTTCTATAGAAAAAGAAACTTGCATGTCACCTGTTGTGATTGATTGATTTTCCAAGTCTACCTCAATTTCAGACTTTGTCAAAAACAATTTTTGCAGTATTTCGTCTGAGACTCGTATTGGTAAAACTCCATTTTTGAAACAATTATTGTAAAATATGTCAGCAAAGGATGTCGATATTATCACTTTAAAACCATAGTCATCAAGGGCCCATACTGCATGTTCTCGACTAGAACCGCACCCAAAGTTGTCTCTTGCAAGTAAAATCTTTGAATTTGTATACGTAGAATCATTTAGGATAAAGTCTTTTCTTGGAGCACCATTTTCATATCTCCAATCATAAAACAAGTATTGCCCAAATCCAGTTCTCTGGATTAATTTTAGAAATTGCTTTGGCACTATTTGATCAGTGTCTACATTTACCTTGTCAAGTGGCGTAGCGATGCTTTTTATTTTTTTGAACGGTTGCATCTTAATTCAAATCCAATTCACGTACATCCACAAAATGCCCATTGATTGCAGCTGCTGCCGCCATCACAGGACTAACAAGATGTGTCCTACCTCCAGTACCTTGTCTTCCCTCAAAGTTTCTATTCGAAGTACTTGCACATCTCTCCCCTGCCGCTAAAATATCAGGATTCATGCCAAGACACATGCTACAGCCAGATTCTCTCCACTCAAATCCTGCATCCTTGAATATTTTATCAAGACCCAATTCTTCTGCATTTTTCTTGACAAGTTGTGATCCTGGAACAACCATTGCTCGCACTTTGGCAGATACATGTTTCCCTTTTACAACTTTAGCAGCCTCGGTCAAATCCTCTAATCTTGAATTTGTGCATGAACCAATGAATACTCTATCAATGGAAATATCTGTAATTGCCATGCCAGGCTTTAGTGCCATATACTGGAGCGCCTTTTCTGCTCCCTTTTGCTCCTCTGGATTTCCTTTCCCATATTCTTCTGGGAATGGAACATTTCCTGTAACATCAGTTGTCATGGCAGGATTAGTTCCCCAGCTCACCTGAGGGGCAATATTTTCTGCACCAAGTATAAAGGATTTATCAAATTTTGCGCTACTGTCTGTTTTTAAATTGTCACGCCAATAATCGACATATTCATCATAATTTTCAGGCGAGTATTTTCTTCCACGAAGATATTGGAATGTTTTTTCATCTGGGGCAATCAATCCAGCACGTGCCCCTGCCTCTATGGACATGTTGCATATGGTCATTCTTTGTTCCATTGTTAATTCAGATATTGTATCACCACGATATTCAATTACAGTGCCTGTTCCTCCAGCAGTTCCAATTTTTCTAATAATGGATAAAATAATATCCTTTGCAGTAACTGCATGCGGATTTTTTCTTTTTCCCTGGATTTTAATTTCAAAAGTTTTTGGTTTTTCCATCATGATGCATTGGGTTGCCATGACGTGTTCTACATCACTTGTACCGATTCCAAATGCAAGTGCACCAAAAGCACCATGTGTTGAAGTGTGACTATCACCACAAACAATAGTGGTACCAGGAAGCGTGATTCCTAATTCAGGGCCTATTACATGTACAATACCCTGATTGGGACTGTTGATATCAAATAGAGTAATTCCGAATTCTTTACAGTTTTTTTCAAGTGCTTTAATTTGCATTGAGGATGTCTGGTCTACTATAGGAAGAGAACGATCGCTAGTAGGTACATTATGATCCATTGTTGCAAATGTAAGGTCTGTTCGTCTCACGTGTCGTCCATTAAGACGTAAACCGTCAAAGGCTTGAGGAGAAGTAACTTCATGAATCAAGTGTCTGTCAACATAAAGTAGAGATCTTCCATTGTCTTCTGTAACAATATGCGAGTCCCAAATTTTCTCAAATAACGTCTTTGACATTTAGATTATCATAACCAGAACCAGAGATATAATGGTATAAAATACCAGTTACGGTTTATAGTTGAATAGCCCGCCAGCTTCTATTATCTTGCCAATTAGTTCTGGGAAAGGCTTTATCTTGTAGGTCTTGTTCTTGGTCAAGTTTTGGATTTCATTTTTAGTTATGTCAACTTCAAGTGAATCAGTATCAGAAATGTCCTTGTATGCATCTTCATCAATTTCAATTGGCAGTAGGAATGCCCCATCAACTGCATTTCTATAAAATATTCTAGCAAAAGACAAGGCCAATACCGCTTTGATTCCCGAATAAGATAGTGCAATCGGTGCATGTTCTCTAGAGGAGCCGCAGCCAAAATTTTTCCCTGCTACAATAAAATCTCCAGGCTTGACACGTTTGTGGAAATCCTTGTCTAGTCCTTCCATTGCATGTGTTGCCAATTCTGCATAGTCATGAATCTTGAGATAAGGTCCTGGTAAAATTACATCAGTATCAATATTGTCACGTGCATATTTTATTACAGAGCCTTTCATGGTATATCCCTCGGGTCAGTAATTTTTCCAGTAATAGCAGATGCTGCTGCAACAAGCGGTGATGCAAGATATGTTTGAGACTCTACATGTCCCATTCTTCCTGGGAAGTTTCTATTAGTTGTGCTAATGCAGATTTCATCTTTTGCCAACACACCCATGTGAGCACCACAACAAGCACCACATGTAGGTGGTCCCACAACTACACCAGCATCCATAAAGATTTTCAATAATCCTCCATCCATTGCTTTTCTAAATATTGACATGGCTGCAGGCAATACTTCAGTTCTTATCTTTACTGTTCTTCCCTTGAGAATTTTTGCAGCAGCCTGCAAGTCCTCTAGTTTTGCTCCAGTGCATGAACCAATATACGCCTTGTCAAGCTCAACAGATGATAGATCTCGTGCAATTACGGTATTTTCAGGAGAGAATGGTTTTGCAACAATCGGTTCCATTTCCGATCCTTCATACTCGTAAATTTTTTCATATTGTGCATCCGCATCACCATGAACTTCATCATATTTTGTAACTCCTCTTGCTGCAAGATAATCTCTTAATTTTTGATCAGGTTCCACTATACCGCTTTTGGCACCAGCCTCTGTTGTCATGTTTGTTAGAGTCAACCTACTTTCAACAGACATTTCTGAAATTCCAGTACCACCAAACTGCATGGTCTTGTATGCAGCACCATCAGTTCCGATATCTCCAATTATTTTCAATATCAAGTCTTTTGCCATCACATGATCCGGAAGCTTGCCGTTGAGCTTGAAAAATAATGTCTCTGGCACCTTGAACCATATTTTACCATTCAACAAAACATATGCAACATCGGTGTGTCCAAGTCCTGCTGCAAATGCGCCTAGAGCCCCAGTAGTATTTGTGTGAGAGTCCCCTCCTACATATACTTCCCCTGGAAGCACCATTGCCTCCTCATGAGACAAAGTATGGCATATTCCATATTGTCCCATTCCATATTTGAAATGCTTTTTGATTCCAAACTGCTTTGTGAAATTTGTTAGTGATACAATATTTTGCGCAGATATCTTGTCTGCTGCAGGTACAAAATGATCCTCTGCAACCCAGACTCTCTCCGGATCCCATATCTTGTCAATCTTCATTCCGGTTTTTCGTAGTTTTTCAAATACAGCCATAACTCCAGGTCCAGATACATCATGAACCATCACCTTATCCACATTAACAAAAACTACATCCCCTGGTGAAACAGATGTCTTTCCAGAAGCCCGGGCTAGGATTTTTTCAGTAATATTCAATACGAAAAATCAACTTGAAAGAAATTAAAATGTTTGGAGAACCGTTAATAGTAATTATCATTTAAGGTATCCATGCCACTCACAGTTTTACCTATAAAGTCCACATTAAAAAAAGAACAGTTTGATTTGTTTGAAAGTTTGGTAGTGGATCTAGAAAACTCTAGCATGACACCTCAAAATGGCGATGTACTAGTCATTTCAAGCAAATATGTTGCAAATTCACAAGGAAGAGTTTTGGAATACAATAAAGTTGTGCCCTCGTCAGATGCTGAAAAGATTGGTAAAAAATTTCGTATGAAACCCAACATTGCCGAAATAATTCTGAGAGAGTCAGATATCATCTTTGGAGGAATTCCAGGATTTGTGATCACATCATCAGATAATATAATGGCACCAAATGCAGGAATAGACAAATCAAATACAAAGAATGGAACCCTAGTTTTGTATCCAAATGAACCGTATCTTGCAGCAGAACATCTTCGAAGAAAATTTCTGTTAAAATATAATGTACATGTAGGGATAATCATTGCAGATAGCAGATTGATGCCTGGAAGAGTTGGAACGGTAGGAGTTGCAATAGCATGTTCTGGCATAGAGCCCACATCAGATCTTCGAGGCGAAAAAGACTTGTATGGAAATTCCCTCAAAGTTACTTTTCAAGCAATTGCAGATGATCTTGCATCTATTGCAAATCTAAAGATGGGCGAAGGGTCAGATGCAACCCCGTGCGTTCTAGTCAGAGATTCAAATGCAAAACTCACAGATAGGAAAATACAAGAAAATGAGATGGCAATCTCTTACGAACAATGTGTCTATGTTCGTGGACTAGGAATGCGAATTTAGAGCAACTATAGTTTTAATATGGCCTAAATGGACGCCAAGCTATGGTAGAGTTTCTTACCAAGTATCCCAAGACCATGTCTTTCCTAGACGGTAAAAGTGACAAAGTCAAAGTGGATACAAAGGGAGTAGAGCAGCTTACTATAGTGGTTAAGAAAAGCGTGGAAGAGTTATTGAAGATTTTTTCCAACGAGGGTTTCACTCATGTAAAATTTGAACACAAGCAAGAAGCACAAATTGGCAGTGGCCTGTCCCTGAAACTAAAAAAACCATGGGAGATGCATGTGCGACTCTTAGAAATGAAGAAAGGTCTTGTTGCAATTCAAGCAGAGGTAGAAGTTTCACGTGATTACCTTCAGCACCTATTTTGCCAGAGAACTCCAGTATTTTATGAGATAGAGACCTTATTGAAGAAACATCAGATAGAATACAAGATTTGGAATGAACGAATAAGAAAGTATGTCAATACAGTTCTTGATAATTACAAAGTCAAGCTTGCAACACCAAGTTTTCCAGTATTGGCATGGAAGCCAATGGTATATGTAATTTCAACCATAGGCGTACTGTATCTGTTCAAATATCTCATGACAGTCTAGAACCTTTAATTAGAAATTTTCATCATTATCTGTAAATGAGCATGTCCAAACTTCCGCTTTCATTAAGATTTTACGGAATTTCCCCATGGGAACTAGAAGTACTCTACAGCATGTTACATAATTTATTCAATGTTCAAGAAGATCCTAATGCAAACCAAGACGAAGATTTTACAACCATGATGGACATTACATTCCCACTTGAATTCAACGAGATGTTTTTCAAACAATTTGGAGCCTTGAGATGGGACAAGATGAAGGGCATCATAAAAGAGATGAAACGTAGAAGAGGTGGCGGAAAAAGTTTGCGGGTATACATCAAGTTTACAGGAAAACCAGATATCACATTTA
Source organism: Nitrosotalea sp. (assembly GCA_036278495.1). GTDB lineage: Archaea > Thermoproteota > Nitrososphaeria > Nitrososphaerales > Nitrosopumilaceae > Nitrosotalea. The sequence goes on from DASUKX010000098.1 coordinate 7,583, forward strand.
TGATAGACTTGGATGACAGACATTCATTTGATACGGCTGTTGACAAGATTGACTTTGTATTGGAATTATTACCATATCAGCTAGATCCAAAAAAAATTCCAAAGGAAATTACAAAAGTTTCATACCAATTTGACGATATAATTGGAAAATGGAATATTAGCGCAGATGTAGAAGATCAGACTTATGGTTTTATAGAAAACGAATGGAAAATTATTTGATTTCTTTTTCTAGAGGTTCAAGCATGGAATGTAATTCACGATATTTTTTTTCGATAAAATCTAATGATTCTTCCAATTTTTTTGATTTACCATACTTGTATCTAATAAGTTCTCTATGTCTCCAAAAGTTCTTTCCCTCCCCAACGGATAAAGTGCTAAAATAATCTGGACCTTTTAGTGCATCAGGAATTTTTATGTTGTACGGAAAAAGAAATTCTGCCATAAACCATTCATCACCATCAGGATAATCAGAACCAGTACTGATATCAAAGAAAAGATGTAATAGATTTGTTTGCATCAGTCCATCATCTCTAATTGTAGGATGTTTTACATTTGATTTTTTAAAATCTAGTTTTACAAGGTTTGGTTCGAAATACCCGTCGATTATAGATTTTCGAAATATCTTGTTTACTTCTTCCAGATTCAAACTAGAACTATTCTTTTTTAGAACATGCTAATAACTTATATCATTATTGAAAAAATGAAATCCTTCAGATTAGGCTCAAGACGGTTAACAAAAATTATACCTCTAGAGCATCCAGCATTTTAGAGATATCAGTTATTGACTTGCCTCCAGATGATATCTCTTGGTACGCAGGAGGGTTTTCAAGATAGTTTGGAATTCTTGTTGACATTCTCTCATCATATGATGCAGCGATATCATTTTTGTAAAATATTCCAGTTGGAATCTTTGAATCCCATTCGTTAGACTTGATCAATGCTTGAGTCAGTTTTTCATTTTCTTCCTCTGGTGAATCAATGTGTACAATTGGATCATATCCAGTATCATCAAGCTTGTAAATCCTGGGTCGTGGCCTATTTGTAATTTCATCAATGTTATCCATCCCAGAAAACCAATCCCTTGTATTGATGTCATTGTAAGTAGGACATGGTTGCAATACATCAAGAAATGAAAGACCCTTGTGTTTTACTGCAGCAATTATCAAATCTTTGAGTTGTCGTACATCATATGCGTAACCTCTTGCAACAAATGTAAACCCACTTGCAATTGCTAATGCAATTGGATTCACAGACTGGTTAACGTTAGGTTCTGGAAGAGATTTAGTTTTCAATCCAAGTTTTAGTGTGGGTGATGCTTGTCCTTTAGTAAGACCATACACTCCATTGTTAAAGATAAGATATGTCATGTCAACATTTCTTCTGCCCGCTGCAACAAAATGTCCAGCTCCAATACCAAGTCCATCGCCATCTCCACCTACTGCAACTACAGTCATCTCAGGATTTGCAAGCTTTGCACCTTGTGCAAATGGCAATACTCTACCATGCAAAGTATGAACTCCATACACGTTAAGATAGTGTGAGGTTTTTCCAGAACATCCCACTCCAGAAAATAATGCGGCCTTGTGTCGCGGAACTTCCATTTCTGCGAGAGCCATTTGAATTGCACTTACTATACCAAAGTCTCCACAACCCGGGCACCAGTCATTGTGCACCTCAGTTTTGTAATCAGCTACATTAGACACCATATGTTAACACCTGTTTTTTCTCTGCCTTGTTGTCAATAATTTTCTTGATAGAATCAAATAGCTCATTGCAAGTCATTGGTCTTCCTGTGTATTTTAATATGTAATAGTCAACTTTTCTATCCAAGTATTCATTAAGCAACGAACCCATTTGTCCGGATTGGTTTGCCTCGATATCAATTATTTTTTTAACTCCTGAAAGCAATGACTGCACATATTGTGCTGGGAATGGATGCAACATTTTGATTTGGATAAATCCAACCTTATATCCTGCCTTACCAAGCATCTCAATTGCGTCTAAAATCGGACCTTTTGTTGATCCCCAGCTAAGAATACAAAAATCTGATATGCCATAGTTTATCGCCTGATCTTCTTTTGGAATTTTTTCTAGTGCAAGTTCCATCTTGTGTGCGCGTTTATCCATTTTATAGATACGATTTTCCGGATCTTCTGATATGTGACCTGATTCATCACTTTCATCTCCAGTATTCCAAAATATTCCATTTTCAAGTCCAAGCCTTGATCTTGGAGAGATACCATCAGGCGATGGTGTGAATCTCTTATATCCAGATTCTTCAATTTTTTCAAGGAGTTTTCCACGCTCTATTGTTATCTTGGCTGGATCAAATCGTTTTACGGTAGAAACTGTACTTGCAATGAATTTGTCCATCATGTGTATTACAGGGATTTGATAAATGTCGGCAAAGTTGAAACATTTTGCAGTGTCGTAAAATCCCTCTTCAGTATCACCTGATGCATATACGATTCGTGGAAAATCACCATGTCCTGCATGTATTGCAAATTGTAAATCATCTTGTCCATGTCTTGTTGGAAGACCAGTAGAAGGTCCGCTTCGTTGATACAATGTCACCACAATCGGAACTTCGTTCATTCCAGCCCAACCAAGAGCTTCTGCCATTAAAGAAAACCCTGGACCAGATGTACTTGTAGCAGATCTAGTTCCAGTAAGGGCCGCACCAATAATCATTCCAATTGCAGAAATCTCATCTTCTGTCTGTACAACTAACGTAGACCCAGGCCTGTTGTTCTCTACTTCAAAAATTTCATTTGATTCCAAGAATACACTTTCATCTGATGCAGGCGTAATTGGATAGTATGATTGGAACCTACAGCCACATGCTATCTTTCCAAGACTTGTAGATTGAAAACCTTGAGCCAGCATCACATGTTCTTCTTTTGGAATTTGGTACAACTGATGCTTGAATTTAGAATACTTGACAGTAGAAAAATTGTAAGCATGATTTGCGGCAATTTTATTCATCTCTGCAATCTCTACTTTTCGTGAAAATATCGATCCTACAGATTTCAACAAGGTTTCAGGCGGCAACCCAAGTAACCCAATAGATATAGAAACAGCAAGCACATTTTGCATGCGAAACATGCCACGTATTTTTGGATTCTTGGTTTCTTCAGCCAGGTTTGCCAGAATTTCCTTGAATGACACCGGATAGAGAGTTATTCCCCGTTCTCTGGATTCATCAAGCAATCCTTGAATGGTTAGAGGCTTGTTTTTTGCTATTAGATACTTTTTGAGACGCTCCTTGAATTGAGAATCAAGTGTTGGAACCTCATCTATCTTTACTGCAGACAGATCAGACTCGTATACAATTGCGCCATCGCAAAACACTTCTTCGGCATGTCGAAATATTGTTTCAGCATCAAAACCCACAAGCATTGTAATTCCACTAACATTAGATCGAATTGTCTTGTCTGACACTCTAACCCCAAAATAGCTATGTTCTCCTTTGATATTGGAATAATATTCCCTTTTTCCAAATACGCGAAGCCCACAACCAGCACAAGCACCCGCAAAAATATTTGCAGCAGTTTCAACACCCCCACCTTGAGGGCCACCAATAACCCAAGTTAGATCAATAGAGGACATGTTGAATCTAGACTCTCGTCAAATATTAATAGTGCTATAGATGTCAACTCAAAAATTTATCCGCCAGTTGCAGCATCAAACAGAGCGCATTCACATTTATCACGCTCACCACAAAATGGGCAAACGCAAACACATTTTTCTATAGGATTTCTACATTGCACACAAATAGCAAATTCATCTTTGTGTTTCAATTACATTGGATTACTTTGATTAATTATAAATGAGTTGTTGTAACTTAGGTTGAATTGTACAAGTTTCATTCCTATTCAGACCAGTCAGAATACGCTTAAAATTGTCATGTGTATAGATATAATAGTTGAAAGTCTTACTTACGCGAAAACTTCATAATTTTGCCATAAAGGATCTCAAAAGAAAATTTGATGTTGAAATTCATACAGGAAAAATTCCAATGCCAAAAAAATTGTTGATATCAAAAATCAAGGACAAAGATGGCTTGATCTGCTATCCTTACGATTCCATAGACGCAGAGGTCATCAATGCAGGAACAAGGCTCAGAGCAATTTCCACATATAGTGTAGGCCATGATCACATTGATGTCAAGACTGCTTCAGCGAAAGGCATCACAGTTGGCTATACACCAGAAGTATTGACACGTGCCACGGCAGATCTTACCATGGCTTTGATGCTATCTCTTTTCAGGAAAATTCCAGAGGGAAACAAACTGGTCCATGATGACAAGTGGAAGACAATCTTTGGACCTTATGAGTTTCTTGGAACTGACCTATACCAAAAGACCTTGGGCATATTCGGAATGGGAAGAATAGGCAAAGCAGTAGCAAAAAGAGCAATCGGGTTTGAGATGAATGTAATATATCACAACAGAACCAGGTTGTCAGAAAAAGAGGAAAAAAGACTTGGTGTAAGATATGTAACATTTGACAGTCTTTTTAGAACTAGTGATGTTGTAAGCATCCACTCACCACATACACCACAGACAAATGAAATTGTAAACTTGAAATTAATTAAAAAAATGAAAAAGATTTCATTTTTGATAAATACATCTCGTGGTAGAATAATAAACGAAAGAGATTTGGCTGTTGCATTAAAAAGAAAAATAATTGCAGGTGCAGCTCTTGATGTATTTCAGAAAGAACCAATTAGTTCAAGTCATCCATTTGCAAGATTGGATAATGTCATCTTGATGCCACACAGTGGAAGCGCTACAATAGAAACACGAAAGAAAATGGCAGAAATTGTAGTCAAGAATCTCACATTATCGCTTGCTGGCAAAAAACCAATTTACCAAGTCAAGATATAGTATAATCACAAGATAATTTGTAAATCAGAGTTGAATCAAGTCATTAGGATCTACTTTGATACAACTAGTTCCCACGGGTTTTAGTCCAGCAAAATTAATTGTCCCCTTTGGAACTTTGCATTCCTTTTGCAATGATTCCAGTTTTGCCATAAATGCCATTTTATGTCCATCACATGTGACTCCAACCATATATTCACCATCCTCTGATTTTACAGAGATTACAAACTCCGGAGGCATTTGACAGTCACGTCCTTCTTTTCGTATGGAGCATCTTTCCGGAAACATGGAGTCTATTGCTCATTTTAGAATATTAATCTTGATTATAACAATCAGTTTGACTATTTGTACCAATAGTTACTAGTTTTGTACTACAGCCTCAAAGTCCCACATGGAATCAGTTTTTCGTGTTTTATACTGTAAAAACCCTTTTTCCTGAAGAGATTTTACAACATATGCAGAATATGCAGGTGCTCCGGTTGCTCCAGGAGAATTATAATTGAGAATATGATATGATGTCTTTCCTTCAAGTTCAAGTACATCTGGCAGAAATTTCCCTTCTGGAGTTATGATCGGAGTTCTTATTCCAGCAGTTCCGCGTTCTGAAAAAAAACCAGGTTTTACTTGAGGCATGAATTTTTGCACACGCTCTATCATGACTGCCTTTGACAAGGAGCTTAGCCATTCCTTTGCAACCAAGTTCATAAATTCAGCATTAAAGAGTAGTTTTCTTGCACTGCCTGTAACAACATCAGCAAGTTTAGAGATTAATGTTTCAATATCCCCTACATATCCCAAATATGTTTCAGGGCTTGGGACAGGAACGGCATTTGGACCAACTTCACTTTTGCCATCAGATCTAATAATCCAATGAGGATCAAGAAATGGAAAATCAGGATAGTTTGGAACAGAATAAACATTTGTCTTGACCAAATTCGTATACTGTTCACGCGCAATCCAGTATTCTCCTCTGAAATGGAGACTAGAATATTGAGTTGCCAAACCAAATTTCTTTGCAATATCAAGTGAATATCCACCAGAACAATTTATGACAAACTTGGAACTTAATTTTTCTTTATTTTGAAATTCAATTACAGGGCAATCATCAATGTTTTGAACTGATTCTAGTTTATTGTTTAGCAAGAATCTAGTTCCATTTCGTTGTGACTCTTCTTTCAGATTACGCGTATATGTGCCATAATCAACCACAGCATCAGTTTTACAATGGATTGCAGAGTGGCATTGAATATTTGGTTCTTTTTTTGCAACTTCATTACCATCTAATAATACAATATCTTTTTCAGACATACCATTTTTTGGGCCCCATGTCATGTATTTTTCAAGAATTTCATGTTGGTTTTCATCAAGTGCAACCTCAATGGTACCAACCATATTCCATGGAATATTTCTTTTTTCAGAAAACGTTTTCCACATGGCATGAGAGAAAAATGCAGCTTTTGCTAGTCTTCCTTTTTTGTCAGGATTTAGATAAAATGGAGAGTGGACCACGCCAGTATTTCTACTGCTGGTGTGCATTCCAACATCAGGTTCTTTCTCAATTACTGCAATTTTTACATCATACATGCTTGAAAGCCAATAGGAAATCGAAGTTCCAAGCAGTCCCCCACCAATTATGGCAATATCATACTTTTCCAACAAAATCAAAACATCAGACGCTTCATTTAATGGATTTGTAAAAAGGCGCCGGGAGAGAGATTTGAACTCTCGAACCCTTGCGAGTACGCGCTCTATGGTATATTAATTTCCAGGCGCGCGCCCTACCAGGCTAGGCGACCCCGGCATCTATTTCGCCAATTCAACCTTCGTTGTCAAATCCTCCATATATTACTGTAAGAGATGACATCAAAAATCATCTAGAATATACCATAACTAAATTCGCACAAGGCAAATTTTACTTTAAAATGTTTATTGTAACAGATTTTTTCAATACATCTCCAGAATCCGAAGATGCACTTGAGATTATTTTGTATCGCCCTTGGTATGTTTTGCTTCCATCAGTCTTTATCTGATCCCAAACAAAGTCTTTTTCTTGTTTTGGATCTAACTTGGAAATTACCTGCGCAGATGTTGGAGTGTATATTATTGTACCATCAAGCTGTGCAATCCTCAGACCGTATGATGAATCTTCAAATGTAAGTGATACAGTTCCTGAGTTTATTATTTTCACCTTGACTGGTTCTCCAACATGATAGTTAATTTTTTCTGGAATGATTGTAAGAGATGATCCATTTTCATAAACAAGTGTAGGAATTTGATTTGCAACCTGCGAAAGATATAGTCCTAACGATCCGGCAGCTACTAATCCTACAATGAAAAATATTGCTGCACCTTTTGGGATCAACTTGAAAAAGTTAATTTCGTTCCTTTTTAATTGTTAACTACTGGCTTTGATCTCCAGCTTTTAGGATATGTGTTAGGAGCCATGATGATTCTCTTTATCTTGAATGCAAATCCCTTTGTATTTTCAACGATCTCATCTTCATTCAAGGTGGCCTCTGCAAGAGCCACTACCTCCCCTTTTTGCGTGTATATCGCAACAAAATCTCCACGCTTTAGTCCGGGTGAGATTTCAAGAATTCCAGGTATGGCAAGCTGAGCCCCATGACACAATGCATCAACTGCAGAATCTCGTATCACTACAGACTTGATTTCACTTAGAGTGACTTCAATCGGCATCATTATTCGTCGCAGTTTTGTGTCATCACCATTTTCTTTCCACAAGGCATACGCATCAACAAGGTCATGCATTTTCACCATGTTGGAGTCTTCATTAAAGTGTCCCACCCTAGTTCTTCGTAGCTCAATCATGGTTGCACCTTCGCTAAGAATTTCTCCCATGTCATAGAAAATTTTTCTCACATATGTTCCAGCTTCACACAGAATTCGAAGAAGTAACAATCTCTCTTTTTGTTCAACGACTTCAATTTCATACACATGTCTAATTCTAGTTTGTCTTGATACTGCAGACCTTTGCGGAGGTTTTTGAAATATTTTTCCTGTCAGCTGTTTTAGTACATCAGTTAGTTTTTCCGGCGTTGGAAGTGCATGCAATCTTCCAAGTGCATGATATTCTTTTGGTCCAAGCAATAAAACTATGAGTGCTTTGGTTGCTTCCCCTAGACCTATTGGTAACAGTCCAGAGACTTGAGGGTCAAGTGTTCCACTATGTCCTGCTTTTGGAACATGCAGTATTTTTTTTACCCATGATACAGTTTCATGACTTGTTGGACCATTTGGTTTGTCAAGTAAAATAAAACCATATTCCAGAAGTTGCTCAACTGATCGCTTGTCATAATATGTACCATAGACATCGTTTGTGATGTCTTGATCTATTACTCTAAGATTTTGTAATTGTTTGAGAGTCATAGTAATTTTTCACCGCATGTTTTGCTTGTTTGAGAACTTGATCAGGTCCAAGATCATCCGTATTTATGATAGTGTTGAACACGGATAAATCCTCACCAAAATTAAAACCGTAAAGTTTGTGGTATAATGTTTTATTTTCATCATACCTTTTTTTGACTATCTCAAGAGCATCCTGTACTGATATATCATCTCTAATGGTCATCCTTTTGGCGCTGTTTTCATGAGAGCCTGCAAGCCAAATTTTGATTCCGTCTTTGACTAGCCAAGGCAATGTGTAACTCGTTATGATCACATTCTCAGTCAAGAATATTTTTTCTAGTTTTTGGTCAACTTCCTTGTCAAATTCAGGGTTTGTTTTTCTTATGTTAAGAAAATGCATTCCCTCCTCAGTATCCCAAAAATCATCCCTATCAGTATCAAAACCTTGGTCTTTTGCCATCTCTTTTAACACATCACCGCCGCTCAGATATTTGAGGCCAAATTCATCTCCCAGTCCTTTTGCTATGGTAGTCTTTCCAATGGCTGGTGGACCAGAAATTATTACTGAGCGAAGCAATTTAGCTTGTATCCATTGTAGTTTTTGTAATTCTCATTATGATACCACTGAAGGCAGCAGAAGAAAGGAAGTACCACGCCCAGAAATACAATTCATTTACATGATGACATATTTGCGGCGCTGACGCAACTTTTGCCGCAGTACAGGTTAATTCGAAAAATCCGCCAGGGATAAAGTTCAGAGAAATTGGAGCTATTGCAACAGTATAAGAAAACAATGGAGGAAGTACAAAATAAAATACCAAAATCAATGGAAGAAATGTTATCATCATTGGTCTCATATTCATCTGCATTACTTCCATGTTCATTTTGTTCATGTATGCAGATTTTTTATTGAGCTCATCGGTCTTTGCCTGATCTTTTGATTTGAAAGCAGCCATTCTTTCTTTTTGCCAAGCTCTTGTTTCTTTTAGTAATCTTTTGAGTTTCTCTTGGTCAACCATCTTTCTTTTTATCAGTGCATTAAGCAGGTTAAGACCCACGGATATACTCATGATTCCAAAGGCAGACGGAATCATTCCCTTTACTATAGGATTTGCACTTCCTAGAGGTCCCTTGCTCAGGCCAGGTATCTGAAGCGCCAATGAATTTATGAAATCAAAGATTATGCTATGTTCCATTGCTATACCCCATTGCATTTAGAATGCCTCGTGCCGCCTCATCAACCTTACCTTCTGTATTAAGAACCATCTTAATTGGAGAACCACAAAGTATTGAGCAAGTAGAAAGCATTGCACTTGTTACATCCAGTTCCTTTTTTATCGCATCAATTGATACAATATCCCTGGTTCTTGTGGTATCAGTCATTCTACGGTTGTAGATCTCTTCAGGTCGTGCTGTAATCATGATAAAACTATCCGGGTTGAGAATCTCTAGAACATTATGCGGCAATCCCGGGTAAAAGCCCTCTTTTGTTGAAATGAATGCATGAGTATCTACAATTATCACGTCATCATCAATTGAAGAAATGGTCTTTGCAGCCATTGATTGTAATTCTTTTTGTTGCTTGACAGAAAGTTTTCTTAGGTCATCTCTATTTTGTACGCCCTTCTTTTTTGCCTCATCAAACATGACCGTGCCAAAAATTGATACACTTACCCGGATGCTTTTTTCTTTTAGTAATTCCACAACTCGTGAGACGACAGTAGTTTTTCCAACACCTGGGATTCCCACAATTATGATGCGCTTACTTTCTGCCAAGCAATGCACCCAGGGTAGGCATTACTTCTTCGACTCGTTCGCGAACAAGTAAATTGTAATAGTTAATCAAGATATCAACTGTCAACAACATTCCTGTCCCTGATCCAAATGTTCCCAGTACATCAGATGTACCGGCTAACAATCCCAGTATGATAGAACCAATTATAGTAACAGATGGAATGTATTTTTGGAGTAGGTTTTCAACAGGTTGGTTTGATCGTCTAAAACCAGGTATCTGTACTTCAGCATCAAGCAAGTTTTTGGCAGCACTCTTTGCAGACAAACCTCCAAGCTCAATCCACAATCTACCAAACAGTACAACGATTCCCACCATGAATAAAATATACAAAACTGCTCTGGTCGGATCTAATGCAACAATATCAAGACCACGTGGTGCAGTGACATAGTACAGTATACCTCCAGTAGGAGTGGATGGAGAGGTAGGATCAAACATTCCCAAGAAATTCATAAACGGATTTGCATTTCTGGGGTTAAAGTTAGCCCACATGATTTGACCAACAAACACTGCATTTGCAGTAAGAGCAGATGCCAAGATAACAGGGATGTTTGATACGTACATCAACTTGATTGGATATACTGCAGAGAATCCTCTGTATTTTGTGGATACAATTGGTATTTCCACTTTGATTCCCTGGGTGTATACAAGAATTAACAAGACTCCAGCCGTTATGAACAGGCCAAATATTCCAGGCAGTTGATTAGACCTGAAAAATAGATTAGTAAAGTCATGGTTTAGCGCGCCATGTATGATATTTGCAAATACACCTACTGGACCTCCATCTCCAGCTGGAACTGGACTGAATAAACTCCAAATTACCTGCTGAGCCACACCTGCTGCAATAAATAAACTGATTCCACTTCCAAGTCCCCATCCCTTCTGTACCAATTCATCAAGTAACATGATTATGACAGATGCGCCAATTAGTTGTCCTATCAGAATGAATATGGCTTCATGGTTTGGCATTCTTGGTCCATATACTGCCATTCCATACAGTGAAGATTCGGCAATGATTACGATGTAAGTTACAATCTTGGTTGCTGTTTGATATAGCTCTCTGTCCTCTGGTTTCTTAAAATCAAGATGAAAAATCTCAGAACCCTTTAGGAGTTGCATCAAAAGTCCAGCCGTTACAATCGGTCCAATTCCAAGTTCTATCAGTGTACCTTGTTGTGATGCAAAAATTACTCTGGCAAATGCAAGAAAGTCAAAAGATGGTGTTGATGCTCCATAGAGAGGAGTTTGTCCCATTATCATGTAAATGAATAATGCAATTCCACACCACATCAAACGGACTTGGAGTGGTATTTTCTTTTTTGGTTTTGGTACTTGAGGGATATAGACTTCGGCTTTTGAAATTATAGTTTTTAGAAAACCGGCAGAGGCTGTACCTTCTTCTGCTGTCACGCTACTGCTTGCACCTCTCCACCAGATTGTTTTACTTTTTCTTCGGCGGAAGCAGAGAATTTTTCCACCTTAACAACATAAGCATTTTCAGTCTGTCCTCCTCCCAACAGCTTATCATAGCCTAGTTCAGCAAGGTCGATTAACTTCTTTCCACCTTCCTGTTTTCCGTGTTTAGCATAGATATCGTCCAAATCTCTTACACTGACCCATTTACGGACAAGATTTGGATGTGGTGGATGAGTAGAATCATGACCAAAGTGTTTTGGATCAGTCATTAGCATTCTTATGAAATGATGTTTATGCAAACCAGATTGACCAAGTCCTCCTTTATGACCACTTGCTCGGTGTTGGCCTATTTGTCCCCAACCGCAGTGTCTGCTTCCACGATATTTTCTTGTTTTTCTTGCTCTTGTTGGCATTTTACATCATTAACCTCACTTGTGCTAAGAGTTCTTTGTGACTGCCAAGGATTCCTCCTTCTCCGTACATCTTTTTGGTATTTCGTTTGAATCCATGTTTTGGTGGTGATAGTGCAAACCATGGTTTGAGTGGTTTTAATTTAGATAAAGTAGCAGTTCCTTCTGCAATTGATTTTGCAAGTTCATCAGTACTTTTGAATCCTAATTGAGCAACATCTTCTGTAGTAATTTTTTTGTAACCGCCTTTACGTGCTTTTTTCTCCAATAGTTCTTTTGTGGTGGAGACATCAATTTCTTGCCAGGATACATAATGTTTAATCTTGTCAAGCATTCCTTTTGTGTTATCTTTTTCTGGAATTATTGTAGCTCTGAATCTTTTATCCAAGTGTAAAAGATCCATTGTAGTATGAGCCCAGTATGGAACGTTGACTGTTCCTTTCATTCTGACTATTAAGAAAGCTTTACCCATTTTTTCATTCAACCCTGACTAAATGTTTGTCTCAAACAGTCCAAGACAGCTCTTGATGTGGATGTCATGGTGTTTGTTGATCCTGTACTTTTTGTCCATGCGTCTTTTAGACCAGCTAATTTTAGGAGATTTCTGATATTTCCTCCAGCTACTAGGCCAAGACCTCTTGGTCCTGGAATGACTTCAACTGTTACACTGCCACCTCTTCCTCTGATTTTAAATGGAACAGAATGTGGTTGTTCGCATCTGCATTCCCAACTTCCACAGCCAAGTTTTACTGGACTTACATTGAGATAAGCTTGATTTGTTGCCTTTTCAATTGCAATTCTCATTTGTTTTGATTTTCCTTGTCCTATTCCTAACCAACCATTTTCATCTCCCGCTGCAACAAGTGCCTTAAATCTAGTATATTCACCGTTGGTTGTTTGTTTTTGAACAATTCCAACATCTATTACTTCAGTTTTAATTCCTGGCAATAATTTTTTGATAATTCCAGCTTCTTGAATTCGATAACCATTTTCATAAATTTCTTTCATTGATGTAATCTTATCAGTTGCCACTAGTGCTCCCAATTTTGTTCTTGGAGTCCATACTTGTTCTGGTTCTCTTCTTGGTGGTCTTGATCGTTGTTCTGTTCTACTCATTTGGATTTAACCTCACTGTCAATTGCAGATTTTACTTTGTCTATTTCATTTGCAATTTTAAGATGCTTGCCACTGATCCTCTCTTCAGATGGAAAAGTTTCTGCGTCTGCGGGTACTTCTAGACCTGCATCTATTATTCCTTTCAATGCTGCTGCAATTCGTTGAGTGTATTTTCTTGTACCAGTATAAAGTACGGCAGCTTTTGTTCCGCTTGCAAGTGCTTTCTTGCCAGCAAGATAACCTGTGAGATATGCTGCAGGTATACTTTTTCGTGATCCTTTCCAGCCTTTATTTAGAAGTGATCGCGAATGGGCTGATGAGAGAACCTTGTCACCTTCCATTTCTGGTTTGTGAATTTGTACTAGAGTATTTTCATTAGATATCTGAACTGTGATAAAGTTACGCCTACCCATAAGAAGATGTCTTCTCTTCTTGTAGTTGGTCTTCTCGTCCCTAGATCTACGCAATATTTGTGAATATGCCATATGTACTAAGTCTATTTACAAAAAATTTTGGTGAAGCTCTTATAAACGTTAGACTCGGAGTAGTGAAGCCATCAATGCCTTTTGTGCATGAAGTCTATTTTCGGCCTCATCCCAAATCACAGATTGTGGACCATCTATGACTTCACTTGTAACTTCTTGGCCTCTTTTTGCAGTAAGACAATGCAAGAAGATTGCGTCATGATCTGCTTTTTTCATTAAATTAGAATTTACTTGGAAACGTGGCAGAAAGTCTTTTGTCCT
>DASUKX010000099.1:0-9655 GCA_036278495.1 Nitrosotalea sp.
TTGTAAGACTTTTTGCTTTAATTCTGTGGGTGAGAGAGGCTCTAATTCGTCATTTATCTTCAAATGCGTGTGCTTTGGGTCTTGGCTCACAGTGTCGCCTTTTCTCTTTAGCGTACGTTTTACCTCACACTTTTGCCCTCCTGATTCAAAATTCAAGATAACCGACCCATCACTTGCTTTCTTTGAGAGAAGCGATTCTGGCTTTTGTGAGCCTAGTCCAAATAATGCAAACTCTATTCCCATCAAAATGGTTGATTTCCCAGAACCGATATCTCCTTCAAATAATGTGATTCCTCTAGGGAACTCTATCTTTTCATTATCGTAACTTCTAATGTTTTGTAATTCGATTGAATTTATTATCATTCTTCAACTTTTAATCCCAATATCTCTACTACACTTTCTTCTATTCTTTTATTGTACTCTGCTTTTTTCTCATTGACAAGTATTGACTGTGTTATCTCTTTTAGTAATCTCTTTGCAATCTGTACTCCATTATTTCCTGTAAGTTCTTTTTCTTCTGTTCTGACCTCTCCAATATTTTCAGAAAAGATGTTTGATTCAATTTCGTTTTTATCTTTTCCATTTGCCTGGGTGATTGTATATTCTTTTGATGTCATCTGGTTTCTTTTTATTTGAATGTCTAGTGCTAATTTTTGCTGTAATTCTTCTTTTACCTTTGTAAATTCAATATCTGTAGTCTTTCCTTCAGACAATTCTCCTTCTATTTTTATTATTATGATTTTATTTTCAGGCTCTAGTGATCTGACTCTATCTAGTAATTCGGAATTTACATTTGCAGAGCTTTTCTTGGATGCATCTATCTCTATTATTTCATATTCTGTATTATCCATTGGATAAAATTCTATATTTTTTATCTTGTCTTCAAATTCCACAAAGACCATTCCTCGTTTCTTCCCCTTGGCATTTTCTTCCAAATCCCCGGGCCATCCGGAAAACAGAGTTCCTGGATATACTACATTTGAATACTCGGCATATTTTTGATGCAAAAATCCATGCATGTGTCCTCCTGCATAGTAATCAAATCCTTTTGGTAATAGTGATAGTGCCATAAAGTCAGTCTCAGGACCTGATTCTAACTTTAATTCATCGATTCCCCCATGGAATAAAAATATCTTAAATCCTGGTTCGCTCTCAAGTGCAACCCTGTCCAATTTTTGGTAGTAAACCTCGTCTTTACCTACCTTCAAGCCTGGTAAACCAGCTATTTTTGTTCCTGTTTTTGGGTCAACTACAAAATCTAGTGTGATTTTGTCCTCCGTTGATTCTTTGACTTTGGTCACTTTGGTTATGTATCCTGTCTCACTTAGCAGATCTATTACCGAATTTGACACTGGACTAAAATCATGACTTCCATAAACTACGTACACTGGAATTTTATTTTCATGAACTTGTCTGAATTTTGCAAAAGCAAATTTTTGCACTCGCATCTCTGGAATGTTTACATGAAACAAATCTCCTGGAATTAAAATAAAATCTACCTTTCTTTTGATGCATTCATCTAGAGCGTTATCAAATACTTGCTGTTCAATTTTTTGCAAATTTTCTTGCTTTTGAAATCCTAGATGGATATCTGACATGTGGGCAAATAACATCAGAACACCTTTGTCTTGAATGATTTTTCTCCAGTAGTGTGCTGTTTTACCATCTCTTCAAACAATGGGATCTTGATTGGTAATGCAAATGGGACAAAAATGCTTGAGATGATTGCCTCTCCTTTATCCAGGCTTGCAATATTTTTATCATCTTCTGATAAATCCTGAGATGCACTTTCTATAATTGCCTGTCTTTCCTGCTTCATCTCGTTTCCTAAAATTATCTTTGTATTCATGTTTGCAAGTATTGTTCTTGGAATCACACTGGATAACTGCGTGATTGCAGTCAGTCCAACTTTGAATTTTCTTCCTTCTTTGGCGATAGTACTGTAGATGTTGTCATTTTTTGCAGTCAACACATCTTCTCCAATGACTCTTGGGGCTTCTTCAATTACTACGGTAACAACAGGTTTTCTTTCAAGCTGTCCTTTTTGTTTATAGTCTTTGTATTTTTCTAGAACTTTGGATGCAATGATATTTCCAACTATGATTTCTGCTTCGTTGCCAAGTCTTGATGTATCTAGTACGACAATTTTTCCTTGTTCAATGTCGCTTACGATATCATCCACTGTGGTCATACCCTTTGTTCCTGCATCAAAAACATCATTTTTTGATTCTACTTGATTTTGAAAAGTTACATCAAGACCTAAAATTAGCCTCAATTTACGCTTGACAACACTCATTGTTATTGCCATTGTCTCACTTGAGGCATATGCCTCTGGAGGCAGTATCATTATCTGCTTTATCCATGATTCTTTATAGTCTCTAAATGCTCCTCTGATTGCCTGGTATTGGGCATCTGAAAAGTCTATTATTCCTTCAAAGTGTTCAGGTCTTACTGATTCTAAATTAATGGTTAATCTGTTAGAGCCAGCTGGGGGGCTTGCAGGAGTATAGTAGACAAGATTCTCTTTTGCTTTTGGATGATCTTTTAGTCCAAGACTATGTCGTCCAAAATATTCATCATGAGCATCTAGGACTAGAGCTCCTACCTTGTTCGAATCTAATACGTGCCATAATATCGTCTTGACCAAATTGCTTTTTCCTCTGCCAGTAGTTGCTGGAATCAAGACATGGTGTGAAAATACATCTTCTGCATTTAGCCAAACTTCTGCATCTTTGATTACTTTGGTGCCACTTCGAATATGTCCTACAAATATCTGTTCAGTTGATCTCTTCAAAAATGTCAGATCTTCATTTTTGATTAATCGAAGTTTGTTAAAAAACGGCGGTAGTGATTTTGGTAGAGTCACCCTGTTGTCTGATTTTGAGACTCGTGCAACTGGTTTGATTCTTGTCAAAACATAATTTACAAATTCGGGTTCGTAAAATTGATCATTTTCAACTCCTTGCTCTAAATTTACTCCCGACATCATCTGCTGCATTCTGTCTTGAATTTGACTGCCATACTCTAATGCAAATGCCTGCAAAATCAGATATGACTCATTCTCTTCAGAAACTAGCAAATCTCCAATCTCTAAATTCTTGCCATGTTTTTCTCTGATTATAATGTCTCCAAACTTGCCGCCAATTACCTGTCCCACAATATCTACTTCTTCCATTAGCTTGTCACCCAGTTGAGATCCTCATGAACTTCATTAGTTAATGTATACTTTGAAAGACGTTTCCATATTCGGTCTTTGGTTTTTTCAGCCATCAGCATGCCTCGATACTTGCCTAACTCATTCATTCGAACTTGGGCAAATCTGTCTGCATCTATGGCTCCATACGGGTATCCTAACATTGAGATGTCGCCTGAATTTGCTACCAGGCTTGCCATTATCTCGTTTTTTTCATCAGACGTCATTGAATTGAACTGGTCTCGTAGTATCTCAAATCTGAATACATGCCTTGACTTTGGATGGAATTTGGTTGCAAGCATGAATCCCTTGTCGTCGGCTGATACCTCTTCTGCCACTGGAACGTACCATCTCCCAAAATTTGCACTCTCTGAAATCTCTGTGATTCTTGCAAGTAGTGGATCTCCTGATTCTGTAACAAGTCTGCTAGTCTTTGCCAGTCCGCATACAATGACTCCCTTTTGCATTGCCATTTCGTACAATTTTTTTGCGTATTTTATTTCGTTTTTAAAGTTTGTCTGCAACGAGCCGTCCATTACAATCATGTCTCCTTTTGATAATTCACTTTCAACAATCTTGTATGCTAACTTCCATTCTGCAAATCTTCTTGCTAGTGAAACTAATCTAGAGCCTTGTAAAATAGTCGTTCCCTCTGTCTTTGATTTTAGATCATCGATTTCTGGGAGATATTCTTCATCTTTTTTGTTATACGCAAAAAGTTTTGTATTGTAACTAATGGTTTTACCGCTTCCAGTCCCGCTTATCTCTGATACAACATATGAGAAAAATTCTATTCTGCGTTTTAGATTGACTGGATAGATGCGTTTTTTTCCTGAAAACATGGAAAAATATACCCTGTTGATCACTATCATGTAGTTTGGAGACTCTTCCAAAATTCCGTCTCCGCCGTCAACAAATGCAATCTTTCTTGGGTTTGGTATCTCTTTTATCTCTACAAAATTTTCAGGTATGATTGGAAACGTCTTTGAGTTTCCATCTGAAAATATGATATCTGTATGTTCTTTTTCTGTAAGGTGCGCCTGGAGATCTTCAATTAATGATCTCATTGGATTTTCTTGCGTCATTTCATTCCCTGGCATCCTGGAATTTCGAATTTTTATTAAAATTTGTGCCTAAAAAAGCCATTTTGCGCATATAACACCTTTGGTTGCGCAGATAAAATGTTTCTCGTTTGAATTATCTTTGCTCAAGTGTTAACGGAAAACCAACACTGCGGCAACTAATTAATGCAGGTGTGTCTAACTTATCATATGTTTGAAAATGAAAGAACATGGGCTAGATTTGTAGAAAATAACTCTACTGATCAGTTTCATAAAAATTTTGATGATGCTGTAACCCAAGTAAAACAAGATTTCGGCAAGAGATACCCCATGATAATTGGCGGTAAAGAGGTTTTTTCTAATGACGAGTTTCAAGTCCGATCCCCTGCCGACAAGAATCTAATATTGGGAAATTTTCCACGGGCTACAAAAGAGGATACATTGCATGCAATAGATTCTGCAAAGGAATCATTTGTAAAGTGGTCTCTAGTGCCGTATGAAAAAAGAGTTCGAATATTTCGAGAGGTTGCTGATGTATTTTCTCAAAATAAATTCAGTCTTGCTGCGATAATGAGCTTTGAAAATGGAAAGAACAGGCTAGAGGCAATGGGTGATTTGGACGAGTCAATTGACTTTATGCGATTTTATGCAGAACAACTTGAGATAAACGAAGGCTTTGCAAAGGATACCAAAAGTGGTTCACCGAATGAAAAAACAAAGAGCGTACTAAAACCATATGGAGTCTGGGGAGTAATTTCCCCCTTTAATTTCCCGTCTGCAATTGCAATTGGGATGACATCTGGTGCCTTGATTACAGGCAACACGGCAATACTCAAACCCTCAAGTGATGCGCCAATCTCTGGATTCAAGTTTGTTGAAGCAATATATCACAAACTTGCACCGGCTGCTGTAAACTTTGTAACAGGTGCTGGGGAAATAGTTGGAAAAACAATACTTGAAAGTAATCTAGTTGATGGCATTGCGTTTACAGGCTCACAAGATGTTGGAATGAAAGGATATTCTACATTTGTAACAAGCAGGCCCAGGCCATTTATCTCTGAAATGGGTGGAAAAAATCCGACAATCGTTTCTGCCTCATCTGACATTGAAAAAGCATCAGATGGCGTAATGCGCGCAGCATTTGGCTTTAGCGGACAAAAGTGTAGTGCTTGCTCGCGTGTCTATGTACACAAATCAATTGCAACCAAGTTTTTGGAAAGACTTGTTGCAAAGACTATGGCACTAAAAATTGGAAAACCTTGGGAAAAGGATACCTACATTGGCCCTGTCATAAATGCTCAAGCCATGGAAAAATTCCAAAAGGCATCAGACGTTGCAAAAAAAGATGGCAAGGTATTGTGTGGCGGCTCGCTTGTCTCTGATGGAAATATGAATGGAAATTTTGTCATGCCCACAATTGTTGCAAATCTTCCGAAAGATCATGAACTGATACAAGACGAATTATTCTTACCATTTCTCTGTGTCGAGGAATTTGAAAACTTTGATGAAGCGCTCGCTCTTGCAAACAAGAGCAATTATGGATTGACTGCAGGAGTTTTCAGCCAGGATAAAAATGAGATCGAGAAATTTTTTGAAAAAATTGAAGCGGGAGTTATCTATGCAAATAGGGCAGCCAGTGCCACTACTGGGGCAATGGTTAGGGCACAGCCCTTTGTGGGATGGAAGGATTCTGGGATATCTGGTAAAGGTGCAGGTGGGGCATACTATCTTTTACAGTTCCTTCGAGAACAGACTCAGACTCGGTGCGAGTGAATAAAGGAACTACCAAGCAACAGTATGTTGCGTTTTCTTTCCTTTAGTCTTCTGATGGAATAGGGAAGCCAGTTTGTGCCATATGGAATGTATTCTGAAACTGTAAATCCACTTTTTACTAAAACAGGTTTTAGCTCATCGCGTACTCCCTTTAGCATCTGAAACTCGAATTTTCGCTCGTGCTTTTTTGACAAGTCTATTGCAAGGTAGATTAACTTGGAATCATGTGTTGCAATTGCAAACTCGTTTCCTTTCTCAAACAAAATGTTTGCCAATTTTTTATAATTGTCATCTACTTCATGCCTTGTCCTGTATGCATTCTTTGGACTTTCATGGTATGCGCCTTTGACCAAGCGAACTTTTGCACCCTTTTCTAGTAGCATGCCTAAATCGTCCTGGCTGCGTTTGAGGTTGGCTTGTATGACTACGCCCAGTCTTTCATACTTTTCAAAGAGGCTCAGGTATATCCTAAACGTGTCATCTGTAAACTCTGATGACTCCATGTCTATCCAGACAAAAGACTGGAATTGTAATGCTTTTTCTATTATTGTATCCAAGTTTGCAAGACATTCTTTTGCACTGATGGCAAGTCCCACCTGTGTTGGCTTGATTGACAGTCCTCCAGTAATTTTTGATCTACGCAAGTTTGACACCAGTGTAAGATAATCTGAAACGGTCTGGTTGACTCTATTTTTTGATGTCATGTGCTCACCTAGTTTGTTTAAAATTGCACCCATGCCGTTTTTGTTTGCCTGACGCGCAGATTTGATGGCGTCTTCCATCGTATCCCCTGCTATCCACTGCTTTGCTACCTTGAAGAGGATCTTTTCAATTAACGTAGATTCTTGTTTTTCCAATTCTTGTCTCCTCTGTAATGTCGATTTCAAGATATTTTAGTCAACTGCAATACAGTGTTCTAAATATAGTCAATTTTTAGCCCTAGTTCATACAGTAAACTAATACAGACAAAAGTATCGTAATGTTTTTTATGAATTAGGCGAAGTGGTAGCTTTGTATGCACCCAAAGATCCTTCTTTTCATTCCAGTCTTTGGCGTACTTTTAGTTGTGGGCGACTTTCAACTATCTCATGGTGAGACTCCGCCTACACAGCCTGACGACAAATCTGCTATGACAATTACATCGTTTGATGCCGCGCCGCAGTCAGGAAATGTACCACTCGTCGTAAAGTTTACTGCTTCCGTCCAAGTTGGACCTGACAACCTGCCGCCTCTCCGATGGTCATACGACTTTGGAGACGGTAACATTGCAGAGGACACTGCAAATGAGAATATTTCCAAGATGAGCTCTATCTCGCATACATATACCAAGCCCGGTACATACTCTGCAGTCCTTACGGTTACAGACCAAGGCTTTAACAACATTAGGTCGCAGACCGTAGTAATCACGGTGAAAAGTGTCACACTTTTTGGTGAGAATAGCCAGGTCTCAATATCAGATCTTACGATGGTGGATGCCAGCGGTCACCCCATCTCAAGCTTTCAGGTTGGCCAACAGATAGGAGTCCAGTCTGTGCTTACAAACCGCGAAGCACATGATCAAAGGTTTGCATATGTTGTTGAAGCTATGCATGGGAACGGCGTGCTAGATTACTTTGAGGGCTCCTCTGCATTCATACAGAGCAACCAATCCTTAACTGCAGTCCAGAACTGGATGCCAAAGGAGGCTGGGAATTATACTGTTGAGGTATTTATCTGGGACAGCCTTGCAGATGCAGCTCTTCTTTCTGATACGATGGAAAAGAAAATAACCGTACAATCATCAGGAGATGCTTCTATGCCACCAACATCTTCAATTCAAAAATCATCGGCGTCAACAATTTGGTTCAAGTATACTCCAATATGTTGCGATGGTACCCCCTGGGGTAATATGTATCTCAATAGCAGTTCTGCACTTCCTGATTTCATGAAAATAACCAATTACTTTAACGATCATGGAATTACAATAATCAAATCCATGCAGACATATCCCAACTGTAACCCATGCATAGAAATTAATGAGCAGCCCCTCGATTATTCCTATTATCTTCTAGTCTCTTCATCTGATGAGGATAAAATGCTCAATCTTGGATTCCAAAAGGTAGACACAATACCTTCAGATGCTCATTCTGCAGGTCTGTAAGGTCAATGAAATTACCAGATCATGTGCTAGAAAGAATTTTCAATTCATCATTAAGCATACTTCAAACCATCAAAAACTGATGTAGATTTTCTCTGTATCCTTCTTCGAAAACTGATACCATACATGTCTAGCGCACAATGTTTTTTAATTCACTAGGTACGTGTACGAAAAGCTAGTTGTGCATGTATTTTTACATGTTCAAATCTTGTCTAGCGGAGAGCCAAGTATCTTGTTTACTGATGGTATGATTTTATTTAGCAAAGATGGTTTTTCAATCAATCCCTCTATCTTGACTGTAGGTAGCACTCTGCTAAACTCCGTTGGTTTTATCTCAAACGTTGTAATCAAGAGTACCTTGATGTCCGGATCTTTTGCTTTGGTTTTTCTCATAAATTCAAATGCTGACATGCTAATCATCTTCATGTCTATGATTATCAGACTATAGTCTTGAGAATTTTTCTTGAATTCTTCTAGTGCCAAGAGCGGTTCCGTGAACATTTCTACTAGGAAATTGTTTGTCTCTAATGCCAGTTTTATTGATAATGCCGTGTTGCGTTCTTCTTCCACAACCATGATCTTTTTACGCTGTAAAGCGCTTTCCATAAAATTATTTCCTCTGGATTGTCTTCATGTATTGTTCACATCTATAGTACATCCTTTACTTTTATGCATTATAGAAAAATCTACTACTCATTTCTACTAGCAAAAATTAGGCGGGAATTTCCTAATGTTTTGCCTCTTGAGGTGAGGCTGTTACACTTGATGTCATTTTATGCGTTTTTTCAAATTTTACAAAATCTGTAACAAATTTAACAAGGCCAAATCTTAGAAATCATATCTTGAAGCGAGTGGGTTTACTTGGATGCGGTGCAATAGGATCAGAAATAGCACTTGCAATAGATTCGGGCAAAATTGCTGCAAAACTCACTCACATCTATGACTTTTCAAAAGAAAACTCGAAAAACCTAGTTGACAAACTGCAAAACAAACCTGTCATAACAGAAAATGTAGGCCTTCTTGCAGCCTCGCCTGTGGATATGATAATTGAAGCTGCATCCCAAGATGCAGTGCGCGATGATATCCTGAGTATACTACAAAACAGAAAGGACGTAATGATAATGAGTGTGGGTGCACTCTTGGATGAATCTATATTTGATATTGTAATTGATGGCTGCAGTGATTTTAACAAGCGCGTCTACCTTCCGTCTGGTGCAATCATAGGTCTTGATGGAATCCGTGCAGTAAAAGACGAGCTTGATACCGTAACTCTTGTTACAACAAAAAACCCCCGGGCGTTAAAGGGTGCAAAATTCTTTGAGACATCGGATATTGATCCTGATAAAATTACTGTATCTACCATACTCTATGAAGGAAGTGCACAGGAGGCAGTACGACTCTTTCCTGCAAACATTAACGTTGCAGCACTTTTATCCCTTGCAGGAATTGGAAGTGAAAAGACTAGGGTTAAGATAGTTGCCGACCCTGGGA
>DASUKX010000100.1:0-23876 GCA_036278495.1 Nitrosotalea sp.
TCATCTGCAACAACTGGAATAGCAATATCAATACCTCAACCGCCAACTGGATTGACTGCAAGCGCAATATCTTCATCACAGATCAACCTATCATGGATTGCTCCTACCAACAACGGTGGTGCTCCAATTACAGGTTATAAAATAGAGAGATCAACGGACAGTGGTTCTACATGGAGTACAATTGTATCTAACACCGTATTTGCCTCTACAACATATTCCAATAATGGATTGACTGCAAGTACCACATACACATATCGCATATCAGCCATCAATTCTGTTGGAACAGGACAGGCATCAGTCACAGCATCTGCAACCACACAAAATGAAGTTCATTCCATTACCCAAGTTGGATCAGGACTTGTCATAACAGATTCACTAACCAACGAAACAAAAACACAACAGCAATTACAAAACTTTTCAAGATATTGGGCCTTTGGAGGTGACGCTCCTGCATTTGGTGCACAGTATGACTTTTTCAAGAATCCACAGGGGCTGCACATAGGTGCAGAGACCAAAGCAAATGGAACATGGGCAGGATATTTTGCGGAGAGTCCAAATACCAATGCAACATTATTCCATGCAGTCATAACTACACCATTGAATTTCTTACCATACGAATACTTTGAAAATGGAATGTACATCCAGACATCGCAGCCATTCATAAATTATGTAACATGTACTTCGGTTACAAGTCAATTTGGTACTGTATGGGCAGTAGTATCTACAATTGGCAATGCTACACAAGCTAACCAATTCAATGTGTTATACGTAGATCCTAGTTCAAATCAGCCACTTACAAGAGACTGTACCATAATAACAAACGGCAACAACTATCTCAAAGTATACTTGGATGGCACAATGGTGTACTCTAACAGTACATTAAATCTCCAGATGCCAAAACCATTTAACACGTACCTTGAGCCACAGTCATCATACCATGGCCAGTTACTAAATGGCACGTATACAAATTATTATGCCACAACAAATGAAATTGTAAAGATAACAAATCTTACAAATAATATAGTAAGAACAGATTTGGTAGACAACACTGGAAAGATACTTGCAAGTTCACACCCATCAAATGGCATAGCATCATTTGATGTTGGAAAATATGATTTTCCATTGGCTGCAAACATCAAAGCATATGATGCAAACAACATTCTAATCGCATCAACATCAAACATAGTAAAGATCTATGGCGGCGATGTTTATTCATCACATTGATTATTTCAAGTACATTTTATTTTAAAATATGCACTTTACAAAATTGTTTTACTAGAATTAGTACCACAATTGCAAATGCCAGAACTATTGATGTCAGAGAACCAAATTCAGGAATAGAACTTGTGCATGGTACCCCACCAGTTAATTTTGCAGTAAGGTTATCAGATATTGGAGTTCCAAGACCTGTGACCGGATTCCATCCAAACGCTGCAGAATATCCAAGATTACCATTCATGACATTATCGCCGGATGTAATACCATGAAAGGAACAAGGATAAGATGTCGTATTGTATATTGAATATAGTTCAGGTGCAACATTTCCAAGCATGGTGTCACCCTTTACCTGTTGTACCACTGCAAGATATCCAGCCCACAACGGTGATGATAGACTTGTGCCTGCGCAACCAAACCATCCACTAGATGCAAAAGGCGAGGAACCACATTTGTCAGAACTTGTAGAATAGACCCAAAATCCTGGAGTATATCCAATAATTGAGACATCCGGTACGGCCCTTCCGCTTTTTGGTCCCAATGCCAGAGTCTGCCATTTTGGTTCTGGAAAATACTTGCTGTATCCTCCACCACTTATTTTTGCGCCAGATTCTGAACCATATGAAGCGCATGTTGTATCATTACAGCCCATCAGATTCAGATCAGTCGCACCTACAGACAACACGTTAGGATCAGATGCAGGAAATCCAGTACCAAGCGTTGCACCGCTAGGAGTAGCACCCTCGTCACCACTTGCAAAAAGTATAGTCATTCCCTGGGATTCATCAAGTGCAAGAACATCATGTGCTGATGAAACCAATGAGGGTGATAATTCAGAGTCAGAACACGGGCCACTATTACATACAAACCCCCAGCTGTTAGAAATTATTGGTGCAAGATGATTTGTTGTAACATAATCAATTCCTTGTATCAGTCCACCAGTGCTACAATCAACATACACCAAAACAATTGTAGATCCAGGAGCCATAGTATGAACCGCCTCTACATCCATCATTGTTTCAGATGCCCAACCTGGGTCATATGCCGACGGTGTACCACCAGGGTAGACAATTTTCAAGGTGGTAGAACCAAGTCCGTATTGAGTGTCAAACATATCCAGTGCATCTTGCGGGTTTTTGTCTCCTGGACAATCTATCAATGCCACACTTTGTCCCGTACCATTAAAGCCTGCATCATGCAATGATAACATGGAATATCCAACCTGAATTCCTTGCGGACAGTATGGACCATCACATGGAGATTCTAGAGGTTTGACTAGAGTATAGTTATCAAGACCTTGTATAGAACCAACAAGTGCTGCAAAGTTTGACGGTAGACGAGGAAGAGAATCTGCAGCATAAAAGAATCCACCATATTTGATAGTGCGACCAAATTTTTGCACATTTGTGCTGTGATCAATTCCAGATTTGACAGGTATATGATATATCTTCATCTTTATTCCAAATGTATTTTCAACAGTGTGAAGTGGTGCAGATATTTTGAGCATTAATTGTGATGAGGAATTTTCTACTTGAAATCCATGTCCTGCAAGATACGACATGATGGATAGTCTCTGACTAGAGGTTGGAAGATATGTCAGTACGGTAGTATCATTCAGAAAATGTCTATAATTCTGGGATTTAGGATCATTTATCGAATCAAGACATTTTGTAAACTGTTCTTGATGTCGTAGATGCAACACTATTTGCATCGATATAACTTTGTCCTGAGACATTGGTGAAACAAGCTGTGCTTGATTGTTTTGAACTTCTGGAATTACATTATTTTGTACAGTGTCATTTGTCGGACTTGGTAACATAGATGACGTTGCATAATCTTCCAATGCAGGCATCATGCAGGGATTTGAATCAACTTGACCCATGACACTATGCGTGTTTAGACACAAGAAAAAAGATATCAGAGTCACACACAATCCAAGTCTGAGAATTTGTATTCGGTATTTACACAAATTTCTCATCAAGATGAACATTGTCTCTGCTCACTAGTCTAGTTATGCTAAAATTGTTCTAGAGCAGTCTACCATGATATCATCATACCAGATGCATGGAGATCACAAGCGTATATAAAAAAACATTTTATTTTTTCTGTGCCTTGTCAGATAAGAAATTGACAAAATTTGCAAATTCAGGAGTTATGGAAAGGTCAGTTGTTTCAACAGTGTGTTTTCCGTCTTTTGACTCAATGGTAATTTTGTAACGAAAAAGATCTGCAGCAGTGGCATTTGGTTCGGATTTTGAGGGTAGATTAAAAAAATTTACATTGTTGCACATGTTGTGAAGCTGTTCAGACTCATTTTGTGGCATTGTATCAGTGTCAAGAACAACAGATGTATGCAGTCCTGCAAATCCACCTGTACGCTCAAAATGTACCTTCATGTGAATAGATGCATGTTCTTGGCAATTATTTCTTTATAGAAATCCCTACACCATCCCATCCTTTTCTTACAGATTCTTGTTCTGCACTTTGGTCTCCAAACAAAGTCTTTGCTGCTTCAAGCGTACAGGCTGCCATGTCCTCAAAGTCAGAATTGGCATTTAGTAGATCAAGTGTCTTGTACCATATTTTGCCTGCCTTATCCCAAGAATATCCCTCAATGTCGGTAGCTATCAAGTAAAAGGCACGGTTTGGTATCCCAGAATTGATGTGAACACCTCCATTGTCTTCTGTAGTGTCATTATAGTCCTGCATGTTTCCAGGCTGCGGGTCTTTTCCAATCAAAGGATCATCATATGCAGTACCAGGTGCCTTCATTGAGCGCAAAGCCACCCCATTTATCTGAGGGGTGAAAAGGCCTTGCCCTATTAGCCAGTCCGCCTGTTTTGCATTTTGCTTGAGGGAATACTGCTTTACAATGGAACCAAAAACATCTGAAATGTGCTCATTTAGTGCACCTGACTGGTCCTGATACTCTAGTTTTGCAGTATACTGGGTTACACCATGTGTGAGCTCATGACCAATCACATCGATTGCTTTTGTGAACCGGTTGAATATTTTTCCGTCACCATCACCGTAGACCATCTGGACACCATTCCAGAATGCGTTATCATATTTTTCACTATAGTGTACCGAAGAGTCAAGCATCATCCCCTTGTCGTCAATAGAGTTTCTACCATAGACATCTTTGTAGAGGTCATATGTCCATCCTGCGCCATCGTATGCTTCATTTACTGCAGGATCGTGAGTGGCAAGATCACCTTCTGTTCTTACCAACACGCCAGGAAGGCCAGTTTTATTTTTCACATCATAAATTCGTCGCTCTTTTTGCTGTGAAACAGACATTACAGTATAACTTACAAAAGTTTGTCGCTGCATCCGTACTTGCTCAGACAATGTAATTGTGTTAATTGCCCATTTTTTTAGTCCTGGATCACCACGGTTTATTATTTCACGTAAAAGATGTGGCGGAACAATACACAACATGTCTTCACATCAAATTGTCCTTTCTAATAAAAAAGATGTACGTATGATAATAACACAAGATTTTAAACGAAGATGAATACAGAACACTGTACTTTTTCTTACATACAATTCAAACAATATGCTTAATACAAAATTTACAAGATAGATACACATGAGCAGAGAACAACGTACACAAGGATCCGGTACAATTCAATCAATTACAAGGCACAAAGCACTAGGAAATCAAAAATTCAAGCCTTTACCCATGCCCACAGGTCTTCCACCATATCACATACGACTTGAGGATGTAATTTCTGCAGATTCAATCAAGAGAATTAATGATTCAAACAAGATTTTGTTTCATGTTGCAGGAGACACTGGAGGTGTCAAGTATCCGGTACCACAGCAGATCGTGGAAATGGCAATGGAGTCAGACCTGGACGGACCTGACAGACCTACATTTTTCTACCATCTTGGAGATATAGTATACTATTTTGGCCAGGCAAGTGAATACTATCCCCAGTTCTATGAGCCATATGCCAAGTATCGGGCTCCAATATTTGCAATACCTGGAAATCATGATGGCGATGTGCCTCCAGGAGACGCAACTCCCTCACTTGATGCCTTTGTAAGAAATTTTTGTGCCAAAAAGCCAGAGGTTGTTCCTGATTCAGTAGAGGTAGATAGACCTGCCATGACACAGCCAAACGTATACTTTACGCTAGAAGCTCCATTTGTAACCACAATTGGGCTATATTCCAACGTACCAGAAGGCGGCGCGTTTGACGATGTACAAATCAAGTGGTTCAAAGATGAGTTAAGCAAGGCTCCAAAAGACAAGGCACTCATTGTAACAGTGCACCACCCTGCATATTCTGCTGACATGTATCATAGCGGAAGCAAAGTCATCGAAGAGACATTAGATAATGCATTTTCAGAATCCGGACGTTTTGCTGATGTAATCCTTACAGGCCACGTTCACAATTATCAGAGATTTACAAGAACTGTAAAAGATAGACATGTTCCGTATCTTGTAGCAGGAGCCGGAGGATACTGGCATTTGCATTACATGCAAAAGCAGCCAAACAAAGAACCACTCCATGTACCATATACAATGCCAGATAGCAATACAGTGCTTGAAAACTATTGTGAGAACAGACACGGATATTTGATCATGGAGGTTACACCAGAATCCATAAGCGGAACATATCACACAGTTCCAAGACCTCATGAATCATGGCGTGACAAATCAGAAATATTTGATTCCTTTACACTTGATCTTGGCACGCATAGGTTGAGAAAATGAGAAAGAAAAATTACAAAAAAATTGAACTGGTATTTCCAAGTATTGACAAAAAAACACAACAGCAAGCATTTTTGTCACAAAAAGATACAATGAAGAGTTTTGTTACAACTGTCGAAGATATCAAAGACTGGTTCAAGTCATACGATATTGATTCAATTGAATTATGGATAAGCGGAGCAGTCCAAACGCAAGGAGTGTTGAAATTAATCCTTAGCGCCAGTGGAGAAGGCGGAGTTATGATAACACTCAAGCCAAAAAGAAAATAAATTTAAAATTTAATCACATAAAATTAATCCCATAAAAAAAGAAAGATGTTTCAAGTACTGGTTTTCTATGTAAGCATGTAAGAGATAGCGGTTAATGTCAAAACAGTTAAAATTATGTAAGCACCACAGAATCATAACATGGAAAAATCTATTCCAGACGGATATCATACAGTGACACCAACCTTGACAGTGCGAGGAGCATCAGACGCAATTGAATTCTACAAGAAAGCATTTGGAGCACAGGAAATAATGAGATTTCCAGGCCCAGACGGAAAAACCATCATGCATGCTGAAATCAGGATAGGAAATTCCAGCATCATGCTAAATGATGAGATTCCACAGATGAAGTGCTTGTCTCCTCAATCAGTTGGAGGTGCAACCAGTGGCATTTTCCTGTATGTTAAAAATGCAGATGATGTATTCAACAAGGCAGTGGCAGCAGGTGCAAAACCACAGATGCCCATGATGGATGCTTTCTGGGGAGACAGATTTGGATCTCTCATAGATCCTTTTGGACAGGTATGGAGTGTTGCAACACACAAAAAAGACATGACTCCAGATGAACTCAAAAAAGCATCAGACGAATTTATGAAGTCAGCAAAAGGCACTTGCTAAATTTTTATTTTTTGCATAATGCGATTAATGTTCTCAGAGATGAAATAAGACAGAGTCATTTGGAACCAGTTCTTTTCTGTTTACATACAGGGCAAATCGGTCCATAATCACGACCTTTGCTAAATATTACTTTTTTACAGTCAAGACAATAGTAAATTGGCATATTCTCTATTCATGTTTCCAGTTATTATCGCTATTATACCCACGTGATTTCTCAGAACCGGCAAAGCAGAAAAATAACCCAGAAATCACGATTTCCCATGGCCTCTCCAAGTCAATACACCTTGCCAATCATTATTTTGGTTGCAGGCATCGCGCTTATTACATCATGGATGATGTGGGTCACACCGATGCTGGAAAATGATCTAGATAGATTCTCCCAACTGGACTTCTACGTAGGTAAATCAAGCATCACTGATGCGATTGGAGATAAAATGCCAGATCCCACTACAATTTATTCAATATACAGCCAAAATGCAAGTCCTGTAAATTCTACCACCGTAAGAGTTGATGCTTCTTTTAACATCTATGATGCGGCAACTGAAAAAAAATTATGGGATTCAAACAGTACAAATCTTGTTGACAAGCGTACAGGCAAGTTTGTCAAACCTGCAGATACATATTTTAGATTTCCACAAGATACGCAAAAACAAAATTATCTAGTATACCTGTATTCAGGAATAGATCCACAGCCATTTGTTTTTCAAGACAAGGCCACGATAGAAGGCTTGGATGTGTACAAGTTTTCCTGCAAGCTTACCTCTGATTTGACTGATTCATACCCAGAATTTCATCCAAATACCATCCTATCAGATTATACGTGTAATTCATGGGTTGAGCCAGTTACAGGAAATGAAGTATACTATGAAGAAAACTGGATAGATTATGCAGTAATAGACGGCAAAAAAATTCCAGTCTCAATTGGAAATACGCATACTGCACAATATGCAGAGGAGATAATAGTTGAAGAGACTAGAGAAAAAATGCACCTCTTTGATATTTATGGAAAAATAATGCCAGTTTTATTTGCAGTAATACTTGCAAGCATCGTAATTGCAATTATAGCATATCAAAAACAAAAACAAAAAATTATAGAAGCAAGAATCAAAAGAGAAAAAGATGAGAAACTAACAATAATTGGTCTCTTATCTTCAAGGCTTGCACATGACATACGAAACCCATTGGCAGTGATCAAAAATGGAATTTCACTCCTAAAATACGAAGTTGCAGATCAGAAAAGTCAAGAACGTTTTGACATGATAGACAAGGCAGTCTCTACAATAACTCACCAAATTAATGATGTCATGGACTTTGTCAGGAGCAAACCCTTGGTGATTAGAGAAAATTCAATCATCGATATAATCAACAAGTCAATCAAATCACTTGTAATTCCAGAGACAGTTACAATTAACATAGAATCTTCAGACATCAAGGCAAAATGCGATTCAAAACAACTTGAGATTGTATTTAACAACCTGATAACAAATGCTATGGAGGCAATGAATTATCAAGGTATAGTGACAATCAATGTCAGAGAAGCGGATGGCTTTGCCCACATTGACATACAGGATATGGGGTCAGGAGTGCCGCTTGACATAATGGATAAAATATTTGATCCACTATTTACAACAAAACAGACAGGTACAGGACTAGGATTGGTATCATGTAAAAATATTGTAGAACAGCATGGAGGAAAAATCACAGTGGCAAATAACCCTACAACGTTTACCATAATCTTGCCAAAAAATCTCTGAGGCAAATTTTTTACCAGTCCATTAACAATCCATAGCCATAGCTCCCAAAAGATACCTCATGGTTACAGAAGTTTTTTTGCAAATCAGGCAACAGCGTGATCAACAGATACAAGACTAGAAGGATTCTTGTTGAATTTAGTCACGATATACTGTACCTTGTCGTCTCCCTCGGGCATTGGATTTGCACACTTGCCACATTTTGGCAGAATTACTATGGCGTCACAGTCAATCTCACCTATGAATCTGTCACAGTTGGAACAGTGAACAGATTTTTTATCATAGATATTCATGGTATAGTATAGTGTCCGACACTATTAAGGGTGCCAGTAATTTCCAGCAAATGTGAAAAATATCTTTGATGTAAACCAATTGTTACAAATCGTTAACTTTATCCGTTAAATGCAATATACGAAGATAACAAATATGTCATATTCAGATTGGATGCCATTTAGTAAGGAAAACATAGACAAGGCGCCGGTCAAAGCAGGAGTATATTTTCTTGGCTCAGAGCACGAAACAACATACATTGGTGCAAGTAATAACATCAAAGAAAGATTAGAAGAACACCGCAACTCGACTGATACATGCATCAAGGAAACAATATCATTTTGCTACCATGAAACCTTATTTCCAGAAGCAGAGGAGGAAAAACAGTTAACAGCATTTCAATATGAGCATGGAAGATTACCAAAGTGCAACAAGACAAAATAATATTCTCTAAATGAGTTAATGTAAATTACAATCTGGCCACAATCTTGTGTCCATTGTATCAACTGGCAGATTCAAGAATTTTTGTATTGGCAATAATGAGTACCCAGTACCTTATGGAATATGTTTCATTCTCAGATACTGATTAGATGCGGCTGCTTTGGTTTTTTGAAATAATTTATGATGCACTCGTCATGTGTATATTTCATGATACCACAAGAGGTTTGGCAAAACCAACAAATTCCTTTACAAAATTTTAGAGATTCCTTGTTTTGCATGATATTGTACATCATTATCAGTATCATCCATGATCAGGTGTTATTTCCAAAGCCGTAATTTTGAGGATAACAGTAATGTAGACAGTATTGATACAACTAGTACAATAGGTGTAACAGAGCTAAATTCTGGTACTGTCTGTGTATCTACAGGCTCTGTCACGTCTGCTGCACTTGTTCCTACCAGTTGTATAGTATGCATACTATGATGATAATTGATTTCAAATGAAGTTGCAGATGGAGTATCTGATACGACAACAACTCCATCAGAATTGTATGGTTCTACGATTCCATCTATTGAAACCTGAATTGTTCCACCAAGCAATGATTTTGGTACCACAACATCAGATATTCCATGGGTACCCGTAACACCCTGGACATTAAATGATATCATCTTATTTTTAGAATCAAATGCAAAGTTGGATACAGTAGAATTACTTGATATATCTACAGTGAAACTTGCATCCTTTGTAGGTACTGAGAATTCACTTGGTGTTGCAACCAGAAAACTTGCAGATGAATCAAGTTTTGCGGCAGCAGTTGCATCAAGCGTACCTAACAGACCAGTCTTTGTTTCAAGTAATGAATTTACTGAATAACGACCATTTGTATTGTTAGATAGATTAACTGGAACTACATAATTTCCATTACCATCTACCTGAGTTTCTTTTGTATAAACTACATTACCATGTTCATCTTTGATTTGAACAAGAACAAGTTCTGTTACAGCATTTCCACTAATATTGCTGACTGGAACTGTTGCAAGATACGCACCACTTCCTGCATTTATCAATCCACTCCAAATTGAACCATACAGTTTGATTTGATCATTTGGCGTGTATACACCATGTTCTGTCTGAACTGTAAGGTAATTGTTCGAATCAGGGTTTAGTTTTTTGTATGATGTCATGTATGATGTAGATGTCAAGCTGACTGTATTAGTATTAGACATGTTATTTTGTTCCACAGGTACTTGCGGCTCATACTGGATCACTGCAGTGGCAACAGAGCTTCCAGCACCATATTGTGCATACACAGTATAGTTATTTCCAGGAACCCATAGCTTACCAGATGCAACAGTATCAATAGAAAAATTGCTTCCAGTTCTTGTCTCAGTGTGACTTGCAGATATTCCAGTACCTTTAGAATCAGTTATCCATACAGTGACCTGTTTATTTTGGATAAATTTTGACACCTGACCTGATATTTGTATTGTATCCCCATTGAGATATACAGATTTGTCAGTTGAGACAGAAATTCCAGTGGGTGGTATAGATGTACTGGCGCCCACACTTACAAATCCAGTCATCCAAGGATGAAACAGGCAATAATATTCGTAAACTCCACTCTTATCAAACGTATAAGAAAATGTGCCACCCTGTGCTATGACTCCACTGTCAACTCTACCATCAAACCCAAGTCCAGGTTTTCCAGTGGTCACTGTATGCACTGCAGCATCATTATTTTTCCATGTCACAGTATCATTTACTTGAATGTCAAGGTCCGAGGGAGACAAGGAGAATGGAGTGTTAGGGTTTGAAGCTCCAAGAGGAATTGTGACTTGAACTTCTGCAAAAGAGGCTGAAAAGGTAATGCATGTAAGAGGTATTAGGAACAGCATCCAAGATCTAAAAGATTTCAATGCAACATATGTCAATTTTTTTTATTTTAGGCTTACTTATGATTTCTACTATTGGATTTTAGAAATAGTTGTAGGCACAGTAATTTTTTGTAAAGCAAAGGTTGTAAGATAAAATGCTTGCGCAGTTTTCCTTAGTAATTCATTTAGTATTCAAGATACATTACGTGTTGACATGAAACTCATGTTGGCTGCAGTATTATTGAGTGTAGCATCAATCGTATTATTAGTACCAATGGCAAATGCACTAACACCAAGATCAGATTTTGGAGATAATGTTAGCACATACAGATTGTTTGGCAGCATCAAAGTATGCGGAGACCACCTATGCAAACCCGGTGAGTGGAACACGTGGATAAGTAATTTGTTGACAAATCAAGTCAAAAAATTCAATACTCTAATAGGAATAAAAAATCCATCATCAACTAGTATCAAAAATGCAGCTTATGATACCAAGGATTCATCCAATGCAAATGGAGACATTACCAGAATTAGTACATTTATGATGGGCGACGGACAGTTCACCTCTTTTGTATCGGTGACAAACAACAGTCCTCTTGGAGTAAATCACATTGTGATATCTCAGACAAGCCCAGGCGTCAAGACACTCAAGGCTTGGATCAGCCCACAATGGGATTCAAGTACAGCACTATACCAAACAAGTTTTGACACATCAAAGTCATCACTTACCCAAGGACAGACACTTAACATTGTGATGGTCACAGATGGCAAACCAGCATTTAGTTTGGATTCATTTGCTGCAAGATAGAATGATTACACTAGAATTAATTTCAAAGCTGTGCACCACTAGTTTGTTGAAGAACATAGTCATGATATCAGTGTTGGTTCTTGTTATTTCGCCCCCGGTTGTATCTAGAGATGCCTTTGCAGATTTTAATGCTACAACAGGCATGTATTTTTGTAATACATCAGATCTGACTGTTGAAAAATCAGGTTATTCATATTTTATTTATCAGGAGAACAGATACTGGAATGGGGAAAGACCCGAAGATATAGCTGCAACCCTACTGAAGACTAGTTACAGTAGTACAATGTTGGACAATTTGGGTAAATCATATCATTGCCTCAAGGAAAACAATATCGATCCAGACTCGGTAGAAAAAATACCACCATACTTGTTGGAGGGATTGAATTTGGCAAGAGAACAAAATCCTGAAAAATTTGCCCAGATTGCCCCAAGTTTTTCAGATTACGTTCCAGTTCCAGAGTTTGGCACACTGGCAGGCATGATTGTGGCCATATCAATAATTGGTGTCATACTAATTTCCAAAAGAATTACTAGTTGATACAATGTACAATGCAGAAAAAGATTGTTACAGAAGAAACTTACTGCCACTTTAAAAATAATACATACCAAATACAGTTGAATTGCAAGACGTTAGGCAAGAGACAAAAAATTCACAAAATGTTTCACCTGAAGCAATTAATGCACTATACGATGAAGGTAAGCTACTCCTATGCATGGGAAAGTATGAGGAGGCATTACAATGCTACGATAGAATTTTGGAAATATCTCCATCATCTAAGAGAGCATCAGGCTACAAGGGATTGGCTCTTTTCAAGCTAAAAAGACATGCAGAGGCCTCACAATGTTATGAAAGAGCATTAAGTTGCTAAAAGTGAATCACACTAGTACGTATAAACAATAATGCAAATTCTGAAAAAGCACACTAGATCAAAACATAGTTTAGCAATATGTACAGTAATTACATGGATATCACATATTGTACATTAAAAAATGTTAAACTATAATTGATTAATCACTAGAATAATTTGGATTCAATCTTTAAAACTGATTACATCATACACGAGAAACAAGTGTCAGAGATTACTCCCGAGCGATTGCAGGACTTAGCCCAATTTAATCGGCTAAACAATATCATCGCTCCCTCTATGTTTATCATTTACAAATAGGCATAGAGACACTTTTTTATTCAACAATATTTTCTGCGGACTGGAATGTAGATCGCTTATTCAGGTCCAAAAATGGATCCAAAATCTTTTGCGGAAGTTTTCTCCTATTTCTCCTCAAAATTACATAACACGTGATTATTTCCCTGATTTTTTCTTCAGGAGTAAGATTCTGAGAATCGCATTACGCTAAAAAGTCAGAATAATCGCTTCCGCTAATATCAATAATTATTCTAGGTGACAATACGGAGTATTTTTTACAATATTGATTTAACAGAATGGATTTAACCAAAGCTTACTAATAATTAATCATCAATCAAAGATCTTTAGATCTACTTGCGAACTTTAGAACCAGTACTATCGGCATTCCACATATCGTAGAATTGACACCATAAAATATCGCCGTGCGTACCAATTTGGGATAAACAGGCATGAACCACTAATCAACTTGCATTGTGGGAAGGTACTGGCGTGACATGGTCATGAACACTAATCTTCAGATAAATCTAAAATGGCAATCTAAAACAGAAAGTAGCCGATAAGCACCATCTATTCAATTTTTATGCGCATGAATTTCTACCAGACATCTTTTGAGAAAAAATTAAGAGTTTACGACACAAGTTGTCGTCCGCATTTGGAACATTTTACATGAAACATTTCCATGTACACTTGTTGTTTTGTGTCAACTTCGACACATTGTTTCCCACCTTCTTTGCACAGATGACAAAATTCTTGTTTCATGTAATATTATGTCATTTCAAAGATTTAAGATTGAAGCAAAAAAGTTTAGTACTAGAAGTTTTTCAAGATACAATTAATCAAGAAAAAAACTTTATTTTGTGTATTTTTCTATAACAGCCTGTTCCCCAATAGATTGTATCTCACGTAAGAGGTCATCCAAGAGAGTAAGGCTTTGCAGGATAAGTTCTTTGGTTAATTTCCCAGTAGCTGGTTTGTTTTTGAGTACTAGTTTTTCATTATATGCAAAATTTGAGAGGCTTATACTGTCTTGCATGTTCAAGCCTACATAGAATTTCACATAGTCAGAAACTGTCCTAATGCCCATATTACCGATACAATTTTGCCAATATTTTATTCATCTACCTAGAAAACACGAGTTATTCCACAATGTACGGCATTTTTGGGAATTATGGTTTATTAACAGACTTAAAGTGGGCTACATAATGAAGTCAAAACCAATTGGCGCATTATTTGGTCTCTTGGCTCTAGTTGCCATCTTAGGTGTAGCACCAGCATTTGGACAAACAGCAAATGAAATTGACATGGCATCAGGTGCAGGCGCAAGTGCAAGCGCAGCATGTGTTACAGCAAACAATTGCTTTACTCCAAATCCATTGACTGTTGCATCAGGAACAACAGTAACTTGGAAGAACACTGATACTGTTAGTCATTATGTGACAAGTGGTAAAGCATCAGATGAAACAACCGGAACCATATTCGATAGTGGAAGTTTGATCAAACCAGGTAGTACATACCAATTTACTTTTACAAATGCAGGAACATTCGATTACTTTTGTTCTGTCCATCCATGGATGACAGGCCAAGTAATTGTTGCAAATACTGCTGCAACTAGTACCCAGTCTAGTAGTCCAACACAAACTGGATCAATGAACATGACCCAGTCCAGCAACCCAGTATCGTCTACACCAACCAATACACAGTATGCTAACAGTATACCTGTGGAAAATACAACAACAGATGCTCAAACATCTGCATGGATTGCAGGAATTATCATAGTTGCAATCATGAGCGGTGTTGGAATCTGGTCTACAGCAAGACGTAAATAAAAAATTGGACTAGCGTCCTACATTTTTCATTTTATCAAGGTCATCATTGTAGAAATAAAATTAATTGAATTTGTCCAAGTTTAAATGCCAGAAGCAATACGGATGCTTTATCTCATTTTTTTAACTCATCAAGGAATTTAGATATGCCATCAATGTATGTAAACTCGCCCAATCCTCTTCGTATGGATTCAACTATGCTGTAATACGAGTCACTAGGCAATGTTTTGAGTATCTCATTTAGATAGTCAGGATGGTTATAGCAGTCACACATGCAACAGTCATATCTACTTTCCAACAACTTGGCAACTTTTTCATAGGATTCTACATCATGCCCAAGAAGTGAACTTTCTACTGAAACTGATACAAGTGCAAGTTTTGCATCATTATTGTTACAGTTACCTTGATAAAATAATACATTTTTTTGTGATCGCATTATTACGGTACATACAGCATTGATTTACTTAAGTTGCCATGGAAGATTCTTCTAGTAGATCAATGTTTATTGGATTACATTTTACAGTAATCAATATGAAAATATCCTTGTACGTCTGTTAAAATTTTATTTTGAAAATACAGTTCCTGCCTGTACAGTAGAGTTTGCAGGTACAAAACGTCCAGGAAGAATTATTGTTCCTGCACCTATAGCGCAATTATACCCTATCACAGAGCCAAATTGATCCAGACTTGTAGAAACAAGCACGTCATCTAATTTGTACCGGATTATTTCCTGATTTAGTAGCACGTTTGTAGTACCTACAAACCCACCCAGCCAGCAGTTTTGGCCTATGATGCTATCAAGAATAACATCAAGGTGTGCAACTCTGGTATCACCCATGAAAAAGGATCTGGCAATTTCACAGTTAAACCCAATCGTGGTATTGTTACCCATCATAGAATGCCTAACAAGGCTACTTGTGCCAATTTTGGCATTTTTCCCCATGTAGATTGGGCCAAGTATCTTGGAAAAGTCATCAATGGATACACCATCCTCAATAATGCAAGGACCTTTTATGATGGAAGATTCTGCAATAGATGAGTTTTTTGAAATCATTGTAGATGTGACTTCAGCATTGAGTACCTCATGCATTATTTTTAGAACATCCCACGGATACACAATTTTTCGTGTAATGTATGCATCAGATCCTTTTGGTTTTACAATAACAGAATTCATAGTTATCTTTACAGAATCAGACGTAGTTTGTTTGACACGATCTCTGGATTCATCAATTTGGATAAAAGGAAAATTATCTTGTATAAGGCTAAATACATTGGAAAAGTTTTCAGATAATACAATATGTTCAACATCATATTGCAAAAGTAATTTTTCAATATTATACAATATCAATGGTTTTCCCATCATATTCAACAAAGATGTTGAATCACCTCCTGGATAGAGAATATTGTCAAGCCAATTCGTACTAGATTCGACAATTAGAGTTTTTTTCTTTTTTGTGTTTAGATTTTTGATGGTTTCATTTTGTAACATGATACCACCAAATTAACAACATCAGAGGCCCAAGAGAGAACTAACTTTGTAGACATCTCCACCAAAGATATTCACAGGACTTGATGTAGATGCCAGTTGTATGTTGTGTGAATCATACATTTTGATATATGCTACTAGAGGCATGTGGAATTGCCCGATAGTGAAAGTTGCGGTGCCTGATGCCACTGGAGAGGTTGCAAGAACTTTGCCTGTCGAGTCTACCAAATCTATCTTAGTAGCAAGAGATGGAGCATTTGTGACCTTTACAACTTCATCAGTTGTTGCGTAATAATCAGCGTATGTTCCATTTAGTAGCTGACCAGCATAAGATGACTGGGGTTCTTCAAATACATTGAATGGTCCTGGCATCTGTAAGTTTAGAGTACTGTTCTCATACACCATTACACCATCCAAGTATACCTTGAGATAGTTGTTACCGTTTGTAATTATGGTACAATCTCGTGTAAGCGGTTGGTTTGCACTAGTATCAAGATATAATGTATTGAATGTATTTGCTTGATTTACAGTTCCTAATGTTGAAATTATTCCCCAAGTGGTTCCCCACTGACTTGTAGCTGATGTGCAAGTGATATAGTTAACATTTTGAGATCCTGCTGTTTGCACATACATTCCATTTTCATACCACTGTGGTTCTGCCAGCGTAGGTAATACTCTAAGCGGTGTTGATACAACTGTGTGAAATAACATTGCATTGGTATTTGGAGTAACTGCATAAATTCCAGCCCAAGTTCCATCTACCGGAGCTTGTGCACCAATGTGCAGACCCTGACCATCTTTGGAAAATGCATAAGGTGCATTGAGTGCTATTGCATCTCCGCCATATTTCCAGTATTGTTGATTAGCCAAGAGATCTTGTTGATTTTTAGTTTCATTGTTTAGTGGATCAAATGCCACCAAACCTGATTGTATTTTATTTATAGAATAAAGAGATCCTAGAGGAGGCAATACTGGAACTGTACCAAGATTTGGAATACTAGGTATTGGAGATACAGTTCCAGGAATGGGGGTAAGAAAGAGATTACCCGGAATAGGAACAGGACTGGTTATAGTATCAGCTTGTGCAGTTGGATTTGTAGTTAATGGGGCAATTATGATAGACGCAACAATCAAACTAAGAAATAGACGAGTTTTCAACATTGACATCAATAGATGTCTAATGCTTATCTCACTATACAGTGAAATATCTAGAAAAATAGTCTAGAAAAATATAATGAAGCGATATTTCACCATAGGCGTATCAAGCACACATAGAATGTAACTACTTTCTGAAATCAAGTGTCGGGTTTTTTTTATAGCACCATGATAAATAAGAAAGATATGACATCTTGCTGTATAATGCAGATATCTTGAGGGTGGTCAGATTTACAGAATATTATGAAGACAAGATAATAGATGAGAAGATAGACTCCTCCAAGGCACAGGAATTAGCC
Organism: Nitrosotalea sp.; assembly: GCA_036278495.1. Classification (GTDB taxonomy): domain Archaea; phylum Thermoproteota; class Nitrososphaeria; order Nitrososphaerales; family Nitrosopumilaceae; genus Nitrosotalea. Next base: position 17,876 of record DASUKX010000100.1, read on the forward strand.
AGGAGGTTTCTGGGTCAGTATCACAGTGTGATCGATACAAAAGCAATTTTGGAAGATGGAGTATGGGTGGTTACTGCATACCTTGGTTTTTCAAACACCCAGACCAAAAGAGTAAGGATCGATGCAGATTCAGGTAGAATACTGGGCTATTCATGACTAGCAAGCCAACAAGACACTAGCGTACAAATTACTATAATTTTGTGTTAACATGATATGTTAATTCTTAGAAGTGTAACTTAGAATATTGCCAGTTTCACCATTAATCAATACTTTTCGGGTTTGCTTGTCCATCATCCCAATATCCAGTATGACTATCCAAATTTCACCTTCTAAAGCTGCAGATCTAAAAGTAACTGATGAGTTGTATTGCTCGAGAAATTTTATGGCTATTGTCTTTGCTTGATTAAGATCAAATACTTTCACACAACACTGTAGTACACACGGGATATTTTAAACAGTGTAGTACAATGTTCTATTTTAAGATAGGATTCATGAAAGTCTACAATAGTTTTATTCCTATCTAGTTTTATACATTAGAAACGTCTTTTTTGAGACGTTCAATTGTTTCCTTTTCTGAGACATTTTCATTTATTATCCAATAGTCTTCACCGTTGATATCCCATATGTACGGTTCGCATGATTTTTGTTCAGTTTTTTTCATATAATTTTCATCATCACATACCATTATACAATTAGCTTGATAATCTTAGGTAAGTTTTATCTAGAATCAAAAAAAGTTATAAAAAAATAACTCAAACATATCATGATTTGAGAAGAATCAATATTAAAAATTCTATAGAAGAATATTAGAAGAACAATAAATAAAACCAAAAGAAAATTTACATATGAACATTCTTGCAATAGGGGCTCATCCAGATGATATTGAACTTGGGTGTGGTGGATTGCTTATCAAATCCGCAAGACAAGGCCACAATGTCTTCATGTATTCCCTTACAAGAGGAGGGGCCGGAGGAGATGCCAAGGAAAGATCAGTAGAGCTAGCAAGATCAGCAAGATTCATCAAAGCAAAACAATTATGGATTGATAATTTTGAAGATTCCAAACTAACAGTTAGCAATGAGTTGATAAACCATATCGAGTTTTTCATCCATAAAGCCAACCCAGATCTGATTCTTACCCACTCACATGGAGACGTACACCATGACCACAGAGCCATAGCACTTGCCACACTAGAAGCAGCCAGGTTTAACTCTAATGTTTTATCTTATGAGATTCCCCTTAGTCGAAACTTTGATCCCAAAGTGTTTGTAGACATATCAGAGGTCGTAAATGAAAAGGTGGAACTGATCGAAATCTTTTGGTCTCAGCAAAGTAAGCTATACCTCAAGGCCAATGCAATCAAAGGATTAGCAGAGTACCGAGCCCTTCAGAGCAGATTGAACACTGGAATAAAATACGTTGAAGCCTTTGAGGTGTTAAAGATCTGTCTTGCCAGCGATTTCAAGTTATTGACAGTCCCATATGAAAAAATAACAAATGAAAGAGCTGTTTCCAATCTCGATGAGATCTTGGAACTCGCTTGAATTCTTCACGAGCTGTGAAGAATGTTTGAACCTTCAGGCGCCATTGAACGCAGTGTAATGGGATGGGGAAACCGCGGTTGGGTAGAGATAATCGAATTCATACTTGAGACATGTATTCACGGTGCATTAAAAACTCACATCATGTACAAATGCAATCTAAATTCAAAACAGATAACACAGTATGTAGAATTTCTCATCGGTTGTAAATTACTAGAAGGTAAGCCAGAATCACGCAGATCAAAACGTCACATATACAAAACCACAGAACTAGGAAAAAAATACATTAGCGCATACAAGCAACTTTATGACATATTCAATTAATTTACAATGGGTGCAATAGATACATCACTTTCTGAGATAACTTTCATACACTCATGACCAACATTTACCAGCATATCAATTATTGAAAGATCTGGCACAAACGAATCAGTTAAACGCTGCGGATATGGTTTTGCAGCATAGTTTTGATATTCAAGTTTGATGTTGTTTTTTGCAAACAGATTTTCATCCATATAGTTTCTGCCACCAATTCCAGAAACATAAGTGTCTGCTCCAGATGCCTTACATAGATTGACTAGTTTTTCAGTAGAGGTTCCTGCAGCATTTAATTCCGAACTTTTTACAACTTCTACTTTCATACCAAGAAGATCCACGACTTGTTTTAGTGTCTCAAAATTTAACTCAAAAAGCGAATGCCAATGTTTTTCATACACACTTTTAAAAAAATTCTCATATTTTTTAAAATATTTTGTATTTGCATAAGAATGGTAGATTTTCTTCCAATGTTCATCTCTCCACGGCATATCATTGTTAATTTCTACCTGAGAGTTTGACAAAAATTTATGATCTTTATTTATGGGCACAGTCATCCAGGTCCAGCCATTGGATGCCATGATTTTATTTCGATTTGTGAACCGCTTGTCATATTGTACATCATCCAATATGATAAACATGTCAGAAATGCTAAGTTTGTGAAAAAACCCAGGGTATGGGAAATATTGTGGCTGGTGTATTGTAACTCTCAACTTGATAAATCATGTAGAAATCAAGTTATAACATATAGGCAAAATTGTTATAGAACTTTCCTCGTCATTCACTTTTAGAAAGATATTCTACACAATATACAAAACTAATGACTTTCATCTCAGATCCACTATCTAGAGACATTTATGCAGTCTCAGCAATTCTGATCATTACATCATCAGATACAGAGTTTGCAGATGGGTTTCTTGTTTGTAAAAAGATTCCAGAAAGACATGAAAGATGTAAATGCTCTTCAGTTTTTCTGGTACATCTAGTACAGATTCGTCTGATAGATTTTCGACATTCAGGACATATTGAGAAGTTGGTCAACTCCGCACCACAGAATCTACACAATTCATCGCGCATTTGATCCAGTGTTATAACATGATTAATAATAGACTCTCACCACCATGGCAAGTAAAATTCGTAGATAATGATCATCCATATGATAATTCCTTTTTCATGTCTCTGAATTTTTTATTATATAATGCGCCGCCCTGTTCTGTTAAAAGTACTACCTCAAAACCCTCTTCATTTTTTTCTTTTATTATAAGGTTCATGACTTCCATCCAGTCCAAATAACGACAGCATTTGTCGTAGCTCAGGTTACATTTTGTTGATATGTGTGTCCTTTTCAATTTGCTGTGATAGTACAATAATCTTACAAGTCTTTCAATTATCTTCCAGTCTATTCGTTGTATTTCATTTTTGATTTTTGACACGCGTGTATGTTTGATCTTGTTGATTTTCATGCAAGGACATAAGATCGCTTTCACGGAAAAGCAAAAAACGTTACGCATATTCACTATGGATTCATCATATGAATTAGAAACCATGATATTCTGAAATTAATTTACATGAAAAACACACCAAATACGAATAAAATAGAACAATCTTCTACAATAATAAAGCAAATTATTTTTATAACATGATGTGATGAAATATACAGTTGAAGTACCGTAGTAGGACAGACATAGTGGCAATGATATTACAATCAGCACACAATGGTATAACAAAGACCAAGATAATGTACAAGGCATATTTGTCCTACACCCAAGTAAAGGAATACTTGGCATTCCTGCAAGACAACAATCTAATCAAATATGAGGAAGGAAATCAAATATATCGAATTACCGACAAGGGAAGAGACTTTTTAGTGGCATACGACAAGATAAACGACCTAATCACCACCAAAGTAGACGACAAATTACTCAGAATGTAATTGCAAATTTTCAGATTCAACGCTATTTACATCATATCGTACAAAACAGAAATGTTGTGTTTTTTTAATATAAGTTTGTTCCAATACAATATTCTTGTTCAAAATTAGCTACAAATCTTGCAAAGAGCTTTAAAATCAGTACCCGTTGATCAGCACTAATGTCAGTTCAAAGCAACATAACAGAACAAAATTCAAACACATGCCTTTCATGCATGGGAAAATTAATTTTTGATCTTGAGAAAAATGAAAAAATATGCTGCAATTGCGGCATAGTAACAGAACATGATTCTGATCACCATTCAGGTTATGATCTAGAACACTCAAGCAATAATGAACCTACATCATCAATGATGTATGATATTTCACTTTCCACCCTAATTGACAAGAAAAATGTAGATGCAAGTGGAAAACAAATCCACGGCGGTTTTGAGATGGAAAAATTAAGACGGTTGAATAAATTTACAATTTCAAATGATTCAAAGATTAGAAATTTGAATAAAGCAATTGCAGACATACGCAGGATAACAGGGATACTTGGGTTTGGAAATTTGGTTGCAGAAAGAGCATCCTATATTTATCGTAAGGCTCTAAACAAAGACCTAATCAGGGGCCGCTCCATTACTGGAATATCAGTTGCTACAATCTACATTGCATGCAAAGATTTGGGTATATCATTTCCAATAGATAAGATTGGAGAGTACGTGGAAAACATTAGTAAAAAGACAACAGTTCACTATTACAAATTTTTGCTTAGACAGATGAAGATGAGTGTAAGCATACCAGAACCCTCACAAAATATCTCAAAAATTGCAGCAAGGGCAAAATTAGGCGGTAGAACACAGCGAAGGGCATTAGACATTCTTGCCAAAGTGGGTGATGACCCAATAGTAATAGGCAAAAAACCAATATCTTTAGCAGCTGCGGCTCTTTACATGGCATCCCTTGAGACAAAAGAGTATACCACTCAGCTAAGACTTGCAGTAGCTGCAGATCTTACTACAATAACAATACGAAAGAGGTACTTGGAAATTGTCCAGATATTAAAAGAGAGATCCTTACCAACACCAAGTCAAGAATCAATGGATGATCAAGTAGAAGATCTTGTACCCTGTGAAATACTTCAAGTCGTTCAACAGCCAAATCATGTGAAATGATCCAAATTGGATTCCAAACTTGTACAATTTTCAAATAAAATTGACCCGTATGAATTTTCATCAACTGTAACCCAAACAATAGAAATCCTACAGAATGAAAGAAAAACTAGCAAGATACAAAAAGGTAGAGTCAAAGGTAATTGCACATGGCTGCAGATTCCAGAAAATCTAGTAGTTATAGGAGATATACATGGGGATCTTGGATCACTCTATAAAATTTTGTATGAAATAAATTTTGAAGTATTTTTGACAAACAAAAATAATAAAATAATATTTCTTGGAGATTATGTAGACAGAGGATCAAGCTCTGTAGCAGTATTGTATACAATATGCAAACTAAAACAGACATACCCAGATTCCATAATATTGATGCGTGGAAATCATGAGGCTTCAGAAGAATTTCCTTTCCAATCACATGATCTTCCAGATAGAATCACTGAATGTTTTGAAACCAGCAAGAATGACACAATATACTCTTTGGTGTTATCACTGTTCAGATTATTGACAGTGATGGTTCTTGTAGAAGATCACTTGTTGATAGTACATGGCGGATTACCACCACCTGCAAAGGAATTCACCGAAGAGACATGTTTCCCTACAAGTAAAAGCAACACAATGCTTTTGCTAGAAGACATATTGTGGAACGACCCGCGAATACTTGAAAATAAGGAATGGGAAATCTCTAGACGGCCTTATGGAAAGCACTTTGGCACGGCCATTACAAGAAAATGGCTAGAGATCACACATACAAAAGCTCTAGTCAGAGGACATGAGCCGTGCAAAGGATACAGAGTGGACCATAACGGAATTATTCTCACCTTATTTTCCTGCAAGGAATCATATCCAAAATTTGAGGCAGGATATCTTTACATGAAAAATAATGAGATAACATCAATCAAGGATGCCACGGACATGATACGCCATGTAAAAAAGATAATCTAGTTGTTGTAATATGCTACCAGAGTTGCGGCCTTGGTTGGAGTAATTGTCCTATGCGGGTTCGTACTTCCATCACTCCAATGATCAAAGACATAGTTTTGATAGTTTGCTACAGTTAC
>DASUKX010000101.1:0-4574 GCA_036278495.1 Nitrosotalea sp.
AGGAATTCAGGAAAGGTATATTCAATTGCCCTTAGATTTACAGACAAAGAAATTGCTAATGCAATAATTCAGATTTGTAAAAAAAATAATGTGAAGGAATCGTGTTACATAAGACCATTTTACTTTATAGGTAAACATGGAATTAATCTTCATGTAACCGAAAACACTCCAACACATGCAGCCATAGTTATGTTTCCTTTTGGAGAACTGTTTAACAGAAATGGAATCAAGGTAGGCATATCTTCATGGAGACGAATCCATGACATTTCTACACCGCCACTTGCAAAAATGGGTGGAAACTATCTCAATTCTATACTAGCAACGCAAGAATCAAAGAGAAATGGTTACGATGAAGCCATTCTATTAGATCATCTAGGAAACATAAGTGAGGCACCTGGAGAAAACATCTTCATCATAAGAAATGAAAAATTGCTAACACCCCCACCCAGTTCATCAGCATTGGAAGGAATAACAAAAGATTCCGTAATCAAGATAGCAGAAGATCTTGGATACCATTTAGTAGAACGTGAAATCCCTAGAACTGAAATTTATTTTGCTGACGAAGTATTTTTGACTGGTACGGCAGCAGAAATAAGTCCAGTCATTTCAGTAGATGGTAAAAAAGTTGGAGATGGCAAAGTTGGAAAAATTACAGAAAACATTAGAAAAGTCTATTCAGATATCACCATGGGTAAAAACAAGAAATACTCAAAGTGGATAACACCGGTGTATTAGGATGAAGATAGTTCAGATAGGCACAGGTGGCTTTGGAAAAAACCACGCTAGGATTCTCTCTCAATTGGGGGTTCTCTCAGCCATATGTGACATGAATGATTCCAGAGCAAAAGAGTTTGGTGAAAAGTACTCTGTGAACCATTATTCATCTCTAGACACTCTTATGGATTCAGAAAAATTTGATGCGGCATTTGTATGTACACCTACTTCTACACATTTTGATCTAGCAAGAAAACTCTTAGAACAGAAGAAAAATGTTTTTGTGGAAAAGCCAATGACTTATCTTTCTAGAGAAGGTGAAGACTTGCTCAAATTAGCCAATAAAAACAAAGTAATTCTCACAAGTGGATACATTGAACGATTCAATCCAGCTGTTTCACTTGTCAAAGAATACGTAAAAACGAAAAAGTATGGTGAATTGATCATGCTTGAATTCCACAGAGAAAATAGAATGCCAAATCACATAAAAGATGTAGGAATTATCTATGATACTTCCGTTCACGATATTGATACTGCCATGTGGTTATTTGATGACGTACCAGAAGTAGTGTTTGCAAGGTCTGGAAAAATAAAACATGAGCATGAGGATTTTGCAACAATAATGCTGGGTTTCAAAGACAACAGAGTTGCAATCATATCATCAAACTGGATTACTCCAATTCGGGTAAGAAAATTCAATGCAGTGTGTGGAGATGCCATAATTTCTTCAGATTTTATTACACAAGAGGTAAAAATTGAAACTAGTTCAGGAGCAGAAATACCTAGAAAGGAAACCGAGGAGCCTTTACTTTTAGAGATAAAAAATTTCATAGCTGCAATAGAAGGAAAAGAGAGCATAAGAGTAAAAGCAGAAGATTCCGTGAATACAACCAAGATTGCAGAAGCGGCACTTTTATCTAGCCAGAAAGGAACTCCAATTTATCTGGGTTTAAAATGAACAAAAAATTAATGGAAATTCTTGCTTGCCCAATAGACAAACACTTTCCACTTGAGTTAGTAGAATTGTCTTCAAAAGATGAAGTTGTTTCTGAAGGTATGATATTTTGTTCAAAGTGCTCTAGATACTATCCAATAATAGAGGAGATCCCCATAATGTTGCCTGACGAATTAAGAGACAAGAGTCAAGATATCGAATTCTTGACCAAGCATAGAGACACTCTTCCGGACAAGATTATTACAAAAGGCGTTCCATGGCACCTGTGATGTTAGATGGTAACCAATTTCATTTCTGAAAAAGCAAAACTTGGAAAAAATGTAAAGATATGGCATTTTGCATACGTAGGAAACGATACTGAGATTGGAGATAATGTCAAGATAGGCTCACTTGCACATGTTGATTACAATGTCAAGATAGGAGAGAATACCATGATAGAGGGACTTGTTTACATACCACCACTCTCAAGAATTGGAAAAAATGTTTTCATTGGCCCTGCCGCATCTCTAACTAATGATCCATATCCTGCTAGCAAAAAGATGATAGGAGTTACGATAGAAGACGGGGCAGTAATTGGCTCAAGAGCAGTAATAAAGGCAGGAGTCAAGATAGGAAAAAACAGTGTTGTGGCAATGGGGGCAGTAGTAACAAAAGATGTTCCACCCAATTGTGTTGTGGTGGGAGTTCCAGCCAAGATCAAGTATTCAAGAGAAGAATACGACAAGAAAAAGAAAAAGTGGGAAGACAGTTAGTGACTAATTTGCTTGTGAAATATCCAGTTCTTTATTTTTGACATTATCAAGATCCAAATTACTACAAGCATAATCGAAATACCAGCTTTTACTGCAGAGTCTATTAGATTATTTAACTTGCCAAAGCCTTGTATTGAGATGTGTGCTATTATTGGTACAATCAATCCGCCTCCTGCAATAATCAACAACCACATGACAAATACGTAGAAAAAAATTGGAGTTCCTCTCATAGCTTAATTCCCATCATAAAAGATGTTATCATTGCAAGCGCTGCAGAAAATAAAGCCAGTTTGAATATTACAAATCCCACTTGTTTTTCTGTGAGAGGCCCATTTGCTAGGATCAATCGCACAAGAGTAACAGGAGCTGATTTATCGATGCTTGCCATTAGCTTGAAGTCTTCAGTATGAACAACGGGGTTTGCTTTTATCTGTCTGTGTTCAATTATTCTTTTTACACTAGAAAGAAAGAGAAAAGAGTTTATCACTGCAGGAAGTAATGCGATTGCCGCAATGATTTCAACATGACCTACAATAGACAATGTACCATACATTGCTCCAAGAGTTAGTGCACCAGAGTCTCCTGGGAATATCTTACTTGGAACTTTATGATATTTGTAAAACGCTAGCGATACAAACCCAAGAGGTAAACTTGCCAATGCAACATCATAATTGTGTACAATAACAAGACAAATGGTAAGAGCAAAACTTGCAATGGTCATAAATCCACTTGCAACTCCATTTAGGACATCGATAGAGTTTATCGTATTTCCCATTACTGGAATGATGAAAATTATCAGTGCCAAATAGAGTTCGGGAATCTTGACTGAGCCAAATAATGGAAATGCAAGATGTGGATCATATGCTCCAAGCAAAATAATAGGCAGTGCAGAAGCTGCAAGCGCTAACGGTTTGAACCATCCGCCAAGTACCTTTCTATCGTCAGCCAAACCAACAAGAAAGGCAAGTGAGGTTGTTATGATAATTGCCAGTATCGCAGTAGAGGGAAAAAAGGCATTTAGTGTAAGTTCAGAAGCTAGAATTCCTGCAAGAATAGAAGGTCCACCAGGGCGTACAACCATTGTTGCAACCTCTTTATTGTAGTCTTTTACAACCATATTTTTTTTTGTCAATACTCTGATCAGACTAGGAGTAATTGCATAAACAGTAACAAATGCCACTGCTGAGATCAGTATTGCGATGATAGTTCTATCCAGCATCATCTTATCTTTTTAAGATGTGTCTTTATGTTTTCTGCAACAAGTGGTCCTATCTTGTCCATTTTGGCTAGCTTTTCAACAGATGTTTTGGTCAGATCCTCTGTTGTTTTTATGCCATTCTTGAAGAGTATTCTAGCTCTAACTCTTCCAATTCCTTTTATTTGTACCAAGTCAACGAGTTCATCTTTTATGCCATATACCACTCTGGACCTCAATGAATCAATCTCGGTCAGAATCTCATCTTTTTTTTCTAGTTTTGCAATCTCATAAAGAGCATGAATGAGCCAGTCCGCAGTCTCTGTCATCCTATGCATATCGCCAGACTCTATACCAAAATTATCAGACAGAAATATCTCGCTTGATTCATTTATCCAAGCATGTATTGCAAGAAGACTTCGGTTACAATCGTATTCAGATATAGGTTCTATTAGTTGATCAGCATAATTTTCAATCATAGTGCCCACAAACGCGTAATCTTTATTTCTTAATGAAAACTTGGGGAAAAAATCTTCGGAGATTGTAATCAGATGTAACAAGCCAAGAGCGTGTCCTTTTGTTGAAACTCTTTCCAAAGACTTTCTAAACAATACTGCTGTCAGAGGATCAATATACAAAGTAGAGGTTTTTTTGCCAAATTCTGTAGCTATGTATCTATCTCCTTTTTGCTTTACAAGATCTTCTGATTCTAGATATCTCAGAGATATCTGAATGTGAAATTTTATTGTGGTTTTTCTTTCTTGAGAACCTGAAAGTGTTTTTGAAAAAAATTCTACAATGTCATCTCTCTTAATGCCAGGATTTGTAGATACAAAACTTAGAAGATGTATTCTTAATGCCTTGTCTCCGGTAAGTTTGGAAGATATTGGTTCTGGCGTTCCATTAATGTAATAATCAAAGATTTCATCCCCATTGGAGTTGCCTACAATGATTGCTT
>DASUKX010000102.1:0-3039 GCA_036278495.1 Nitrosotalea sp.
AGATAATCAACCAAATGTTTGATGAAATAATGAAGATGATTCGTGAGAAACAGATCAAACTAGAATCCATTGTTCAGAGAACCGTTGAGCAAGGAACCATACAGAAAGAGTCGTTTGACCGCATATACCGAATGCTCACAGACCATGGTAAAAAGAAACAATGGATATCAGGCTAAAGTTTCAGAGTCTAGTAGAAATCAAGATGGAAAAAATTGGAGAGGTATCTTTGGTAGGACCTCTCCAAGAAAGTGCTTGCCTGGTCAAAATGCTGACTAAGAGAGACACATATTATGTGAATTACATGTTTGACCGAACTTTCATCTTTAGTATAGTATCAGCAAATATAGGATGCTCTCAATAGAAAAGCTGAGTTATCATAACATTAGCTGATTGATAGATTATAATTTTACGTTTAGGTTTTTAATTTTTTGAATTATCATGTCATGTTCGGATTCAGGTTCTGTAGACAATATCAGCAAGCCATCATCAAGAAACAGAGTGATTAGTTTTACCTTTTCTTTTGATGTTATCATCCAATTGGTCTTGCCTAGTTTTTCATTGAACATCTCATCCCAGGATGCCTTGACAGATGCCTGGTAGTGAACCATGTTGCTTAGTTCTTCATCAAGCAATGGTGCCGCAGTTTGTTTTCTTGCAAATGTTATCAGTTTCCTATCTTTTATTCTACCTACAAAACGTATAGAATTATCAAGTTTTAGGATCTGTGCATACGGATCTGATTGTTTTATGCGCTGTGCCAATTGTTGGATAATGGGATCCAAAGGAAATTTAACTCTATGCCGCGATCTAAACAAAACATGAGAAATGAAACTGACACGGTATTGCTAGAGAGTATAATATCAAAACATAGGATTGGAGAAGAGACTGCATCTTTGATAAAACAATCATGGAATAGGATAGATGCAATAGACGAATCCAAAACATTCAGATATGAACCAATAGAAGAATTTGAGAAAAGACTGCCGTACCTAAATAGACTAAAAGAGAAAGCGACCGAATCATTTCGGCCATTTGCAGACAGATACCGCACATCGCTTTGTGCAGCTATGGGTGTACCCATGATGGATTCAACATCTAAAGCAAGCAAGGCCGGGATTTATGAGGCATTTTACGAGTTGTTCGGGCTTACAAATGCCAAAGCCAAGAGATTTGGCCTTGCTGCGCTATACTCTGCAATACAGGGTCAAAAAAACGACATCCCAGGTACGTACAATATCGTATTTGATAGAGACTCGCCTTGGACATTTAGAAACGAGGCAGAACACATGGAGGAATATGCCAGATATCATTTCAATAGTTACATGATAAATCTAGTTAACGCAACAAATCCATTTGGTCCAGTAGTCGAACTATACGAATACGGTGCCGCTGATTTTATATTCATGCAAACAGAACAGGATGGAAAAATTCAGGAAATACTAGCCACGTTTCATACTGTCAATACAGATATTGGAAATGTGATTGCAGTGCACATGACAGGTGATGATAAGATGTTCCATTACAGAAAATGGGGTGAGCCCTATTTTACGCTCCATGCAATCAAAGATAAAACAAAACTAAGAATCATAGGAATTGCAGATCAGAGGTTTGCGGCAGATTAGAATTTAGCTCAGTCTATCAGCATCTTTTTTCCATATTCGGACTCCATCAACGAAGACCTGTTCTGGTTCTTCAAATACAGTGTGCCATTTTCCATCGTGTGGGAAAAGCTTGTCCATCTCTTTTATCTTGTCATTTGTAGGATATGCATTAGTCAGTGCACCCCATTTCATGTTTGGAAACTTTGGCATTATTTCGTTGATGTCTTTCATCTTGTGATACACTACAAAATCAAGCAATAAAACGCTATTCATTTAGAGTGACTGGTTTTGACCAGTCCCTAGTCAATTAATCCCCATGTGTTGTACACAATACCAATGACAACAATAGTTGGAATCAAGACAAAAGACGGAGTAGTACTCGGATCAGACAAGAGAGCAAGTAAAGGCTTTTTCATCGGATCAAAGATAGTGCAAAAAATTGCAAGGATAGACAACACGCTAGCTGTTGCAATTGCGGGACAACTCTCAGATGCAGAATACATCATCAAGGTGGCAAAAGCAGAGAGAAGGCTTATGGAATTAAGGAGGGGATTTCCCTTGTCCATAAGAGAAGCCACAAGGCTGATTGCAAACATTGCCTATTCCGGCCTTAGAAACTACCAGCCATACTATGTAGAATTGCTGGTTGCAGGTGTGGATAAGGAAGGAGCACATGTCTTTGCAGCAGACATGAGTGGGGCAATTACAGAGGAAGACTTTGCATCATCAGGGTCAGGCTCACCTATTGCGTATGGTGTACTTGAGAGCTTGTACAACAAGGATGTAACCAACAGCCAGGCAAGTGAGATTGCATCACGTGCAGTATCTGCAGCAATGGAAAGAGATCCAGGTTCTGGAAATGGCATAAACATTTTGGCCATTCAAAACTTGCAAAAGGAGTCAGTAGCATAAATGTCAGAATCTCAAAATGGTAACAGATTCCCATTTTATGGCCCACAGGGAAGACTGATTCTTGTAGACAGTGCGTTGGAAGCTGTAAGCAGAGGTTCAACAACAATTGGGATCAAGACTCCAAACTTTGCAATGATTGCAAGCCAGATAAAACCAACACATCCATTGATGGAGCCATCTGAGAAAATATTTCCAATTGACTTTCACATTGGTGCAACAGGTGCAGGATACATTGGAGATATCCTACAGTTAATTGACACGTTACGTCTCGAGTCACAAAAACATCGACTGACATATGAAACACCAATAGACATCGACTCATTGGCAAAACATCTGAGCAGTTTTCTCCACAACTAGACCACATATGCGGTAAGGCCGCAAGCAGCATCACTGATAGTTGTAGGTGAAGACCAGACTGGAATCCAGTTGTACCAAGTAGACCCAAGTGGGACTTTCTTTAGAGGTTCCGGGTTTGCAATAGGTCAAGCATCTGAGACTGCACTTGATGTAATAACAAAAGAATACA
>DASUKX010000103.1:0-8045 GCA_036278495.1 Nitrosotalea sp.
ATCTTGGAGGAGTCATAAAACAAATGCCATGGACTGCATTGTTATTTCTAATTGGAGCAGTCTCAATAGCAGGATTACCGCCCTTCAATGGTTTTGTCAGTGAATGGTTGACCTTACAGGCATTTCTTTCAAGCTATCAGATACCATCCACAATACTGCAGATCTCAATTGCATTTGCTAGTTTGCCGTTTGCGCTAACAATCGGAATCGCATCGGCTGCATTTGTCAGACTGTTTGCAATGACATTTCTTGCAAGAGCACGAAGCAAGCATATCGTAAATATCAAAGAAGTTCCTAGCAGCATGATTGCAGGTATGGCAGTGCTTGCAGCTGCTTGCATCATACTTGGAATACTAGCATCGTTTGGAATTTCTTTGATAGGTTTGGCATTTCATTTACCTTTGCAACCATCTAGTCCACTTGATACCATAACGTTGCAAAGCAATGCAAAGAATTTTGCGCACTTGTCCATGCCGGTGGTATTGATATTGCTTTTAGCAATAGCTGTTGGCGCTTTTGGTTTTATCAGAACAATCGGAGGAAAGACTGGAAGGACGATATATGGAACATGGGACGGTGGGTTTGGCAACCTAAATGAGAGAATGGAGTATACTGCCACATCGTTATCTCAGCCGATACGTGCAGTCTTTAAGGTTTTTTTCAAGCCGCACAATATCACTGAGAAGGAATTTTTTGCACCAACAAATCAATACTTGGTAAAATCAATCAAGTTTGATTCCAAAACAAAAAACATCTTTGAAGAAAATTTGTACCAGCCAATAATTGGTTCCACTCTTAAAGTATTTGACAAGATACGAAAAATCCAGACAGGAATGATAAATTCGTACTTGCTGTACATCATGATAACTGCAGTATTACTTTTATTGTTTGTGAGGTTGAGCCAGTAATGTCAGATGTTGTAAACGTTACAATCGGAATACTCCAGGCCCTGGTCATCGTATCATTATCACCTTTGATGGTTGGAATAATCAACAAGACTCGCGCAAGAACACAGAAAAGGATTGGCTTTAGCATATTGCAACCATATTATGATATCGTAAAACTTGTTCGCAAAGACGAGGTTGTCTCAGATCAGAGTTCCTGGATCTTCAGAGTATCACCATTGGTAAACTTTGCATCAATAGGTGCTGCAGCATTTTTCATTCCAGTGTTTCTATCCTATTCGCCGTTTGGCCTAGTTGGAGACATATTGCTAGTCATTGGGCTGTTTGCTCTTGCCAGATTCTTTACCATACTAGCAGGTCTTGACGCATCAAGCTCCTTTGGAGGATTTGGAAGTAGTAGGGAAATGATGATGTCTATTCTTTTAGAGCCAGCTCTATTTCTTACAATATTTGTTGTATCCCTCACATATGGTGGAAGCAATATCAGCGAGATAGTAAGCGCATCTGCAGGCACTTCATTTGTTTCTCATCCACAACTGATCTTTGCACTGATTGCAATGTTTGTTATCACACTTGGTGAGACAGGCAGGCTACCATTTGGAAATTCTGCAACCCATCTTGAGCTTACAATGATTCATGAGGCAATGATTTTGGAATATTCTGGAAAAAATCTTGCACTCATTGAATGGTCATCTGCAATAAAACAACTCATACTGTTATCATTAATTGTAAACATCTTTGCCCCATGGGGAATTGCCACGTCTGTCTCAATGGCATCCATCGCAATTGGGCTTGTATCATTTGTTGTCAAAGTTGCAGTGCTTGCAATAGGTATTGCATTTTTAGAATCATCAGTTGCAAGGTGGCGACTTTTTAGATTACCAGATTTGATTTCAATGGCAATTGCAAGTTCTATGATCGGAGTTGTGTTTTACTATCTCTAGTTGATTACCATGGAAACAAATCAAATCATGATATTATCTGGAGCAATTTTGCTCATTGCTACATTTGGCATTGTCACAAGACGTGGATTTACAGACTGGCTTAATGCATATCGTTACCAGTCAATAGTCCTTGCAGCAATAACTAGTCTGATTGCATACGTGACAGGAATCTGGGAGATTTACATTGCTGCAGTTCTTACCTTGGTGATAAAATCAATCATAATTCCCAAAGTCTTGCTTTACGTGACAAGAAACCTAGAGATTGAATTTAAGATTGAAACAAATCCGTATGTCAGCCTTCGAGCATCAGTAATAATTTCCGCATTTCTTGTTGCATTGTCGTATTTTTTGACACAACAGATACCGTTCAAGTCAGATCCCATAGTAAGCACGTATCTACCAATATCCATCGCATTATTTCTCATTGGCCTTTTTGTCATTGTCAACAGGAGATCTGCACTAAACCAGGTGGTAGGTCTTTTGATAATAGAAAATGGGCTCTTTTTATTCACCCTCACACTGACGCATGGCGTATCTCTCATCATAGAGATGGGAATCTTTGCTGATATCTTGATAGGAATTGTGATTTCGTCTATTTTACTGCTCAGAATTAGCCGTACATTTGACAGCCTAGACATTGGAAAACTGCAAAACCTGAGGGACGACTAATGGATTTAGACATTTTCAGCGGATCAAATGGCTCCATACTTGCGCTACTTTTGACTCCCATAATTGGTACGATTCTTGTTACCATATCAAGGCAAAAAAGAGTTTCAGAGATTGTAACAATATCTTCTGCATTTTTGATTTTGGTCCAAGTATTATTTATTGTATCAAAAATCATAAGTGAGAAAACAATCACTGCATTTGGAAATACATTTTACATTGATTCTTTGGGGGCCATAATTTTGCTGCCAATATCTATTGTCGGTTTTGTTTCTGCATTGTATTCTGTAAACTACATGGGAAGACAGTATGACAATGGAATGATAGACATGAAGCATGTTACAAGATACTATCAAGGGTTCAATGTCTTTTTGTTGACCATGCTTGTTGTTCCAATTTCAAACAACATTGGAATAATGTGGGTCACAGTAGAGGCAACCACCCTGATCTCTGTTCTCTTGATAATGTTGTACTTTAAACAAAATGCCATTGAAGCTGCTTGGAAATACTTGATAATTGCAACAGTGGGATTATCTTTTGCATTAATAGGAATAACATTTTTCTATTATGCAAATACAAACGTGGAAAGCTCACAAGATGCGATGAATTGGACTGGCATGATGCACAATTCAAAACTCTTTGATCCTAATTTGGTCAAGATTGCATTTGTTTTCATACTTGTTGGCTTTGGCACAAAGGCAGGTCTTGCCCCAATGCATACGTGGCTTCCAGATGCGCACAGTGAAGCTCCAACTCCAGTCAGCGCACTGTTATCAGGAGTTCTCTTAAATTGTGCCTTTTACTGCATCATACGTTTTCATATCATAAGTACCAGTACGGTAGGTCCCGCATTTTCAAGCCAACTTTTGATAATTCTTGCCGTAGTATCAGTAGGAATTGCAGCTGCGTCAATTTATTTCCAAAAAGACATGAAACGAATGCTTGCCTTTTCAAGCGTAGAGCACATGGGCTTGATTTCACTTGGAATTGGGTTCGGAGGACTAGTTGGCGTCTATGGCGCACTGCTTCAGATAGTTAACCATGCCATAGTCAAGCCAATGATGTTTTTTGCAAGCGGAACTGTCACCCAGAAATATGAGACAAAGGCAATCTCAAAGATAACTGGCATAATCAAGGTAATGCCTGTAACTGGAGTGTTGTTTGTTGTAGGAGGCCTTGCCTTGGTAGGAATGCCGCCGTTCAATATTTTCCTGAGCGAATTTTTGATACTTGGCGCAGGCTTGAAGTCAGGACAGTTTCTTGCAGTGGCAATTGTGATTTTATTTTTGGTCATAACATTTGCAGTATTTCTTAGGCATTTGATAAGAATGGTTTTTGGAAATTCCCCTCCAGAAATAAAAAATGAATCAATGGGAAAACTTGCCATAATTCCAGTTGCAATTCTTGGCTCGCTAGTATTAATTTTAGGAGTATACGTTCCAGAACAATTGCAGACACTTGTGCACGATGCAGCTGCCATAATTAATCAAGGAGGAGTTCCATGAATCAAGTTCTAATAGAGAAATACAAGAAAGAAATTCTCGGAAAATTCCAAGACAAGATAAACAATACTTGGAAAAATAATAACGAGTTACATGTTACTCTGAGTAATCAAAAGGATGTAATTGAGATTTGCAATTACACCTACACCGTTTTAGGTACAAGACTTGTTACAATAATATGCACAGATGAGCAAAAGGTAGGAAATGGTTTTGTGATTCGTCATGTATTTGGAAAAGAAAATGGAGAAGATGTCTTTATTTTTATTACATCAAAAATTGACGAATCTGTTTTATCATATCCAAGCATTGCGTTGCAGATCCCAGCTGCAGCACTTTACGAGCGTGAGATAAATGACATGTTTGGAATCAGCCCCGTAGGCAATCCAGATACAAGACCGCTTGTATTACACGATTTTGGTGCAAACAACTTTCCGTTAAGAAAAGACTTTGACATTAACACAAAGATTCCAAGGCAGGAGACCCAGTACCAGTTTCTCAGGGTACAGGGAGAGGAAATTTGTGAGATACCTGTAGGGCCAGTGCATGCAGGAATCATAGAACCTGGCCATTTTCGGTTCAGTGTGATGGGGGAAAATATCATCAATTTGGAGACGCGGCTGTTTTACACCCACAAGGGAATTGAAAAACTTGCAGAATCGATGAAAATTGATGATGTTTTGCTGTTATCAGAGCGCATCTCAGGTGACGAGTCAGTTGCAAACTCTACTGCCTTTTGCCAAGCTATAGAGAAAATTGCCAATATCACAGTACCGAAAAAAGCCCTGCAGATAAGAACAATCTTTGGAGAACTAGAGAGAATGTACAATCACATTGGTACGTTGGCTGGAATTTCAATGGATGTCGGTTTTGCATATGGTTTCGCAAGACTTGGCATACTAAAGGAGAGATTAATGAGGCTAAACGAGTCACTTTGCGGAAGCAGGATTCTTTTTGGAGTAAACAGAATTGGCGGAGTACGATGTGACATTGACAAGAACATCATAGAAACAATAGAGAATATTTTACAAGACTTTGAAAAGATAATTGCACTTGTCAAATCAAAATCATCAGTTATCGACAGGCTAAAAAACACTGGAATAATTCCAAAAAAAGTTGCACAAGATCTTGGACTGGTTGGAGTTGCTGCAAGATGCGTAGGCATTGATGTCGATACAAGACGTGACCATCCATATTCTGCATATTTGTTACATCACAAACAGACACCGCAGGAAATGATGCGTCATGAAATATTGATGCAAAAAAGAAATGGAGATGTGTTGACAAGATTTGAAATCAGAGTGCAAGAGGTACGGGATTCAGTGGATATTATAAAAAAATCACTTGATTTTGAAAATGATGGCCTGTATTCGGATATGCAACCAGTTCTGGAACCATACAGGTCAGCACTTGGGTATACCGAATCACATAGAGGACAGACAGTTCATTGGGTGATGACAGGAGAGAACAACTCCATATTCAGATACAAGATAAGAACTGCATCATTTCTCAACTGGCCAATAATAGAGCATGCCGTACTAAATGACATTGTCCCAGATTTTCCATTAATCAACAAGAGTTTTGATCTCTCCTATTCGGGAAATGACCTATGAAAGAAAAATCTGACAAGAAAATAATGGGAAATAGTATCGAGACAATCAGAGAGATAGATGAGAGATTTGTATCTCCAAAGTACAGGGGAAGCATATCACTTGAGCCAAATGAAGGTATAGAACTACCAATAGATTCGTGCCCAACAAAGGCATTATCCTCAATCAAGGATGGAACAAACATCAGAGGCTCAATTGACCACGGCAAATGCATAATGTGTGGGTATTGTAGCCAGGCAGCACCAAAACTGGTTACAATCAAAAGCAAGCCTGTCATTCCAGTCAAGACTAAAGGAGAGTTGACAGAATATTCCAACTCTCACATATCCAAAGATGAAAAATCATATGAAGTGATCGGAAATGAACTTGGAGAGAAAATTAAAAAAATGTTCGGACGCTCTCTTGCGATACGCGAAATTGATGCAGGATCATGCAATGGCTGTGAAATAGAAATTACTGCACTCAACAATCCAATTTATGATATAGAAAGATTTGGAATTCATTTTGTATCTTCACCAAGACATGCAGATGTCTTGCTTGTAACAGGACCTGCATCCAAAAACATGGAAATTGCTTTACGACGAACCTATGAGGCAACACCCAATCCAAAAATTGTGATTGCAGTAGGAGCATGTGCATGTAGTGGAGGAATATTTGGGGATACATATGCAACAACTGGAGGTATTGACAAGGTCATTCCTGTTGATGTGTACATTCCAGGATGTCCTCCAAGGCCAGAAATTTTGATCCAGGGGTTGTTGTTAGCTGTTGACAGGAGGATTGCAAATGGGATTTAAGGAAATTTACTGTCAGACATGTAAGAAAAATCTAGGAAGATATAATGAAGGATATTTTTCTGAGATTAGGTTAAATGAAATCATTTCTAACAATCACACTAGATGTATACGTGAAGGACATAGTGTTATAATTTTAAGACCGTAAAATCCATCAAAACAATTCAAATCCTAAACTCGTTTGATTTATCAAGTTCAAGTTTCTGCTCTCTGCGTCTTTTCACACATAGACTAACTCCACCTGCAATCATGGCACCAAACAAAACAACACCTGTTACAATCCACTCTAGATTTATCATAGTGACTTGAATTTTTTTATTGCCTCTCTTGTCAGTCTCTCTTTTTCCTCTTCAGATATTATAGTAGGATCATCTGAGGCAAGTGCTTGGTTGTATTCATCTTGAGTGTTTGACTTCATCTTTTTTTTCTCTTCCATGATATCACAAGGCTCCTTTGACTTTTATATTTATCCAGAATAATTATTCCATCTTTGCTTCGTCTGCAACAAAATGCTTTATCAGTGAAATGATATACGATGATGTCCTGATATTTTCATGAGAATAATTTGTATGAATAAATCTCATCTTTTCATGCATAGATAACGCCTTGGTCCATATCTGCCGCACAGTAGACCTCTCAATTGGCCATACAGTATCACTTGTTGTAACCATTATCCTTCCCCCAGAATATTTGGCAGAAAATGGCTTGGTCTGGGTTGCAAACTGTTTTGATTCTGCAATCTCTTTTGCAAGCATGCCCCAAAATTCTTCAAACTTCATGGGATATCACTAGTACAATCTTTGATTTAACTAGTATCACGTGATTCCATGGTATGATTACAACAAAAGCAAGTGTAAACAACATGAGATTCTTTTACATACTTGTCCATTGGCGAGCCGCATTTGGGGCATTCCATGAGAATCATACAGGTATCAAGCAAGTAAAAGATTACCATAAGTCATGATATGGTACCATTCTACAAATCCAAGGCATGAACAAGAATGGTTTGTTTGAACCACACACAAATCATCTAAAATACACATTTGACATTTTGTACAATAAATGGCAATTTCAGGCGCACGTGAAGACAATGGTATTACTGCCATAGTAATTGATGACGACAAGGATACCGTAGAGGTTCTTGCAGAACTTTTACACATAAAGGGAATTAATGTAATTGGAAAAGGCCATGACGGGTTGGAGGCAATCAAGATATACAATCAACTCAAGCCAGATGTGATATTTTTGGATGTCATGATGCAAGACCATGACGGGTTTTACACTTTGAAAAAAATTAGAGACATCCAGTCAGATGCCATTGTCATATTGATAACAGCAGACACTACAGAGGATACCAGAAAAAGACTGCAAGACCTTGGCGCATCTGCAATAATTTACAAGCCTTATGATATCAATGAAATAATGCACGAGACAGACAACATGGTTCGAAGACTAAAGCGTGAATTGATTGAAGAAATTAATTCCAAAAAGGCTCGTCTCCGAGAATTAAATGCAATACTTGGAAATCGTCTTCGAGAATCGCCTTGATCTTTTTGCACTAGGACATTTACGACATCCAAAAACCGGAAATTGTAATTATTGAAAAGTGTTCACTAATCAAAACCAC
>DASUKX010000104.1:0-17173 GCA_036278495.1 Nitrosotalea sp.
AAAATTTTTCTAATAAATATCTGGTATGTGTTACATGGGCGAAAATCATAGGGGATATGATGAATTAAATCGTAAACAGCGACAAAGAAGAGAAAAAAGAAAAATGCAGAGGGTGGGATTTGAACCCACGAACCCCTAAGGGAAGGGATATCTTATAGAAGATCTTGAGTCCCTCTCGGTTGACCGGGCTTCGGTACCTCTGCAACGAGAGATCCCTTTACTGAATATATAACTGAAACCGTACCTCGTTTTATTCAGATATTTTTTACTGCTCACTTACAATTTTTTCTGACATGGCAGGCATGGTATAGAAAAACTCGTCTTCAAAACCATAGTCTTGTTTTCCAGTCTTTCTTAATGCTTCAAAATATCTCATACAGTTTGTGTAAAACTCGTTTGATCTTGGTTGGTTGTCTATTTGCATGCACTCTAGTTAAAAAAATTGGGTTTGTACACCAATGTAAGAAACTTTAGACACGATTATTGTCTTTTTTTATTCCGAGCCTGGTACAGTCTTTTTAATAGTCTGTGAGGCCTTGGATGAATTCTATGTGGTTTGAGGCTCCCATGCCCTCTACTATGTTCTCAATTTTGCCATCAAGTCCAATTAGATATGTGATCCTCTTTGTGTATGCGCCAAGGAGGCCAGTTGCATGGTATAGTGTGGCAACTTTTTTGCCCTTGTCTGCAAGTATTCTAAAGGGAAGATTGTATTTTTGACAAAAATTTGTATGCGATTCTTTAGAGTCTTGGTTTATTCCGAAAACTTCATACTTGTCTGAAATCCTTGGATGATGATTTTTTATTCCAATTACCTCTGTAGTACAGCCAGGGGTATTGTCTTTAACATAGAAAAACAAGACCACTTTTTTCTTTCCAATGTGATTTGATAGTTTTATTTTTTCTCCAGTGTTGGATTCTAGTTCAAAGTCTGGTGCATGATCGCCAATTTTCATTTAGTTTAAAATTGATATTTGATACAAAATTTTTATTCTGTAGTTTCTTGAATTCCAAGCCATGAATAGCCTTTTTGTTCTAATTCGTCTGCAAGCTCTTTTGGACCTTCCTTAATCATTTTTCCTTGTGCCATTACATGAACATAATCAAGCTTGTCTAAGAACTTGAGAATTCTTGCATAGTGTGTAATGACAATTACTGTTGCATCTTTTCTTGAGACTGAACTGATTGCTTTTGCAACAGCTTGTACTGCATCAATGTCAAGACCTGAATCTGGCTCGTCAAGAATTGAAATTCTTGGCTGCAGGACTGCCATCTGCAAAACCTCTGATCTCTTCTTTTCTCCCCCGGAGAATCCCTCGTTGAGATATCTTGACAGAAAATCGTGTTTTAACCCTACTTCATCAAGATTCTTTTTAAGATAATTTTGAAACTCTCTGACTGTAAGAAAGACCTCTCTTTTCTCATCTGCAAGTGACTTGCTTAGTGCATTGTATGCAGTTCTAAGAAAGTGCGAATATCCTACACCTGCAACTTCTGTTGGATATTGAAATGCTAGAAACAGTCCTTTCTTTGATCTCTCGTCTGGTGAAAGACCTAAGATGCTTTCTCCATCAAGTAAAATGTCACCTTTAGTAACCTCATATTTTGGATGACCTAAAATTGTATATGATAATGTACTTTTACCAGATCCGTTTGGGCCCATGATTGCATGTACTTCTCCTGGACCTGTCTTGAGATTTACTCCTTTGAGAATTTCCTTACCGTCTCTTTGTACGTGTAGATCTCTTATCTCAAGTATTGCCATTGCAAATCATGAATGCTTTTGGATATATAATCTAACAAAAAATTAGCTCCATCTAATGGATTAATCAGTGTCTAATCGTCAAGTTCCTTGTCTACTTTATCTTTTAATGACTTATACTTGCTAAATCTCTTGTTCCAATGCGAAAAGAAGCGGTATTCCTTTATTGCAATGAACAACAAGATTGCTGCAAATACTATTGATATCAC
Source organism: Nitrosotalea sp. (assembly GCA_036278495.1). Classification (GTDB taxonomy): domain Archaea; phylum Thermoproteota; class Nitrososphaeria; order Nitrososphaerales; family Nitrosopumilaceae; genus Nitrosotalea. The sequence goes on from DASUKX010000104.1 coordinate 1,972, forward strand.
GATAAATACCCGTAATCCAAAAAATATTGGACCCACATGAGACCTATCTGGTCCATATTGAGACATCATTGGTAATTCTCTGATGATTGAACCGTTTTGATCCACAAGTTGAAGGTGCATACCTGGCGTCCTATGCATACCTGTAAAGTTTTCATTGGGTTCCAAGTGTTTTATGTTGTAATCCGGATGTTCTAGTAAAACTCCTCCCAAAACTAATGCGACAGGTCCAAAAAATAATGCACTTGCAATGAAAATCAAAAATAAACGTCTTGAACTATTAGTGTGAGATAAAAGCTCATCTAAAATTTTTAAAATATTATCAGACTCTTTTCTTTCGTCCTTGTCAGATGGCAGTCCACTTTTATTATGTGAATTATTTTCAGGTTCTGACATTTACTAAAAACACTCCTGTTGCATTAAAAATGCTTCGCTAACTTTGTTCTTGATCACGCTTCTCACTCCTTGGAAATATGTCTTCATAAGGTTCTAGTATTAACTTGCAAAACTCTCGTCCTTTCTGTGTAACAGCATATTTTATTATTTTTTTATTTCCCCATGCCTGCTCTGTTCTATTTATGAATCCCTTTCTTTCCAAACTCTCAAGAATGTCTTTATGCTTCATCAAATTCAAACCGCAATAACTCAAAAGTGATGTTTGATTAAGTTCCCCATACTCTGTCAATTTTAATATGATATCTTTTCTAATGTAGACTCGATCCCTGTATTCATGCGACAAGATTATTGTTCTGCCATGCAAATTATGTATTAAGCTTTTACTTGAAATCTTTTGTGATAATATGAAAATAACGTGCCTAGTATTTCTCTTCACTAACATTGTTCACTGACATAGTTTCGCAATTTTTTATTAAGTAACTATGGCATTAATGGATAATGAATACAAAAGACCTCGTCAAGAACCACAAGATGCTTGCCATCATAATTGGTGTGGCAATCATTGCCACAGCAGGAGTGTCAGCAGCATCTGCACAAGTTCAAGGTTCAACTCAACAACCTCCAACAATACAGGGTACCATCAACCTACAGCAGACAATCATGTCTGGCGTACAGACAAAATTCTCTGAAGCATCTGATACTGCTGCATCTGCAGTAACAAATGGAAAAACAATAGGTGGAAGCCTGACTGTTGCTCAAGGATATGTTGTATACAGTTTCCAGGTCATTGATGACAAGAACATGGTGTATTCCGTGATTGTCGATCCAGCAAATGATAAGGTATTGTATACTTCTCCAGGACATCAATTTGGAATGGGCAGTTTTGGAATGGGCGGCCAGCATGGAATGGTGATGAAACATAAATTCCATATGGGAAATAGTCCTCAAAACTCATCTCCAACTGCACCTGGAAGCACAACAACTCCCTCCAGCGGATCATTATCCTGATCCAAAATTTTTTTCATTTTTATAATAAAATATTTCTTGGAGATCTCATCTCATTGCATAACAATGTTCCTTAACAATGTTTGACAAATGTTTTATTCAAAACGACTGGTAAAAAAATATGGAGTCTGGGTTAGAATCAATTCCAAATTTTGGACGCAGACTGCCTTCTCATGAGACATTGGAATACATTTGTGGCATGATTCTTGACTTGGATCCTAATATTCGGTTTGTTGGCATAATAAACAATAAAGGAAAACTTCTAACTGGACAGACAAAAAAAGGAATACTGGTTTTTGCTACTCCGAAAGATCAAGAAATGTTACTTATGGAAACTGCGCTGGGTATGCGAATGCGTAAAGAACATGACTCACATTTGGGGTCTGTAAAATTTACCATTTCTTATAGTGATAAAATAATGTTGACTTTTCCTTTAGGTGATGAACTCTTGTGTATCTCTGCTGAAAAAAAGATCAATTTCATGACAGTATCATTTTTGATACTGAAATTTTTGGAAGCAAATCTAGATGCCATTATGGAAAAAGACGGTGGCAAATAGCATGTTTGATAAAAAAGAGAATTTCAAATGCAAGAAATGTAATATGGTATTTGATAGTTCTGCACGATTAGAGATACATTTCAAGGCCGCACATCCATCAAAATCTGATGGGTTTAGACAGAAATGGTATTGGGAAAATTGACATGTGGTATTATAATATTTTATGGTATAATGTAAATCCAAATAATTATCTGCAAAATCTCGCATTACAAACTTTTTAGAAATGGTTTTCTTATGATGCAAATCAGATTGGAACCACGGGATGTTGCAAGATTGAGCACTAATGGTAACAATACATGCAGAAAATGTACTATGAAACTAATTGAAGGGGATGTCGTAGTGCGTATCGGTGCGAGACCTCCCAAATACTATCACAAGGAATGCTTCAAGGTATACTAGGGCATAAAATGGAAATTATTCTTCGCTTTAAGGGAAAATCCATTGCTATGCCTTCACTAACAATGTTCCTTAACAAGGTTTGATAATCGTTTTATTCTAAAAATAAACACGAGAATCATGACATATTTCTTTTTGCATAATTCGTATAGTGGCTTTTTTTATATGCCTGAAATGAAGATAGATGAATTCTAAAAGGGGAATGATTTTGAAAAATATGACAAGCGAATTGGTAGAAGAAAAAAACGATCAAAATAAAATTGTCGATAATAACTCTTATGCACTAAGAGTGGAAAATCTCTCCAAAATCTATGATTCATCTGCAGGGAGGGTGGTTGCACTTGACAATGTTAGTTTTGCTATAAAAAAAGGTGAATTTGTATCAGTCGTGGGCCCGTCCGGAAGTGGCAAGTCAACCGTTTTGAATCTGGTTGGTGCACTTGATAGGCCAACAAGCGGAAAAATCTACATTGATGGAATTGACATATTTTCCCTTAATGACTCTCAAATTGCTACCATGCGAAATAGTCGTATTGGATTTATCTTTCAATCATTTAATTTGATTAATAGAACAACCGTACAAAAAAATGTAAAATTGCCTGGAATAATCGCTGGCATGTCAAATGATGAGGTACACTCACGTTCAATAAAAATTTTGGAAGCCCTTGGAATTGCTGACAAGAAAAACCAAAAGCCAGTAAATCTTAGTGGTGGACAACAACAACGAGTTGCAATTGCTCGCTCTCTGATAAACAATCCAACTATAATTCTGGCTGATGAACCTACTGGTAACTTGGATACAAAAACAGGAGATGATGTATTTGATATGCTAAAAATGCTTTCACATAAATTCAAACGTACCATAATCATGGTAACTCACAATCCAGAACTTGCCGAGTCTACCGATAGATCAATATTATTACGAGATGGGAGGATAGAAAAAGATGTCATCAATTAGATTGCCCAAATTTTCCACAAAAAGACTTGGAGCAAAGCTTGCGATTCCAATTTTAATTGTAATGTTGTTTGTACCGACCACTCTTTCAACTTTGACTGCATATGGTCAGGTACAGACCCAAGATTGTTTTGCTCCTCTTACTACTATTCTTGATGCTACTTATGCGGGTCCTGTAGTTGTAGATTCGTATTGGGTTGATCAGGGAACATCATCTGCTACAGATGTTACAAGTAACCCTGTGAAAAAGGAAATAGGTCCGGGAGAAGGGCCATCTGTTTTTGCAGTAGTTTTTAATAATCGTAATTCAGCTTTTCCAATAACTTCTGTTACTGCATTTCTTAATCTGCCATCTGGTTTTGCACCTACCGGTGAGAGTGCAAATCCTCAATTGCTTCAACATTTCAATCAAGCATCAAGAGTTGCAAATAATCCTGCAGTAGGAAACTATTATGGCACTGTTCCAACTGGAGGCTCGTTTACTATGTATTTTAACATAAACGTATTACCTACAGCCAAAGTCGGTACTTTTGCCACAACAGTTGTTGCAAATTATGTTCAAGTGGGTGTAATTGGTCAGCAATGTACTTCTGCATTACTTAATGTTCCATTTGTTCTTCCGGGAAAAGTCGTATTGGATGCATCTACTGCAACTTCAGATCTTATTCCCCAAGTAAAGAATCCTATCTCAATAACTATTGAAAACAAGGGTTCTGCTGATGCTACAGGAGTAGTTGCAACAATTGTAAACCTTGGAAGTTCTAAAGGTGGAACCGGAAGCAGTGGCAGTGGAGGGTCTCTTATATTACAATCTGCTACTACTCAAATCGTTAATCTTGGTCCTAATACTTTCAATTTAGGTACCATACCTGCAAAATCAAAAGCTGTGATAAGTACAACCGTCTATCCCAGTACAGTCACAGCTGGTTCTACTCAAGAAGTACAACTTCAAATAAATTATCAAAATGCTTGGGGCAAACTTTCAACTGACTCTGTAAGTACAGGACTTGTCATAGAACCAAATCCACCACAATCTCTTAGCTTGTCATATCTTGGAAATGCATCTACTCCTGTGATTACTGCAGCTGCATTAGATGATCTTGACTTTGCTGTTGAAAACAATAGTACTGATCTAATGTCCAATATTCTAATCTCGCTTGTACCACAATCAACTTCTGTTTCCATAGTTGGTCCATCTACTTGGACAATACAAAACCTACAACCGGGAGACCGACAAATACTGACAACCAAAGTATATGCAGCAAATACTCTGATAAATAGTCCAACTTCGTTTACATTGACTGCAAATTATCTATCCAAAGGACAATCATTAACAAACTCTCTTACACTAGGAACTTTTGTAGTTGGAGATATCAAACTCCAAATCTATGGCTTAACTACAAGTTCTTCAGGTGGAATTTCTAATCTTGTGGGTAATTTGCTCAATCAAGGTAGTACCACTGCGCTGTTTACTACAGTACAGCTTGCACCTTCACAACTCATGACTTTGATGAAATCTGCACGATTCAATTCTACCAATAATCAATCTCAATCATTTACCCCCGCTACTCAAGGCGATGGCAGTCAGGGATTCGGTGGCGGTGGAGGCCAGGGGTTCCAGGGTGGACAGGGAGGCGGTGGTCAAGGACGTACTGGTCAGGGATTCGGTGGCGGTGGAGGCCAGGGGTTCCAGGGTAGACAGGGCGGTGGAGGCCAGGGATTCAGTGGTGGCGGCGGTGGAGGACAGAGAAGTTCAGCCAATTCACAACAATTCATAGGAGATCTCTCACCGGATTCACCAATTCCAATCAGTGTACCGCTTAGACTAAATTCTATACCGTCTGGGATGTATCAGGTAGCATTCAAGGTAGTATATGCAGATGATCTGAAGAACTTTCACACTGTAATACTAAATGGAACAGTATTTGTCGCCAAGAGTGCACCACCTGCTGCACCCGAGTCTGAATCTATACTTGACCAGATACCTGTACCTCTGCCGGTGCTTGTTGGAATACCAATTGCAGTAGCCGTGGCAATTGCCATTCTGATAAAGAAGAAAAGATCAGCCCGGAAAAAATTAAAACTGATAACACAAGGTGACACTGATATAGTTTCAATATTTGACGACACAAAAAAGAAGGAAAATGAATCCTAAAGATCTTTTTTTATTGTCATTTGAAGCACTGGTTGATAGAAAAGTCAGAACACTACTTACAATTTTGATGGTTGTACTTGGAAGCAGTCTTGTTGTAGTGCTAAATGGTCTGAGTGCAGGTCAGGCAGCATTTTTAGAAAAACAATTCAACACATTGGCAGCAAATGTTATTTTTGTAAGCAGTGGACAACGTGGATTTCGAGATACTTCTGCAGGAAATGCGTTGATAATCAATAATGTCATTATAGAGAAAATGAAGTCTTTACCATTGGTATCTGATGTAATACCTGAATATTCTGGTTCGATAACGATGAATTCTCAAGGAAACACTGAACGGGCATCTGTTACTTCCATTGATCCAACAAAATTGACTGTGGAATTACCTAATCTTGAATATGTCGATGGTTCCACCGTAAATCCGAGTGATCGATCTGCTGCCCTTGTGGGGGATTCTATAGTGAACCCTCCGGGTGCTGATAGTGCCTTTGTTACGCTTGGCCAAACAATTGTAGCTACATCTACATACTCGGATAATGGAAAAACCGTAACAGTAACAAAGAATTTTGTAGTTTCAGGAATTTTAAAACCATCTGGCAATAGTAGAGTTGATAGTTCAGTCATCATTAATCTTGATGCTGGAAATCAGCTGTTGCACAAGCAAAATAGATATGATCAGGTAGTAATTGCTGCAACTACTCCTGAAGATGTTGATACAGTACAGCAGGAGCTCACTGGCATGTTTGGGAAAACACTTGGTGCTACAACTCCTAAAGCAATCATGGCAGTAAGGCAGCAAGCTGCCAGTGGAAATGCTGCCTTTATTCTAATGGTAGGAATTATTGCACTCGTAGTAGGGGCAGTTGGTATTGTTACAACATTGTACAATTCCGTTACAGAACGAATCCGAGAGATAGGTACAATGAAAGCAATTGGCGCACAAAACATAACCATTCTTGCACTGTTTCTGGTGGAAGCCAGCTTGATTGGAGTGATAGGGGCTTCACTTGGGACTATAATAGGTATTGGTGGAGGTTACATAATGAGTATTGCAACAACAACCACTCCTACAGGCGGTGGTCCATCAATACATATACCGCCAATCTTTATTCCAATGGATTTGATCAAAGTCTGGTTGCTTTCTCTTACTCTGAGTGTATTGGCTGGGATGTATCCTGCATGGAAGGCATCCAAACTGTCTCCCATGGTTGCACTACGAAGAGAATAAAATTTTAGATTATTTCAAATAACTTCATATTTTCAAATTTTAAAACTGTCATACATATTATAATGCCAATTATGATATGGTAATCAGGACAACAATTTGGAACCACTTGAATTTTGCGATGTTTGCTTTCAAAAAGGAAGGCCAAATCTTTGTGAGACATACAGGAACACATTTACAAAAATCGTTTCATTACAATTCTCGCAGAAATCAAGATTAGACAAGATTCTCAACAGACTTGAAATCAGACCGCGCTCAGTTGATAAACGCTGGACTCTAGTTGTTGGCTCTGACAAGCGCAAAGAGTTTCTCGATTCCTTGTGGGGAGTAAATGTCACTGTACATACTCTAGAAGATCATGTTAATGTAATTACGAGGCTCTACAAACCCGAAGTAAGAAAACTTGGTGACAAGGAACAAGTTGAACTTCCAAGCAAGGAAACATGGGAAGAGTTTGATCCTAAATCGCGAGACTGGATTCCTCTTAAAGTTGATACAAAAAAAGAAAAGTTCTATGCCCAGACAAATATGGGAAATGTACTCAAATGTTCAAGTTTTGAAGGAACTATCTATTTTCGCACATACGTAAATGTTGATACTCCGATGCTTGCTCCTATGGAAAAACGTGCCGTGTATAACATTGTATCTACAATATCTGAGCCAATAAATGCAGTTTGGAAATCTGACGGTAAGGATCAATATGGATTCATTGCATATGACCAATTACCAAACATACCTGATGAAATCTTTAACATTTTACGAAGACTGGCAACTATGGATAAAAGAATTCCTGATACAATGATATTTGCAAATGACGATTTTGAATTGGTAAAAACAGTGCTAGGATGCATAAAGATAGACTTGGCAAAATCATCTGAAACTATAACCACCCTGGCAGAAAAGAAATCTGATATTCCATTGCAAATTGAAACAATACCGAAGGAACGTATCCAAGTTCTGCTTGATATTGTTAAAGAGATGGGAGGCAAAATTGAGAATGAAAAAGATGCCCTTGTCATATCTGGTACGCGTGGCTTGGTCAAAGTTACGTTTGTAGACAGCGACAAAAGTGCACAAGATGGCAGCATGATGAGAATTGCTATATCTGCACTTGAGGATCCTCCACGATTTGCAGAAATTTTATCCATGATAAAGAAAAGGCTTGGCCTTCTTGATTTACCGCTTGAAAACATGCTGAGTCAACACTGGCCCATAATATCTGACAATGATTTGCAGTATGTCATCCAAACTGCAATATCATGGTGGTCTAACAATCCCGTATTGGCTACAAAGATAATTGGTGACACTGAAAAGTTTTCCAAAGTAAAAGAATGGAATAAACAAATCAAAGAGGGAAAAATTCGTTCTACGCTTGATACTATAACACTCGGAAAAATAATAAAACAAAAAGAATCAAATCAATCCAAATAATCCCTAAAATCTACTGTACAAAATTATCTATGGTGCATAAATGAACAACATATTTTGAATTTTCCCCCACATGTTTTAAGAAAAGTCTTTTGTTTAATTCTAGATGTATTTTCATTTTACTTGCTACTGTGTTTTATTTTTTAAATTCTAGTTATGGGCTATTGCTTTTATGAATAACATTATGACAAATGAAACCGAAGCACTGGCAGGTATGGTAATTACCCATGCCCATACAATCCTTTTACCAATACCCCATCGTACTGCAGACATTCTTCGTGCAGCTCCTACTCCCATTATGCTCCCGGAAATTGCATGAGTCGTACTTGCAGGAATTCCTAACCATGCAAGAGCTGCAAGTATGCTTGCTGCACTTGTTTCTGCTGCAAAACCTTGGTATGGTCTGAGTTGAGTGATCTTTACTCCCATTGTCTTTACTATACGCCATCCTCCAAAGAAAGTTCCAAGACTCATAGCTAATGCAGCCATTATGATGACATAGTATGGTATGCTAAATTCTGTAATCACTCCCTGGGTTAGTAAGATCAAAGCGATGATTCCCATTGTCTTTTGTCCATCATTTGCGCCATGAGTTAAAGAAAAGTATGTGGCTGAAACCAACTGCAATCTACCGAATGCAGAATTAACTGCATGTGGTTTTGCCTTTGCAAATATCATCATTATTATCAATCCTACTACAAAAGCTGCAACAAAACCTGCAATAGGTGAGACTAGAATACCAATGCCAACCTTTTGTACTCCGTCAAGTATTATTACACTAGATCCGACTCCTGCAATTCCAGCACCTATGATTCCTCCTACTAGTGCATGACTGCTAGATGTGGGTAAACCTAAAAGCCAGGTGATTATGTCCCAAACTATTGCGCCTACTAGGGCACCAATTATTATGTCAAGTGTAACAAAATCTGGATTGATAATTCCTTTTCCTATTGTTGTAGCAACAGCAACTCCGAAGAGAAATGGACCAACAAAGTTTGCTGCTGCTGCTAAGGTTACTGCATGTAGAGGTCTTAGGATTCTCGTTCCAACTACTGTAGCAATTGAATTTGCTGCATCATGAAATCCGTTGAGAAAATCAAAAACTAGTGCAACTAATATTGCTCCAATCGCTAACTCGATCATACAAAATACCTATGTGTATTTGAGAACGATGTCCTCTATCGAGTCAGCAACATCAAGACATCTGTCTGAGGCATGTTCTAATGCTTCGTAAGTATCTTTCATCTTGATTATGTTGATAACATCTGTTGTCTCAAACAGTTCTCCCATAGCTTTACGATAAATGGCATCAACACGATGTTCTTGTTCATTTACAGTACGACAATGTTCAATTATTGATTTGTCTGCCTTTACTTTGTTTAGTTTTGTAATCATGAAATTGATCTCTTTTGTGGAGTTGTGGATTTCTCTTGCTATCTCTAACATGTGTGGCGGAGTAGATTTGATTTTAAAACCAATCAGCCTTCCGGATATTCCCTCAATGTAGTCTATGATATCATCAGTCTTTGAGGCGATCCTGGAAATGTCTTCTCTATCTAGTGGAGTAATGAATGTCTTGTTGAGTTCTTCAAAAATTGAATGCGTGTTCTTGTCAGCCTCTTTTTCTATTTTTTCGATCTCGGCATGAATCTCGATTAATTTATCAAAGTTTGTGAATAGATCAACTAACAGTTTAGCGGTCTCTTCTGCTTTGCAGGCAAGATCATTTAGTATTGCCATGATTTCTTTATCGTTTGATTTTATCCACGACATCCATTGTGCCATGTGGTTACTCCTAAACTTCATAGATAAATACCTGCCCTATATAGGACACGAAATCTATATAGATGAAAAAATTACTGCGATCTTTTTACTTGTCTCATTTAGAGTATGTTATTTTCTGAAATTACGTTCTACATTGACTCATTAATGACTGCTTCAACAATATTACTTGAATACTCAGGTTCTACGAATGTCTTCCAAAACAAACTTGACAACACTAGAATATTTTTTTGATTCTTCCAAACTATCTGTAAATTCTTTTTCAGCTATTCTGCATGCGTTAGACATAACACTGTCTCAAAGTGCATCTTTTGTGTATGCCACAACTTGCGGATTTGGAATATTTTACAAAAATTGCCATTACTGGGTAATGTGATAAAAATAAGAAAAAGGGTTAGTTCTTGACTAACGACTGTCGTAATGTAACTTTCATCTTGTATGCTGTGAGGATTTCCTTGCATCTGTTTCTTATTGTGACCTCTGTTATTCCTGCAACGCTTGAGACATCTCTTTGAAGGATGCTCTGCCCAAGAAGAGTTGATGCTATGTATAGGTATGCAGCAGCCAACCCGTTTGGTGCCTTTCCGTCTGCAAGACTATGATCAGATGTCTTTTCTGCAATTTCAGCAGCAAGTCTTTCTACACGAACTTCAAGCTTTGCCAGATTTGCTATTTTTGATATGTATTTTTCAAGAGTTACAACTGGTGCTGTTTTAGAGCCAAGTTCCATCACAAGTATTCTGTAATACTTGGCAGTCAGTTTGACATTGAGATTCTCTTCTTTTGAACTTCCTGTTGCAGCACAGATCTCATCAAGGGATCTTACAACGTCACATTGTTTGCATGCCATGTAAATTGTTGCAGCTGACATGCATGCAACTGACTTGCCTTTTGCATCTGCTTGTCCCTGGAAGTTTCTGTATATCATGGATGCTGACTCGATCACATTTCTTGGCAATGATAATGCATGACATGTTTCTCCTATCTTTGCCAAAATGTTTGCTAGTCTTCGCTCTTCTGGAGATGCAACCCTTATCCTTGTCTGCCATTTTCTTAGGTTGTACATCTGATTTGCAACATCGCTTGATATTGTTCTTCCACTGAAGTCTTTAATTCCTAATGCAATCTCTGTCCTTATTCCCAAGTCATGCTGTGCATAACTTGTCTGACCTGATGCTCTTGTTAACTTCATCTTTTCTTCAGGATTTGTTGCTCTTGATTCAGTTCCATAATCTGGCATCTGTTCCATTGCGACCAATCCGCAGCCTGAACAAATCTTCTCGCCACTATGGATGTCGTCAATCAAATTGGAACGACATTCCGGGCAATGGGTTTGTAATTCTGTTATTGTGGTCATCTTCTTCTATTTCCTTTGAATCTTTTTGGTCTCATCACAGGAGTTTCTTCGACGATGAAAACTTTCTTTCCGATTTGTTTTTTTATATTGTTGGTAAGCGGAACCGCTGACGCATATGGTGCATCAACAGGACCTATCATTTCTGATACTTTGGCGACCTTGACACCAGAACCATCTACTACTATCTGGTTATCTCTTAGATGTTTTGTGAGTCTAATGATGACTCTACCGCTACTCGCTAGATGCAATACTTCGCCTACCTCCTGCAATTGAATTCTCAACGAAATACTCTTATCAATAGAGTTCTGTCAAAATTACTTTAGCTGCAAGCTATAAACGATATTTACTTTGACTGCTTGGCTCTCTTTGAAACTAGTTTCTCAGAAATTGCAGAAATGATTTTGGATTTTGGTTGGGCCTTTGCAAGTGTAATGTATCCTGACCTGACATATGGCCTTCTTGGAAATCGCACTTGATCATTTGTTTCAGTTGGTTCTAACCCTGCAGCCTTGGCAGCAGCAATCAATTCGTTTAACGATGGGTCAAAAACACTCTTTTCACGAGAAACCCTTCGACCCATTTTTTTTGGGATGGTCTTATTGAAATAATCCAGCCAGATTACGACGTGTTCGTAATCCTTCATTTCATCACTTTATCAAGATTGCATTTACTACGCCGTCTTGACCGGGTCTAGAAATTACCTTGCATTGACCTGCTTCAGTTTCTAAGATTGCCCCTTTTGAAATTACTCCACGTCTTTCATAGTCCTTGTTTGACGGGTTTTTCAATACTTTGAGAATTTTTAGTTTTTTAACTTTGGAACCTGGAACTGTCAAGTTGACAACATCTGTGGTCTTGAGTGATGTCTTGTGATTTCCTCCTCGGGTCTTGCGTGTTACGGTTACCTGTTCTCCTGGTACTGCCTCTACTGAATATCTGTCCATTTCATATTTTCGTCTTGACCTTAGAGGGTATCTTCTACCGCCTGTAATCTTACTTGTTGCAAGATTTTCCACAGATTTCTTCATGTTGATTTGATAAAGTGACTCTAATTTATACCATTTACAGATAAAGGCACTATTTTTGAACTGATTATTGACTTGTTTGGGTCAAGGGTTCAGTAGGGATGGCAGGCTGCTGAATTGTAACTTGACTAGGGTTTCTTACTTTTGTGAAGAGTTTTTGCTTGAGAAGATCCTTGTCTCCCTGTATGCCAAAATATTTCTGGAATTTTTCTGTAGTATTGTAAATCTTTAATCTTCCAACATTTTGGTGTTCGATATAGTCTAGTTGTTGTAATAGTTTGAGATGCATGTATACTCCAGATCCTCTGACTTCTACCAGTCTTTTTGATGAAACAGGTTGCATGTATGCAATATATGATAATGTCTTGAGTGTGGCTGTTGGCAAAAGTGGCTTTGACGCATATTTTCTAATTACTGTGTTAAACTCTGGTTTTAGCTGAAATACATACGAACCATCTGGCAAACTTGCAACTTCAATTGCCTTGAAGATTGTTTTTGTTTTCTTGACAAGGTTTGTCATTAGGGCCAATGTCTTGGTTCTAGATTCTGTTCCTGATGCCTTGATCAATTCTTCTATGGTCAGCGGTCTTCCTGCCGAATATAGTGCAGCTTCTAGCCTTGCCATGGCATCGTCCTCTTCTATTTTTCCCATTTATACAAAGCAAGTAGGTTGTAGCATACTTAAATGAAATTCCTACTTAGTGTTGATCTGATTGTAAATTTCTATTTTATCAACGATACCACTATGTCATCTTCTGTCTGCTCAAGGTCTACTTTCATGTCTCTTGCCAAAAAGAGAATGGCAAAAAAGCATCTGATTACGTCGATTAACTCAAGTTCTGATACTATACTCTTAAAGGAACCATAGCCTGTGGACTTTATCTTGTTCATTATCAATTCCTCATATTGTCCTATTATCTTCTCAAGAGAAATGAAATAATCATCAAAATTGGGAGCCTGAACGGGTTCAAATTCAAGTTGTCTTCTGCTTGAACGCGGATTCGCTATTGTTCCTATGAGATTTTCAAGGACTGATAATAATTCATCTAATGTCACTGGATATGTAGACTCGTGTCTGTATGGCATGTTTATGACTTCAATGTCTACATCTTCTCTCTGGGTAAGGGGTTTTTTCTCCATGGCTGCCTTTTGTAAGGCAAAGATGCTTTCCACTTTCATTCTATGTATCATGGCAGAAGATAATGCTGCAATTCCTGCAACCCTGAGATCTTTTTTATCTGCTTGGCTGAGAATTTTAATCAAAATTTCGAGGATGCTTACTACATCAATACTCCATACGTCTTTTTTTGAAACATCCAGAGGACTAAACAATATGTTTACAGGCGGTTGAGATATGCCTACACTGGGATTTTCCTTACTCACTCTGTTACTACTCTGTTTTTGTTTATAATACATGTGTTATCTACTCTTTTCCTAGTTCAAGTCAAGAGTTTTCTTCTTACACAAACCAAATATTGTACACATGTTGTAAATTATTGGCAATGGAAAAGGATCTAGAAAAATTTGATCTTGCTTGTACCTATCTAAAAAATGATCAAAATATGACTGCTCATACCATGTTCATGGATCTTGCCCAAAAAGAGATAAAAAACGACAATTACAAAGCTGGACTCTATCTCATATTGGCTTCTGAGTGTAAATCGAGGCAAGGAAAAGAAAGAAAAGATGAACTTTTGGAAGCAGCTAAATTCTACATCAAGTTTGCAAAAAAGGACAAAAATAATTCAAACTATGCATATCAATGCGCTGCTAGATGCTTTCTTCGAATAGGCCACTATGACGATGCAATGAAGGCATTTGAAGAAGCACAAAAACATTCTCATGAAATAGTTGAGGAAAAAAGACCAATTGTTGTAGTTGACGATAGTCCTGCAATTTTGTTACGACTCGAAAGTTTTCTAGAACAATTGGGTTATGATGATATACAAACTGTCTCAGATGGCAAATCTGCAATAGGTCTTGTTTCAAAACTTATCAAATCGAAACAAAATCCTATTGTATTACTTGACATGGATCTACCTGATCTAAAAGGAGACGTAGTTGCAAGAACACTTCTTGAATCAAAACCTGATCTATCCATAATATTGATAACTGCTGATGAAAAGTCAACACCGCGTGTAAGAAAGACTATTGGTTTTGGTTCTACAGCATTTGTTCAAAAACCGTTTTCAATAAATGAATTGAAAAATGCACTAGATACAACCAGAATGTCTGAAATCAAGTAAGTAATAACATTGACATGTTGAGCAAGTTTACGTCCTTTATCTGAATTCCGCTCATCTTGTAGTCTATTATCTGGTCAGAGAATTTTTCAACTATTCTTGCAGATGGGTTTTTTTCAGATCCTTCTACTCTTAATACTACAATCATGTTCCAGTCTCCATCTACGGTAGCAACAAAAAGATAATTTGGTAAAGTTTTGATGTAGTTCTTTATTGATTCTGTAATGGTATCCATGGATCTTGTTATCTTGAGTTTTAGAAATAATGCTTCAAACTGATCATTTGAAGAGATTCCACTCAAGACAGCTTTGTAGCCCTTGATGATTCCATTTTTCTCAAGTCTCTCGATTCTTTTTCTGATGGTTCTATCGGATACGTCAACACCTAAATTTCTTAATTCGGTTGCTATTTCTTTTGATGGGGTTCTTGCATTTTTATTAAGAATATTAATTATTTTTTGATCAACCTCATCTAACGTAGACCAATTCTTATCATCTGACATGACTATGTATTTGGATACTGACTTTTTGAAGTTTATGATATGGTCCCACGCGCAGGATTTGAACCTGCGACAACCCGGTTTCTGTAAGCCTGATAGGCTGAATGACGGTTAGCCGCTGGCCAACCACTACAGCCGGAAGCTCTACCAGGCTGAGCTAGCGTGGGACTGTTTCTCACGCAG
>DASUKX010000105.1:0-3166 GCA_036278495.1 Nitrosotalea sp.
GAAAAGTTCATGAAGGCAGGTGTCAATCACTTTATTGTAAGATTCTGGGGTTCAGGATACTTTGGTTCAATTGACAAGTTTGCATCAAGCATAATGCCTTACTTTAAAGACCAGAATAATCCAAGAAAGTAGTTTTTTATCTTTAGAGATATCGAAATATTGTCGGTCTTTCAGAATTTGGTAAATCAGATACCAATGCAAAGTTGAAGAGTGGATATGATTTTTTGTACTCTTTCATAAAGCTCCAGGCAACATCATGTGTCTTAAATTCAGTCCTCATGCCGTCAATCTGAGTCTCTACTCCGCATACATCATAGACCCTGACTTGATATTTTTGTGGTTTTCTATGTGGCTTGGCTTTCATCAACCAGGCAACTGCAAATACAAATACTGCCATCATGATTAATGCAGCACCAATCTCTTTGAAATACACTACAAAAAACGATGGAATTGTATATCCAAACAAAGTGTACACATAGGTTGCAAATCCAACTACAGATCCTACTATTAGACCTGTAAAGACTTCTATTGGATTAGAGCCCTTTTGCATACCCTGTGTTAGTCCCACTTGCATTTATCTATTAAACCATACGCAGAAATATCATATACAATAATCAAGATTTATGCAACTACTCGGAAGACTTGAGATCAAATCAAAAGAGAAGATAATCGAGTTCCTAAACCAACAAGAGACTGGCAGAGTATCTAGCATAGACAAGGACGGATTTCCACAAATAATACCAATGAATTTTGTCTACGCAAATGATTCTATTTACATGCATTCTCATCCAAGAGGAGAAAAACTAGAAAACATAACAAAAAACCCAAAAGTTGGCTTTGAGGTAGACCAAAGCCTGGAATTTTTGCCATCATATTTTTCATCTCCAACTGATGCATCTCAGGCAGATACTCTCTACATAAGTGTGGTAATCAAGGGAAAGGCAACCTTGGTCTCAGATCCAAAAGAAAAAACACTTGCACTAAACGAACTAATGAAAAAATACCAACCAGAGGGTGGATATGAAAAAATGTCACAAGACATGGAAGTTGTAGAAGAAGTTGCAATAATCAAGGTCACGCCAGTTACAATGCGAGGCAAGTACAAGATCGGTCAACATTTTGACAAAAAGACAAGATTAGAGATTGCAAAAAAAATACTAGAACGAAACAGCCCTACTGCAAATAACACTGTAAAAATGATGGGCATCATAAAGACAAAAGATGGCCTACAAATTTCAGAAGAGCCTAGTTGGTAAAGATATCATAATTACCATTTGCTTTAAATTTGAAACAAGACTAATTTGTAATGTTTGCTAGAAAATCCAAGCTTTGAGCTAGTATCAGAATTTGTCCCCACAGGAGACCAGCCACAGGCAATAGAGAATCTAGTCCAAGGAATACAGAAAAAAAAGATCCAAACCTTACTTGGTGTTACAGGCAGCGGCAAGACGTTTACGGTTGCAAACGCAATTGCAAAGACAGGTAAAAAAACACTTGTCATATCACATAACAAGACATTGGCTGCTCAGCTTTATGCAGAACTCAAACAGTTTTTCCCAAAAAACAATATCGGCTATTTTGTATCATACTATGATTACTATCAACCTGAGAGTTACATACCCCAGACAGACACATACATCGAAAAAGACACCCAGATAAACGAAAAGATAGAAAAATTGCGTCTAGAGGCAACTGCCATGCTCTTGTCAGGAGAACCTACAATCATAGTTGCAACCGTATCTTGCATTTACTCACTTGGCTCGCCTAGCGAGTGGGAAACAATGGCAATCACAATTGAAAAAGGCTCAGAGATTGGAAGAAGTGCTCTAATCAAGAAACTTGTCAGTGCAAGATATGATAGAAATGATACCGAACTTTTAGCAGGCAGATTTAGAATCAAGGGTGATACGATTGATGTAATTCCTGCGTATTCAGATTCAGTTGTTCGAATTTCACTATTTGGAGACGATGTTGAAAAGATATCAATATGTGATCCAGTATCCCTTCAAGAAAAAAAACAGATTTCAAAGATAAAGATCTATCCTGCAAAGCACTATCTTGTTGCAGCAGATGTAAGAAAGACTGCAGTCCAATCAATTAGAGATGAACTAAAACAAAGATTGTCCGAGCTGCCAGAGCTTGAAAAACAAAGACTTGAGATGCGAACAAAATATGATTTAGAAATGATTGAAGAGCTTGGATATTGTTCAGGAATTGAAAACTATTCAAGACATTTTGATGGAAGAAAACCAGGTGAGCCACCGTTTTGTCTGTTAGACTTTTTTGGAGAAGATTTTCTCCTAGTAATTGATGAATCACATGTGACATTGCCCCAGCTTCACGGCATGTACAACGGTGATCACACTAGAAAAAAATCATTAATTGATTACGGATTTAGACTCACAAGCGCATTTGACAACAGGCCATTAAAATTTGAAGAGTTTGAAAGATACATCAAAAATACCATTTTTGTTTCTGCAACACCTGGAGATTATGAAAAAAAACAGAGTTTCCAAATTGTAGAACAGTTGGTAAGACCTACGGGTCTTATTGACCCAACAGTAGAGGTAAGAAAAACTGCAAACCAAATGGATGATTTGATTGTAGAAATTAAAAAACGTGTAGAAAAAAACCAGCGAGTTCTAGTTACAACGCTTACAAAGAGAATGGCAGAAGATTTGGCAGAATATTTGTCAAAGCACAAGGTAAAGGTGCGCTATTTGCACTCAGAGATTGAGAACCTCCAGAGAACTGAAATAATCAGGCAGCTCAGACTAGGCGAATTTGATGTCCTAGTTGGAATCAACCTGTTAAGAGAAGGCCTTGACATCCCAGAGGTATCCCTTGTGGCAATACTTGATGCGGACAAGGAAGGATTTTTGAGAAACATTACAAGCTTGATCCAGACATTTGGAAGGGCCGCAAGAAACGTAGATGGTTCAGTGATAATGTATGCAGAAAAGATGACCCAATCAATGTCACTTGCCATATCTGAAACAGACAGGAGAAGGAAAAAACAGGTAGAATACAATCAAAAGATGGGAATTACTCCAGCAAGCATTGTGAAGGCAATTCCCCAGCAAACTATAGTGCTTGATGAAACAAAGCACATGTCAAAGCACGACATACAGACTCTGGCAATAGAGATAGAGGCCACCATGAAGCG
>DASUKX010000106.1:0-18295 GCA_036278495.1 Nitrosotalea sp.
TTTATTGTAGCATACTTGTTAAAAGTTGCAAGCGCTTGACCTAGACTTCCACCATTATTGAGAACTGATTGCATTGCAGTATTTGCTACAGTCACTCTTTGTTTCATGAAATTAAATTCATCTTGGAATACAGGATGTGTCCTGTTGTCATCAACCGTTGTAAGGAAACTGGCATATGCTGCATCAGAGCTTGTAGATGTATTTGCTTCTGCAAGAACAGTCAAATCTTGTTTTAGTTGACTTGCAGCAGCCTGTCTTTGCTGTAAAATTAACTGTTGGTCAAGCTTTGCAGCAGTCTCATTTCCGATGATGTTTGCCACTTGTCTCTTTGATACTTCGATTTCTTGCAAGATTTTCATTGCCATCGGATTGTTTTGAAGATCAGGGCCTGCCAAGGTTGTAAATTGAGTAGGCGAAATATTTGCAGATGTTCCATTCAGACTGTTGACATCCACATTTACTGTTCCAACAGAATTACCTTCCTTTTGTCCAGTGTTATTTTGGTAAGCCAGAGCCAACAGATGTGCCTGGGTAGGACTCATAAACGTCATAGAATCATTTTGTATCAAGACACCGAGTGTGACTTGGGCCTGGCTGTTTGTCATTGCAGTGGATACGGTATTTCCAGTTCCCAATACTCCACCAGAAGTATTTGTGCATGCATGTGGCGCATCTGGCACGTATGATGCCGGAAGCAATGAAGTATCTTGTAGGTCTGCTGCAAGACAAGATTCTGCAGTAAGAGGTGTTCCACCATTATTTGGCCAATCAGAGTATACATCAGTGAATACATTGGCTAGTCCCACTTGGACATTTGCTGGAATGAAAAATGATAGAGTCATCTGAGATGTTCCAGGGTTTACTGTAGATTTTATTGAAGTTGTGCCAAGACTGCTTTGGCCTGCATCAAAAAGGTTTAGTGTCAAAAGTGCAGGCATCTTTTCTCCTGATGAAATTGAAACTTTGACAAATCCATTCTGGCCCTTTGGCAAAATGGAGACTGGATCTCCCTGCTGGTTTGTAATTTGCACAGAGTCGATAGTAACTCCGCGAGATTTTATTACATTAAATTCAGTTGAATTTGTATAATTTCTTCCATCAACAAGTGCAGTAACAATATCATGGTAGACACCAGTCTGATAAGTATCAGGAATCTTGAATTGCAAAGATGCAGTACCGTTTTCATTAGTAGTTATGGTTCTTGATATGATGTTATCACCAGTTGGATTTGATACACCTACTGCAATGCTTTGAAGACTCTGTCCTGGAAGATTTGCAGATAAAGTAACTACATCGCCATATGCATAATACGACTGATCAGTGTTTAATGAAATAGATGATGGAAGTACAATTATCGACGCAGAAGACGTGCCAACGCTTGCAGAGTGTGTGCTATCTCCACCATAAGTCGCATTAATTGTCACAGTATTGGTAGAATATGCAGATGGAGTATATGTCACAGTGCATGCGTCAGACGAAAGGTAGCAGGTAGTTGGGTTAAATGTGCCACCTGCATTGCCATCAGTCCATGTCACATCCCCAGTCGCAGCAGTTTGTGATTTTGATACATCAGTAGTTGTTGCAGTCAGTTGTACTTGAGATCCTTGTGCAACAGTAACCGAGTTTGGCGTAACAGATGTTACGGTTGTATGCAGTATGTTTATTGTCAAAACAGATGTGCCAGTGCTTCCAGAATGCTCAGTGCTGCCTCCGTACGCAGCCGTAATTGTCACAGAAGAAGGTGTGGTCGAAGACGGAGTATACAAGACAGAACATTTACCAGACAACAGATCACATGAATCTGGATTAAATGTGCCACCTGCATTTCCATCAGTCCATGTTACCACACCAGATGGAATGGTTGGCAAACTTGATGTGTCTGTAATTGATGCAGTAAACTGGACCTGGGATCCTTGGTTTATTGTAACCGCACTTGGTGTAACTGCAGTGGTGGTACTTGGTAATAGATTTACTGCCAATGTGAATATTCCAGCATCAGATTTAGCATTGTGAAGAGTATCACCTGCATAAGTTGCAGATATTGCCATGTTTCCTCCATGGTCTTGAGGTGAAGTATACGAAACGATACAGCTCCCAGATGATAAAATGCAAGATGTTGCACTGAATACGCCACCAGAATTATTATCGCTCCATGATATCATGCCAGTTGGAACAGTGGGCAAATTGGAAGTATCAGTAAGCGAGACAGTTAGCTGCACCTTTGATCCAGGAGATATGTTGTTGGCACTTGATGTAATCACAAGGGTAACATCTGAAGGGACATTTGATGTCACAGTGGATGTACCAGCACTTGCAGAGTGTGTACTATCGCCCCCATAGTTTGCAGCAACTATAATGTTTCCACGATAATTTGTGTTAGGAGTATACATCACTAGACATTTACCAGAAGATAAGGTGCACGAAGTCGGACTAAATGTGCCACCGGTATTACCATCAGTCCAAGTCACTATACCAGATGGAATAGTTTGAGAGTTTGTAGTATCATATGTTCTTACAGTAAATTGTATTTGCGATCCCTTGGATACGGTAGCAGTACTAGGTGTTACAGAACTTGATGTAGAATCAAGCATAGTAATGTTTGTTTTAGTATTATTTGTAACTCCAGTATTCAAGTTTGTACTGTTTGTTCCAGCATTCAAGTTTGTACTGCTTGTTCCAGTATTCAAGTTTGTACTGTTTGTTCCAGTATTCAAGCTCGTGTCATTTGTGATTCCAGAGTTAGACGGGGATTGATCATTTGATGTAGAATTTGTTCCAGACGATGAATCATTTGCATCATCAGATATCGCATTTTGTGATGAAGAGTCAGACGAATTAGTGGCATTAGATACGCCAGTATCCAAGGTTTCCTGGGACAAAACAGGAACAACAGTAGAGTTTGATTTATCAAATGATACGGTATCAGAATCACCAGAAGAAGATTCAGAAAAAGCATACTGTGGAAAAACTAGCATTGTGGCAACTGAGACAAAGAGAAGAATCCTTAGATCCATTTCGCATCATCTTCGGAATTCAATAAATAAAGAATTGTTATACATTGTTCAGGAACAATGTTACTGATGTCAATCCGAGATGTCACAAACATTGTAAAGTACGAGTGATTCATGCTCTTGATGTGTACGGTACTGCACTTGCTTAAAAGACTGACGCATCTTTTCTTCTAATGAAAAATATACTATGAAGTTAATGATCGAATATCAAAATAAAAAACATGGTCACGATTTTAGACCAAACATTGTAAAATATAATACAAATATTTTATTTTTACTTTAACGTGGGTTCCATCAAGATTCAGCCTGATGTTTGAATGGAGATATGAAGACACTGCGTAGTTTGATAGATCTTTCATTAAATATGTACGATCTTTGAATCATCATACAAGTTTTGTAAGAGATTGCCTTTGTTTAGATCAATGAGAAAATGCGATCATCTAAAGAATGGAAATTAGTTCGGTACGAGAAAATACTCCATCCATTGCAGATTATAATTTCAGATCATGTATTCAATATAAAAAAATGACAAGTTATAGTAGTCTAATACGTGTAAACAGATTTGAAAGATAATCATTTCAGGCTTTAATGAAAAATTGTTAAAACCAGTTTTGCATCATGATATCACACGTTACACCGTAGTTTGTGTCTAGTAAGGCTCATTAACGGTGAATATTCAACGATTGACTAGAACATGAGTCGCTTGAGATACTGGAAACTTACAGTAGATGATGTAAGAAAAGCAGAATACGATCCAAAAAAAGTATTGATCTGGGAGATAAAATGCCCAAAAGACGACCAAGGTGCAATATTTGGAGTATATTCATACAGAAATGGAACTCCCTGGGATTATGACTTGATCAAAGGCATCGTATTTTATCACAACATGATAGAAAAAGAAGAGATAGACAGACTGACCAAGTTTCTCAAGGATAAATTTGGTGGAGAACCAGCAGAAAAGAGCTCAAGAATATTTCTAAAGGGCTCACGTGAAATTTACTCTCCAAAGGAGATTGCAGAACTTGCAGTCCAGTTAGGTGACAACTTTGAGGTCAGCACTGAACTTACAATAGAGCTTGAAAACTTTAGTGTGCCAGAGCAAGAAAAGAGTAACTTGCCAGCAAGCAAGATACTTCCAATACCCGGACTGTAGAACAACAGAAAAAATACTATTAATACGGAACAGCCTATTTTATAGCTGCAATGGATAAGCCAATGACCATTAGCCAGCATCTTGAAGACTTGAGAAAAAGAGTATTCAGATCAGTTATTCCAATAGGAGCAATCTCATTTTTCATTATAAGCTTCCATCTTACTCCGTTCATGTACAACGGCATCAAACTATACTATCCAACATTTAGTCCGTTTGACAACATGGCAGCACAGGCAACTGTATCAATGAAGCATCACTTGTTGCCATCAACAGTACAACTCATTCAAACAGCTCCAGGTCAGGCATTTTTCTCCCAGTTTTACATTGCCATATTGCTTGGCATGGTATTTGCAATGCCAATCATAGTAAAAGAATTTGTGGGATTTTTGTCTCCCGCACTTCATAGAAAAGAAGTCCAGATAATTAGAAACATAACAATTCCAGCAATCATACTTTTCATAATAGGCGGCTTGTTTTCATATCTCTTTGTTACCCCATACATCCTAGAATTTCTTTACAAGTATGGCCAGTCTGCAGATTTACTTACATTTTTGAACATCATGGATTTCATCACATTTGTACTCCAATTCATCCTTGCATTCGGAGTATCATTTCAGCTTCCATTGATAATGTATGCACTTACTGCATCAGGATTAATTGATCCAAAATTCTGGAGAAACAACATACGGTATGCAATAATTGCAATGGTCATACTAGGTGCAGCAATAACTCCAGACGGAAGCGGAGTCACCATGTGGTTTGTTGCAGGTCCAATGATCGTACTATACCTCATAGGCATGGCAGTGTCAGAGAGGCAGGCAAAAAATATTGCAACACTTAAATCTTGATCTGCCGCATTTAAGCCAATAATGGCATACGAGAATGTAATAATCGCCGTAGTAGTCATAGGAGTTTTAATTTTCGGTGCAAAAAAGATCCCTGAACTTGCAAGGACGTTTGGAAAGGCAAAAGGCGAGTTTGAGAAAGGTAGAATAGAATCAGAAAAAGAACTCAAGGATTTTAAAGACAAAGAAGAACTCAAATAATTTTCAACGTTTTACTGTACCATAATTTCAAGGAATTTGCAACATTCATTTTTGAATAACATGAAACTCCCAATAGCCTGGATAACGCTTTTTTACCCAAGTAAAATAGATACGACGTGATAAAAAAATCTGAAATCTCAGCCATTGTAGACAAGTATTCAGAACCTGTCATCGGCACACTTGGGAGTCATTCGGCTCTTGAGATAATGGACGGCGCAAAAGATGAGAATTTCAAGACATCAGTAGTTTGCCAAAGAGGCAGAGAGATTCCATATAAGAGATTTTCAAGACTTGCCGACGAAATTATCATAGTAAAAAAATTCCAAGACATGCTATCTCCAAAAATCCAGGCAAAACTAAGAGATTCTAGCACCATAATTGTACCACACAGAGCACTTACTGCATATCTTGGATATGACGGTGTTGAAAACAAGTTCAAGGTTCCATTGTTTGGAAACAGAGCACTGTTCCAGGCAGAGGAACGTGCCAACAAGAAAAATCAATATTATTTATTGCAGAAAGCAAAGATACGATTTCCAAGACTATTCAAAGATCCAAAAGATATTGACAGACCAGTGATAGTCAAAGTCCAGGAAAAAAAACGCAAACTGGAACGCGCTTTTTTTAACGTATCATCATATGCAGAATACAAAGACAAGACAGAAACAAAAATCAGACAGGGATTAATATCAAGAGAGGCACTCAAGACTGCAAGCATCGAGGAATTTGTCATTGGAACTTATTTTAATTTCAATTATTTCTACACCCCAATATCAAAGGAGGTGGATTTTCTAGGAATAGAAAGAAGATTGCAGACAAACCTTCACGACTTTGTTTCACTACCTGCAAAACAACAACTAGAGACAAACATTGAACTACAAAATATCGAGGTAGGCCATACACCTGCAAGCATAAGAGAGTCATTACTTGAAAAAGTCATCGACATTGGAGACAAGTTTGTCAATGCAACAAAAAAAGAATATGCGCCAGGAATCATAGGACCATTCTCTTTACAGAGCGTAATAACACGTGAACTAGACATCGTTGTATACGATGTATCACTGCGAGTTCCAGGAAATCCAATTCTTGCCACAACCAGTCCATATACAAAATACAAGTACGGTGAAACATTTGGAGTCGGGCGGAGAATTGCCATGGAGTTGAGAATCGCCCAGCAAGAAGGAAAATTAGATCAAGTGTTGACCTAAGCTTCCATTTTTTCCTTTAACAGATTTTTTCGAACCAAAATAGGAATATTGTAAAATGTTGCAAGTGCAATGGCGTCAGATGCCCGATAGTTACGCATTATCAAGTCATGTTTACCAGTAAAGTAGACATTGGCACGCAAAACACTTCCACTTTCGTATACTTTGATTTTTACAAGAACCAATTCATTGAGCTCTGCAATCTCTTCCACCATGTTGTATATTGTTGGAATCGCATCCCGTTGGCCCTCAGTAAAGTTGGTAATGTGCCGTGCAACCTCGCCTGAAAAGGCCCTCATGTGGAATTCTTTGCCATCATTTGCCCTCAATATCAAGAGCCCCTCAACCCCATATGGATCCACAAAGCCCACATAGGTTATCTTGGTCTCTGCATAGTCAGAGTCTTGCGGCTCATCAATCTTCATTATTAGAACAAATATGATATTATCCAAGATAAACACTTTGGAGAAAATCTGAGATAGAATTTAATGTCAGAGTAGAAACTTGGCACACAAGTGGAAAAACAAAAGACAGTGATGCGCTCACACCTTGCACTCATACTAGTTGGTTTTCTAGCCATTGCCATATCATTTTTAGCATATACAAAAAATAACAACTTGATAATTACTCCCGCTGCAATGCCTGCCTTGCAAAGACTAGCAGTTGCCACATACCTGGTACTGTTTGCATCTTTTGGATCGATTGGGTGGGGATTATACAAAATGTACAGGACAAAGATCACCAATGCAGATTCAAGTATTTCATCAATCATTGCAAATGCCATACACAACAAGAGATCAAAACAAATTTTTATCATCAGCGCGATAGGATACGGAATATTTTTTGCATTTACATCTGGAATAATTATTTACAAACCAGACATTAATGCAACAGATTATGGATTTCCAAAACCTCCACACATAGAACTCTCACCATGCTGTGACCTTCCAGGATACATGCCAATGATCTTTGCATTTTTCACAGAACATGTCGGGCTTCAAATAATTCCATTGAATTTATTATTGCTTGTAACAGTGTCATTTTTGGTCGGCCTAAATTTTGCAATATCTTCAACAGTATTTTCAATTGCAAAAAGCGGCGGAAAATTAGGTGCATTTGGGGCAGTGACTGGACTTTTTGTCGGATGTCCCACCTGTGCTGGTACCATTTTTACCATGCTCTTTGGTTTTGGTGCAGGGGCCACCACATTTACGCTATTTCTGACAAGCTTTGAGGCTCAGATTCAAACAATCTTTATTGCAATATCAATTCCCATTCTCATGATAACTCCAGTAATAATGGCCAAGAAGATAAAATCCCAGAATGGAAGCTGTGCAGTAGAACCTAAGCAATAGTCTTGGTCACACGCGGTCTTTTCCAATCCCCAATATCAAAACCATCTTGTCTGAGATATTTCAGGGTAAGTTTGTACACCAATTCATCATGACCTGCATTTTCCAAAATAAAATCCCAACTTACCTGACCGTCACGATTTATTTTTTCTTCTAGTTCAGAAGAAAAGGTCTTTGCAATGTCTCTGCATTGATCAAAAGTTTTGCCATTCTTGTATGCCCTGGTCCTGGAATCGCATTTTTCCATTATACACCAGTATTTCAATTGGGTAAATAAAAAGATCAGCCGTTTTAGGCCATACAGAAGAATTCATATCTTAATAGGCCCTTTCCTGATTATTTTTCATATTGAATAATCCCAATCCAATTGACGTTATTTTGTGGACACTGCGACGCAGTGAAAACGATGTCGTAAATCTGTACAACTATCTCTCAGGATTGATGCAGATTTCAACTGGAGGAAATTTTCTCAACTTTGGATACTGGGATGATACAACAAAAAATCCCGTAGATGCCCAAAAAAATCTTTGCAACATAGCAGCAAACATGGCACACTTTGAAGATGCAACACACATTTTAGATGTAGGAAGTGGTTTTTCAGAACCTGCATTTCTTTGGAAAAAAAATCACCCAGGTGTCACCATCACATGTGTGAACATAAATCCAATCCAGTTAAAATCTGCAAGCACCCAAGCATCCCTCAAAGGGATAAACTTGCTCAATTCAACTGCTGTAAAAATTCCAATATCAAACGAATCCTGTGATATTGTAATAGCACTTGAATCAGCACAGCATTTCAAGCCAATTCAGGATTTTGTATCAGAGACAAGACGCATACTAAAAAAAGACGGAATCGCAATATTTGCAATTCCAGTTCTTGCAAGACCATCAAACATTACCAAGATAGGCATACTCAAGTTCACATGGTCCTCTGAACACTATGATATTGAAACAGTCAAGGTAAACATTCTCAAGGCAGGTCTCAAGATAGAAGAAATCAAGTTGATAGGATCAAATGTGTACATTCCCCTGGCAGACTATTATATTCAAAATCGCCAATCTCTAAGATCAGAGATCCTAAAGAGATATCCATCATACGTAGAAAAAATATTATTCAAATCAATGTTAAAGATGAAGCAGGCTGCAGCGGATCACACCATTGAATATACCTTGATCAAGTGCACAAAGTAAAACCTTATCAATATAGCAAATCCATAACTTTTCATAGCATACCAATTCCGTCTGGATGCTATTCTGCGTAGGTTCTCTCTACGCAGAGCCCTTTTAATTTTCTAAAGATTATGAATCATTTTTCCGTAAGAAATATTATCTCAAATCAGATAATGTGGGACATGGGGCTTTTCAAGAAAAAAGAAGAACCTGCAGGAACAAAGTGTAAAGAATGCGGTCTTGAGCTACATGATCCAGTCAGACTTGACAGACACATGAAAAAGGCACACAAGCATGCCCCACAACGAAACTTTGATGAACCTGGAACCAGCACTGGCGGAATGTGGTAAGGGTACAAGACTTGGAAGAACAAGGCAAATGAGAAGACATGGTAGCACTAGACATTATCAGTAATTTAGCAAATTTTGTAATCCAGGCAATATCAAACACCGGATATCTCGGAATATTCTTCCTAATGGTAGCAGAGAGTGCACTGATACCCATTCCAAGTGAAATAATCATGCCATTTTCAGGATATTTGGTATCAACTGGAAAACTCAATCCAATTGTAACAATACTTGCAGGCTCGGTTGGAAACCTTGTCGGCTCACTTGTGGCATATGTCATAGGAGTAAAACTTGGCAGAGAATTTATTGTAAGATATGGAAAATATGTATTCTTGAAAAAGTCACACCTAGAGTGGACCGAATCATATTTTAAAAAATATGGAGATAGCTCAACATTTGTAAGCAGACTATTGCCTGCCATTAGGACGTACATTTCATTGCCAGCAGGAGTTGCAAGAATGAACTTGAAAAAATTTGCAATCTACACTTTTGCAGGCTCTCTCATATGGAGTGCCATGCTAACCTATGTCGGCATCACACTAGGAGACCAGTGGACCAGGATTAGGCACTATTCAGATTACATAGATGGTGCAGTAATAGTAGGAATAATTATCATAATAATCATAATTGCCAAAAAAAGAATCGGCAAACCAAGTGCTTAACGATCCTTGTACTTGCTTAGCTCTTCCAATATTATCTTCAGTATTGTTTCGCTGTCAAGCAATACACATCTGATATCATTTTCCTTACATGCATTTCCAATCTCAACATCTTCTGTTACAACAATCATTCCATTTTCATGTGCGTATTTTATTACAGAATAGTCACTTGATAGCTTTTTTCCTTCAGCAATTAGTTTTTTTACGCTAAACGCATCATAGCCAAATTCCTTTAATTTTGTATCAAATCCATCATACATCTCATCAACTAGAACTTTCATCGAAATACTCCGTTTGAGACTCTTATTATTATGTTATCATCCAAATCAAATATCAAACGTATTACAATAAAGAATTAAAAATCCTTTATAGCCTTGAGCAACTTGGTGTTATGCTCCAAGTGATTCTCAGGATAGCAATCAAGCATTATCCCATTTGATACATTCTGAAATTTCCAATTACTACATTGTGTATCATATTCGAACTGGGAATTGTCAAATTTCCAATCAAATCCATTACGTATTTTCGAATCAGGATAGTTGTGACCTCGAACAAGTGTCATCAGATTTGCGTGATAGTCCACACTAATTTTTCCATATAGGGCGTTTGGGTACAGATAAACCACATGCGGATGGGTCGTGATTGCATCAAACTCTTTTTGTGTCACATACTCATTATGCAGTACAATCACTTTACCATATTGCAACAAGATGTCAGGATTTTTGTCCACGTCAATATCTGTAAGAGTGTAATATCCAAGAGACCCCAATGTATCTACAGCCTTTCCGCTTGCAGTATAACCAAGCGGTATCTGGGTGTATAGTATCGAGGTCAGGCAACTCAAATTACATTTTCCTTCATAATACGAATAAAATCCATGTTCAGTGTACGCAGATGCAGTAAAAACAGGAATTATTATCACAGATTTTCTAGTCTCATTTCGTACTGATACTTGATCAAGTCTCTCTTGAGTAATTTTTGCGACAAAATGGTTATCTAATTCGATTACTCCATTTTTGATAAGATATTCAATTCCATGAATAAATTCTACATCAGGTAGATTACCCTGACTCCAGGAGTATGCAATTTTTTTCACAGAATCAGGCACAGTGGAACCATCCATAGTTTCCACCAGGTCTTCCACTGGGATGATTCGATTTTCAACAAGCCATCTCATGCCATTTATGAAATCATCATCAGAGATTTGGCCTTGAGACCACCACAATGCATTATGTTTTATCCATTTAGGTACCAAACTCGGATCATCTTGTGCAACAACAGATTGGAGAAATAATACAGGAGACAGTAGAGCTATGATGCTTATTGTTGGTATGATGTTTTTCACATTAACGCTGATAGCAGACGGGCTTTAGACATTACTGATCAATTCTATCAAACGCATTTTACATGAGGTAAAATGTCTAGTTTTGATTTTAAGATTTTAACATTGTACCAACCAATAGATTCTGAAAAATATTAGGTAAGTTTTTGTTCACGAATAAGTGTATATAAGTCCAAATTTTCCTCTAGGATATGATAAAGGCAATCAATGCAGCAGGTATGCAAAACGATGGAGTACCATTCAAGAAACCAACTGTCGAATTGTCAGAGCTTGCAGAGATTACATCGTCTGGACGTCTTACATGGATAGAATGTGTTGTTGATAGCATCACAGACGAAGCGCCAAAAATTCTAGAAAAATGCGGCATCACAATGGACGCATCTTTGTTACTATCAGGATATGTATCAAGCTATGAGGACAGGGGTGATACGCTTGGATTGATGATTCCGTTTGTAGTACCAGGAAATAACAAAGCACAAACTGCACCTATTTTGATCTTCATGCGAAAAGATCTAATTTTAACAATTCATGACGATTACGGTGGAAAGATAACAAAACTGTACAACTATGCCCCAACGCTTTTGCGCAAACTACCAAAAGATGCAGACACGTGGGCTGACAGGCAAACAATACTGTTGGCACGAATTATTGACGAGATCTGTGAGACCAATTTCTCAATATTGCGCCTCATAGTTGAGAGAGCAGAGCAGTTTGAAATTGACATTGCAGGCTCTAGACAAATTACAAGAGATATTTCTCTAGAATTATCAGACATGAAGACATCCCTATTGACATTTTTGAATGCAATATGGGCAAGCTATGATACGGTGCACAACCTAAAGTATGGAGATGCAGAGATGGTCTCAGATGACGAAATAATTCTGGGCAAGTTCGAAGTCATCTTGGGAAGACTTGACAGACAGATACAGATGGCAGAAAACGTCATGCAGATGGTTGCCACTGGAGTCAATGTTGTACAGGCAGAAGTTACAAACAAGGTTACAATATTTATCATCTGGTGGACAGTGGCCGGAACTGCAGCACTTGTTCCAAATACCCTTGCAACAGTATTTGGCCTGTATCCAAACCATGAGCAACTATTTGGGCCAATATCATACGGGTTGATACTATCTGCAATACTTTCAACCGCATTTGCATATTATTATGTAAAAAAATTCTTTGGAAAATCTCTAGGCATAGAAAAACTCAAGCGGTTCCGCAAAAGATCAACCTAGGCCCCCCATTGTTAGAAGAGATTTTTGCCAAATGCTAGTTTTTGGGCAATATGTAATTTAACAGACAGATATTTACAAAAATCACATTTTTGAGCATAAATTTGCTAGAACTTGTCACAAACCAGAAAAACTGCGATCAATTACACAAAGTAAAAGATTCATAAATCGAGTTTACCAATGTCGAAGAATTATAGCTTATGAAAGAATTTGGCACCCTGGAATATGTTCTGGACACATACTCAAAGAATTGGACTTGGAAACTGACAGGACCTAGAGCAGTAAGTATGGTGGCCCGTGTCATACCCCATGCATGGTATGGAAACGGTCCAGAAGAGGCCATAGTTCCAGATACGGTGCAAAATGTAGAGAAGATAAAATGGATAATGGACAGGTATCCACTTGAAATAAGATCAAAATCAATATGGCATAGAAAAGTTCGCAAGGTCATCGTCCCTCAAAAAAAATGGACTCGTATTGAAAAACTGCGCAAGGCAACCCCAGGACCGCAGTTTCGTGGAAATCTCCTTGACTTTCAAAGAGAGGGTCTTGATTTTCTTTTAAAATCATATGGAAATGCACTGTTAGCAGACGAAATGGGTTTGGGCAAGTGTATCAAAGGTGATGCACTAATCAGTACAACAAACGGAAGTATTCCAATCAAGGAGATTTGGGAACAAGCCAAAGTTACAGAACAGGATGGCAACGAAGAATGGGCCAAGTTGAAAACACCCATAAGCATACAAACTTTTGACGGGGAAAAAATAATTTCCAAACAAGTAAACCGAGTATTCAGACAAAAAATTAACGAGACAATAATAAAGATAATTCTCAAAGATGGTTCAGAAATAGAATGTACAAAGCGCCACAGATTTCTCACTCCAGACGGATGGAAGAGAGCTAGTGAATTAAATGTCAATGATAAAGTTGCCGTACCATCAAAAACAATACACGACGGAAAAGGCACATTATCAAAAGACATTGCAGAATTAATGGCCTGGCAGATTGCAGAAGGTTATGAATACATAGAAAATGACAGGTATCCTCATGGTAGATTTTACAATTCAGATTCAAAAATATTATCCAGAGTTCAAGAGTTAGCAAAACAACAAGGAGTGGATCTTCCAAAAGCAAGAAAAGAATTAACAACTCATGTAATCGCTACAACTCCACTCTACAAGATATTTTCAAAATACGGATATGAGTGGGGCAGAAGATCAAAAGACAAGAAAGTTCCAAGAGCAATAATTGAAGCACCTTTGGAAGTACAGAAAGCATTTGTACAAGCCATGTTTGATTCGGAAGGTCATGTTGGTAAAACTCATTGTGAGATAACTACTGCAAGTAAATCCATAGCACTATCACTAGGCGAAATTTTCCGCCACTTTGGCATTTGGCTTCGCATCAGAGTTGCTAAAAAATATGCAACAAATGGTACAAGAAAACGTAGAACGTACTATGTGTGCACATTTGGTGAAAATTCCATTGATAGATTTGCAGAACAATTCCAACTGATATCAACTCACAAGAAGATTGCACTTGAGAAACTGGCAAGAAAAAAACACAATACAAACATTGAGGGAGTACCGTCACATAAAATTGTTCAAAAAATTGCAGATACCGGAATATCTTTTCGTTCTCTGAATCTGTATACTCCATACAAATACACTCAGGGCATGAGTAAACAACTTGTAATTCAAGTTTCAGATAAATTAGAATCAACACATCATGATTTAGCACAACAATTACGTGAGATATCCTTAGAATCAATCAACTGGTGCCCAATCAAATCAGTTGAAGAAAAATCATTTTCTGGTCATGTCTATGATTTGTCCATTCCTCAAACACACAACTATATCGCAAATGGAATCATAACTCACAATACAGTCCAGACCCTTGCATATTTGGCAACAGAAAAACAGACATTTCCAGTATTAATAGTGGCCCCACTTGTAACACTCAACAACTGGCAGCGTGAAACTCAAAAATTCCTCAAAAAACGCAGCCGCAATGGAAAAATTTCAGAAAATGAATACCCATCATCTGTTTTGATAAGGACTGGCAAGGCTCAAGAACTTGGCAAGTATGATGTCTACATAATAAACTATGATCTATTGCACAAGAGAATAGATGATCTTGCAAAGATAAACATCAAGACAGTTGTATGTGATGAGGTACAACATCTTCGTTCAAAAACAACTAAAAAGTACACCGCTGTGAAAAAACTTGCAGCTCTTGATTCTGTGAAATATCGAGTCGGTTTGTCAGGAACTCCGATTTACAACAGAGGTTCTGAAATATGGCCAATCGTAGACATACTAAGACCAGGTCTTCTTGGAACTTTTGATGAGTTTTGTGAATACTTTTGCTATGTAAATGAGAAAGGAAAGGCAATCGTACTTGAAAACAAGCGTGCAAGCTTGGGAGAAGAGTTACGCAAGCATGTAATGTTAAGGAGGAAAAAATCAGACGTACTAAAAGAACTCAAGGATAAAGTACGATACAAGGAGCTTATTGATTCTGATATCAACTATTATCAAACTGAGCTTGGCAAAATTTGGGAAAGACTTGAAGCAGAACAAAAGAGTGCAACAAGCGCATTTGATAAATTCTCATCATACAAGAGAGCAATACAAAGTGAAAGACAAGCTGCAGGAGTTGCAAAGGTTCCACATGTAATTGAATTTGTCAAAAATATCATGGAGATTGAGGAAAGTGTCGTAGTCTTTTGTCACCACAAGGCAATTCACGAATTGCTTCACCGAAGCCTCTCAGAATATACTCCTGCATCCATAATTGGAGGCCAGAGCGACAAGGAAAGACAAGAGGGAATAGACAGATTCCAAAACGGCGAAACCAAGTTGATAATTGCCGGCCTCAGAGCTGGAAACGTTGGAATAAACTTGAGCAGAGCAAGATATGTCATATTTGCAGAGCTTGATTGGAGCCCTGCAATACACAGACAAGCTGAAGACAGATTGCACAGAATAGGACAGAAAAATACGGTCTTTGCATATTATTTGATGGGCAATGGTACTCTAGATGATCATGTTGCAAATGTTTTGGTAGACAAGAGCTATGAGATAGATGCAATCATGGACGAAAAAGCAGAGACATTTGAGAACAAGGAAAAGGCAGAGCTCATTTTAGCACAGATTCATGACAAGTTAACACATAACATAGCAAGATAAGGTTTAGACTTCACGTACTTTATACTGGTCAAAAAAGTCTTGGCCTTCACCTAGTTTTTGCGTTAGAAACGATTCCAGTTTTTTTATGACTTCGGTCCTTTCCATCTTGCCTTCTATTGTATCATAATGCGTTGCACGGGATTGACGAAATTTTTTGTAGCTCATTGCTTTCATGATATGAAATGCAATATGGTATAACAAGTAGTTTTGCGTTGTTACAAAACAAGAGAAATGATACCTAGAGCCTAGTTGCTATTACAAGCGTAGTCGTAGCATGGACATGCGGTATCTTACGAATGTTGTTTTCAATGATTTCCTTCAAAGACTCGACAGTATGGGATTCTATTATGGCCAATATGTCATAAGGGCCTGTCGTTCTTACACACTCTTTTACGCCCTTTATCTCCAGGATTTCATCTATTATTCTTCCTTCAGATCCAGATTCACAATTTATCATTACGCATGTAGTTTCAGTATTTTTGCGCAATTGTGATGTTTGGAGCATTATACACATAACACAGTTTTTGCATATTATACATACTCAACAATTTAGCTTATTTATCATAAAAGTAGCTTATCGATCAGAGATATCAGAATAATACCAGATTTGATCAAAGTCAGAGCGTGGAATATTTTTAACAACATGTGTATAAAATTCGGTCCCAAGAATCAAATTGAAAAATAAAACGGATTAAAAAAATGTCAAATCAAACACTAAGTGAACTTGTAAAAACAGCAGACAAGATAACAATTGACGAGATCAAGGGCAAAAAGGTCACACTCAAGATAAGCTGGTTTGATCTAAAAGGAGTAAGAAAATCAAAAAAATTCCTCCTTAGTGAAAAAGACAAGATAGAGTTTTAGATCTCACATCTTGTGTACCATTACAGATCCCCAAAAACCCTCTTTTTCTATTTTAATATCGATTATCACCATTCAAGATAGTTTAACATTGGAATCATTACACAACATTTGAATGTCAAAAAATGCATGTAATGATAAGGTATGACTTTCACATTATATGAAAAAAACTCTAGTCTATACAGAAAATTATTCATACTATATTCTACAGAGTATGAATATGAGGACGATGATGAAGATGAATAACGATACAACCAATCCATGCATATCAACTAAATAACAGAACATTGTCAACAGAACAAATTGGACTCAATACCTTCAAGAGAGAAAATCAAGATTGGGTCCAGTGTATCAATAGTACAAAAACAAGATCAGTCAACAGGCAAGTTGACGGATGGAACAGTAAAGCGAATTCTCACCTCAAGTAATTTTCACCCACATGGGATAAAGGTAGAATTGCAGAACGGCAAGATAGGTAGAGTACAGAAGATGGCCTAGTTTTCAGTGTCTTTTTCTTTTTGGTAAAAATAGAATTACCGTTCCAAGAACAATCAGGATGCCAACAAGTACAGTATACATCAATGCCAACGGTAACGATTTGATATAATCAGTGTGAACACTGGGAATTAAAAAATCAGAACCTGCAGACAGTTGCCATATCAGAAAAAAACTACCAATCAGAGCAAGTACGTCAATTATCAATATCTTTTTGAAAGGCTTCACAAGATCACACCCAAGTCATAGTTGTTAAACAATTACTTCATAGAATACACAATCAGACAAATTCAACGTACCAGAAAAATGCATTGCACATAATCAAAATTTAAAAAAATAAAGGGTTAGAGTGCGACTCTAGTCTTTTGTGCCTTTTCGAATTGTGTTGCTCTAACCACAAAGGTTACAAAAATTCCTCCAAATATGGCACCTGAAATTATAGAGGCTCCAATGACTCCGTTTGCATCAAGATATGGAGTTCCAGAACCATCCCCTGGATGTTCCTTTACCAGTTCAACTTTCTTTTTTGCAAGATCAAGCTCTTGCTCGAGAGTCATGGAATTTCCTGGAGGGTATGCGCCATACTGTTGTGCAAATGCCAATTGCGGCAAGGCACCAGACATGATCACAGCAAACAATATGCTGTATGCTAGTTTCTTCATGATATATCATGGTACAATTTTAGATTTAGCGTTTGATGAAAATAGGATTTCATCAAAAGTCTTACATATCATCATGTGGAACAATATGTCACTATTATCATGAATCCAGAAAACTCCAAGCAACCAATTGCAGAAAGAGTTGGCATATACGGTACAGAAGACGATAGCCTCAGAGCATTAGGAGAGATTTTGGTAAATGATGTAAGCAGAACTATTTTGAAATCATTATTTGAAAATACACTTACTGCAAATGATATTGCAATAAAGACAGAATATTCGCTGCAGCTTGTACGATATCACCTAAAGAAAATGCAAGATGTTGGACTAGTTGAAATATCAAAGATTGGGAAAAACACAAAATCTCATGACATGAAATACTATACTGCAACAAAATTTGCTATCGTTATCCTACCATCCAAGTTTTCAGACAAAGCAAAAGCAAGCAAATCACTTCTTAAATCATTGAAATCACTTTACAGGCTTGGCGCAGTTGGAATTGCATCAATTGGTGCATGGTTTGCAACACTGGCATTGCAAGGATCTGGACAGATGTCAAATCTATCCAAAGG
>DASUKX010000107.1:0-3867 GCA_036278495.1 Nitrosotalea sp.
GATCATCATCAAATTCATCTTCAAAATCGTTCTCAAAGCTATCTGACATAACAATCAAACAAAATATTTTCCTATAAAAGACTTACACAGCCCCAATGAAATCATCAAAGCTTAGTTGGTTGGTCCTACCCAGCCATCGCAGGAAACACAGATTCGCATTCCATCGTCATTTACGTAAGTTTCTCCGCCTGGAGGGCAGTGACATTGTGGTATCTCATCCATGATGCACTATAATACACGTATCAAACTTATATCATTTTCATAAAAAGAGATAATTTACTATTAAACACCAAGAAAAATCGTGATTTTACCGTGCGATGATGCAGGGATAAACGCTGCTTATGACATCATACAAAAAGGAGGAATTGTTGTATTTCCTACTGATACAGTATACGGGATAGGTTGCGACCCGCGCAACCAAGATGCAGTCAACAAGATATACAAGATAAAAGGTAGGGAGAAAATAAAACATCTTCCGGTTTTGGCGTATTCAAAAAGAGACATTGAAGATATCGTATTTTTTGATGAAATTTCAAAAAAAATAGCAGACAAGTTTTGGCCAGGCCCTGTTACATTGATTCTCAAAGTAAAAGACAAGAAAATTGAAGAGACACTTGGTTTGAAAGGCAAGATTGCCGTGAGGGTTCCTGACAACCCTTGCGTGCTTGCTCTTTTAGAAAAATGTAGGTTGCTTGTAGGCACTAGTGCAAATTTTTCTGGACAGCCATCGTTTGGAGACTCTAAAGAAATAGCAAGTAAATTTTCAGGCTATGATGCATTACTTGATGGTGGACAGATTACCAATTCTTGCGAATCCACAATAGTTGAGATTGTAGACAATGAATTAAAAATAGTAAGAGAGGGAAAAATAAAATTGGAGTCACTAGTGTGAATTTAATTGCAACCTGTAGCAGACATCTTGAAGAAGAGGCCTGTGATGAAATCTCAGACATCATAGAGGAACTAGGGGATGGTTCACCCAGAATAGGAAAATCAAGTTTTTCAGGTATAATTTGGGCAGATACATCAATCGATCCATTTGTGGCCATTAGAGACATCAAAAAGATAATTCTTGACGAACCATGGAGGATGAGATATTGTCATAGATTCATTCCAGTCAGACACACTACCTCTGCCAGTATTGAGAACATAGTAGAGAGTGTAAAAGACCAAGTCAAGATAATGAGTGAGTCAGATACCTATAGAATTACAATTGAAAAGAGAGGCTCTGACATTTCCTCAAAAGAATTGATAAGTTCCATTGCAGACATAATTCCAAACAAGGTATCCCTAGAGTCTTATGATTGGAATGTCATGATTCAGATAATGGGTGGTATAGTAGGTGTTTCAATATTAAAAGAAGATGACATCATAAGCACATTGAAGCTCAAACGAGATTCAATGGAATAGTGTTGCAGATCTTTCTGCCATCAAGTCTTCCAGAGGAGTTTTAGAAAGAACACAGTCTAGTTCTTTCTGTGTTATTCCAAATTCTTTTTTGATCAGTTTGGAATTATCTTTTGAAAATACACTAGCCTCCAAAAGATCGTCAAGTTCATTGAATAATTTTTCAAGCGATGACTTTTTGCCAAGTATTACCAGTATAGAGTCAGAGCTGGGTTTCACGCCAACTTTTGATATGGCATCACTAATCTGTCTTGTACATGCAAATCGCATGAGAATATCAGTCTCTATTTTATTTGAAAGTAAGACATCTGCCTTTTTTGCAGATAAAGAAATTGCAACTATCTTTTTTGCATGTCCCACGTTCAGAACATACTGAGCCCTCATACCCTGGATGACAAGATTTGGATGTTTTACTCTGAGCGACTCGAGAAATCTAACTGGATCTTTTACTGTTTTCTTGAGCCTTACCAGTTCTACAGATGTGTTCATTAGACTAAATTGCACTCTTTTTGATCGTCCCCCATGAACCAGCGGGATTATGCTCACAACATCACCATTTTTCAACAGTGTTTCTTTTCCTTGTAACGCAGACGAATCAACACCATTTACTGCAACAAGAATATTGTTAGAGTCAAGTGGAGGCGAGGTTACAGGGATTGATTCCTGAAGATGATCCAATAGACCGGATATTGACATTGAATCACTTTGAATCTCAAGTTTATCAGATGCAAATGACTTTCTTGCACCCCCCAAGAGCTTGACTATTATCATAATATCAAAAGAAATACTGGACTATATCGAATTTTTGTAATGTATCTAGTTGAGTATCTGTTCTTCAATCTCTTCAGTCTCATCAACTGATTCACTTTGAGCAGATACCGATTCCTTTTCTTCCTGTTCTTCTAGTTCACGTCTAAGATATGAAGAGATGTAACCAGCGATTTCGTTCTTTAGACCCTTTGATCTTACAACTGCAATTTCATTTAGAACCTGTTTGTTGTGTGCAAAATCAGTATCAAATTTTCCTTTATAAGTAGTCATTAGTTCCGTGGAAATTCGTCTGATTCTATTCACAAGTTGAATGTGCTAAAGGGGTTTTTTATACCTATACACCAAGATACGAATCAGTGTTTCTTTCTGCAACAAGCAACATTTCATCATACGACTTGTTGAGTATGCTAGCTGCACAAAAAAGAACGCTTGGGAGGAATTCTATTTGCGCAGTTTTAAGACCAAAACATCTAGAGAATCTCACTGGTCCATCAGTCTCCAACAATATTTTATCAAGACGTGTTTGTGAAAGAAGAACTTGTTTATCCTCAGAGTATACCATCGCTGGCCCATAAGATACAAAACAGTCAAGTTCCATCGCTTTTTGCAATTGTTTTTTGCTGCCAGAAAACCAGTGAAGCAGGATACCTTTTATGGAATATGAAGGAAGTATAGAAAATATTTCATCAAGAGTTCTCCTTGAATGAATAGATACAGGTTTTCCTAATTTTTCTGCAAGCGAGAGCATATTTTGAAACACTAGCACTTGTCTTGAAAATCCAGCTTCGTCAGAAACATAGGTTTTGTCAAGACCAATCTCACCAATGCCAGATATTTTGTCAGAGTTTTGAGTAACTAGATCTATCATGGCATTTAGATCATCATCTGCTTTTTCAGGATGGATTCCAATAAAGGGCAGAATTAGTGAGCTTCGTTGACTTAGGACAAGAGTAGATTTTGAGCTTTGATTATCCATGGATACACAGCAGGCTCTGATTTTCATTTTATCCATAGCAGTAAGTGTGTACTCCATATCACCAGAATATTCATTGTCTGATAGATGTATGTGAGCATCAGTCAGCCAGGTCATTTGTTACATATCTGACCATGAAATAGTGTGTATAAATCGATCCTTGCATAGTTTTTTTCCACTCAAAGTCTTTTATCAAGGGTTTTTGGATTTATGGCATATGGTAACATCGGAATTTGGCCTTTCTGTAATGTACAGAATTTTGAAAAAAGCAGGTGCGGAAAGAGTAAGTGATGAATCTGCCAACGAACTTCGAAGAATACTAGAAGAAATTGGTGTCTCAATTGCAAAAAATGCAATAGAGATGTCAACACATGCTGGCAGAAAGACGATCAAGTCAGAAGACATTAGACTTGCTGCAAAGCAATTTTCAAAATTTTAATCTAAAAGATTTAATTGTTCAAGTTAGGCCATTTTGATCGCGGTGAGGTGGCAGAGTGGCTATGCGTTCGCCTGCAAAGCGAATCTATAGGGGTTCAAATCCCTTCCTCACCTTTGATTTTATCCATGATTAGATATAGCATCACGAATGATTTTTGCCGCAGATTCTTTATCTTGTACTTCAAAGATGATTTTTTTGTATTTTTCATTATTCAGCGATACCGTTATGCATTTCTTTGTGTCATGCATTTCAAAAAACAAGAGACCATCTTTTGAGA